>NZ_QRTA01000001.1:0-391486 GCF_003457875.1 Collinsella sp. AF28-5AC | reverse complement strand
CTGCGGAAACGCGGGGCCCGTTCAGGCTGTTGCGTTGAGATTGAAAATCAACCAAAGTTTTGGGAGTAATCGAATAGAACTCAAGGGTTCAAGGTTGTGTATCTAACGGAAGAGGGCGAGCGTTACCGATCGCCCTCTAGACTATCTATGCAGTCCTCGTGTATCCCACCTATCCAATCACAACGCACTTGGGAACACGGTAATAAGCGCAGTCCTCGTCGGTAAGCACGCCGACAAGATCGGCAAAGGATGTGTATCCATCGTTTTTCTCCGAGTCATTCGGTATGAAAACACGGGGAACATAAATCATATTGCCCTCCGCGTCAGTTGACAATCCCACAGGCATCCTCGCGATAGACTTGTCGATAGAAATCAGTTCGTTCAGCCTGGACATCAGCTCGCGCACCGTCATGGGACGGATCAGGCCGTCGTCCACCCTGGTCACGTACCTGGAAATATCGTTCATGTTGGACATTTGAAGTTCCTTCCTCTGGGGCTTACGGGACGCCGTTCGTCCCGCTTGTTGACATATAGCATAGTTGAATATGGATAGAGATGCAAGATCAACAGGGAAAATAGGATGAAAAGGGCATCGGATAGATCGATGCCCTTTTGTTGGGACTAATTGCCAAACAGATCGCGGTAGCTTTCGTCGTTCCACTCGGCGATAGGGTCATCGCAGCTGTCATCGAGCTCGACCTCAGTTTCGAGCGAATACTCGCCGCAGTTCTCGAAGTCATTCCAGAAGGCATCGCTCTCGATGATCCGGCCCAAACGCTCCAGGGCATCGTTCTCGTCCTTGCCTTCGACGACGACCAGACCTTCACGATGCTCGGTGACCTTGATGGTGAAGTTTTTCATGGGGTATCTCCCCTCGGGTTTGCGGGGTGCCTTTCATCCCGCTTATTGTCATATATTATAGTTTAGTATGGAGTGGAGCGCAAGATCTATTTGGAAATACTTTCGGATAATATCGCGACCTTACGGTCGCTATCGTCTGGGAAAAAGGCATGGAAATAGCGGCTTCGGGAGCCGCTATCATGGGAAAAATGGCACGGAAAAGGGCGACCTTGCGGCCGCCCTTTATTCGATGCTAAGTTACTCAAGACCCCAGACAAACTCCTCACCGAGTTTTTTAAGCATCTTGCGGGCCAAGTCGTCCTTTGCGTAATCGAGTGCGTCGCGGATCTCCGAATTATCGTATCCAGGCTGCTGGCAGGCCTGATACTCATAGCACTCGATGCAGCCGTACTTCTCGCCGAGGGTGAAGGGCTTCCCGTCCTGCTTCTGCGTGAGCTTGAACTCATGGGCGCGGGTATGCTTGCCGTAGTACTCGTTGACGGAAACGTAATTGGCATCGAGAAGCATCTGCCCGACAATCTGGCCGCAGGTCGCGGGGTTGTACTTGACGCCCGACTTCTCGTCCTTCAAGCTCGCCGGCTCGAAATCGGTGTCTGCCATTGCGGCGACGATTGCGGAAATCGTGAGATCGGAAACGACGTAGCAGCTCATAGGGATATCTCCTTACTGGTTTACGGGATGCCTTTCATCCCGCTTCTTGGCATATAGTATAGTTGAATATGGATAGGGATGCAAGTTCAAATCGAGAAAAAAGTTGGAATTAATTGCTCAGCGGAGATTGAAAAAGGGCAACCGTCGCCAATCGCCCCCTGAAACCTTTTACCCAGCGCCGACGCGCGGCCTATCCAATCAAGACGCACTTGGGAACGCGATAAAAGGCGCAATCATCTTCGGCAATGACACCGACCACATCGTCCATCGGATTGCCACCCTCTGACTTCTCCGGCACAAAAACACGGGGGACATAGATGCCGTTTCCCTCAGAATCGACAGAAAGGCCAACAGGCATCTCGGCAACACCCTTGTCGGCAGACATCAACTGTTCCAGCCTGATTGCCAATTCCTTGACCGTCATCGGGCGTATCACGCCGTCATCCAGCCTGGTCATGTAGTTGGAATAATTATTCGTATTTGCCATTTGGAATCCCTTTCACTCGGGTTTGCGGAACGCCTATCGTTCCGCTTGTTGATATATAGTATAGTTGTATTTCTGACGGGATGCAAGATCTGTTTGGGAAAATGGCACGGAAGCAGCAGCGGAAATAGCCGTTGCTTACAGTACGTCCTATTCGCTTTCGCACAGCGATTTCAAAACCATATCTCGAGCCTCTCCCTCGAGTTCCCTATCCGCGACCTTTCGAAAATACTCAGTAGCATGATCGCAGCATGTGCGTTTTTCGCCTGCTGATAGTTCATCCCACTCGCTCTTATATTCATCCTCGGCGCGGTCGGTCAGATAATAATTAAAACCCTCGGTTCCAACCAATGCCGCCAATGCCTCCTCGACCTGTGCTCCATCGTCAACATCGAGCTCAAAGTACCAAGAACGAGTTTCAGTGAACTTAAAGACTTTCTTCATGCCTGTTTCCTTTCCAATACAAGGCGTTCATGGAGATGGATGAGCGCCCACTAAACCAGATGCCCTTTAAAACTCCTGTATCTGCCAAAGGTCGATTAGGGTGTCCAAGACGGCGATCTGGTCTTCCAGAATATCCAAGTCATGCTCCACCTTCTGGAATATATACTCCCCAAAATCACGGTCCTTGGAGTGCAACCTGACCTCAAGCAAAAGCCCGATTCTCTCCATGGCCAGACGCATCCGCCCGTAGTTCACAAGGATGCGATCTCGAAAAACACCCTCCTCAGGTTCCTCAAGCACTTTAATCTTACCGATCATGCGATGCGCCTCGTGGTTCAAGCCTCGAACCCTGGCAATCGTCTCGATTTCCTTTCGATTCGGTTGCATCATATCCTCCTTTTACCCGTGTGCGCCAGAGCGCACACGGCCTTCAATCTACTCGTCGGTTCCGAACATCAAGGCACCGATACCTGCGGTGTAGTGGGAATCGAACCAGCGCCAGACACCTTCGACTAGCGGTTCGCCCTGCTCGAAGATGAACCAATCCGTCCCCAAAACGCCGTCCGGCTCGTCAGGGGTGTAGTCAATCGGAACGTTTCCCAACTCGCGCCATTTGCGCTCGAGAAGCTCATCCGTGTAGGCAGTCATTGGGTACCTCCAAAAGGGTTTGCGGGATGCCTTTCATCCCGCTTATTGACATATAGTATAGTTGAGTATGAGCAGGGAAGCAAGATCGGTCAAGGTAAAAGACACGAACAAAAGGCGATCTCGCGACCGCCTTTTGTTCGGAGCTAGCTGTTATCCTTGAGGACCTCCACGGCATCGTAGATGATGGCCGAAATATAATTGCCGAATCCGGTCATCTGATTGCCATGGAAACAATGCCTCGGCAGGCGCTCGAGGTGCGCGGCGAGGCATTCAAGGTTCTCGATTTCATTCGCGCGAATGAGACGCTTCTCGGCTTTAGACAAGGATTCTTCGAATTCAAGGTTCTTGTCCCTCATGAGCGTGTCGAGATCATAGCCTTCACCGGGCTGGCTCGCCAAATATTCAGCCGCTTCCTTGCATTCCTTTGCAACCTCATCCAGGCTCATCATTTCCTCAGTCATTGTTGTTTCCTTTCTCTGTAGGGTAAGAGTCGATAAGGTGGGGAGCGCCGTTGCACTCCCCCTGTCGGCGGTTACAGCGAGCAGCGGTAGGCTTTGACTACTTGGCTGGCGCACTCGATGCCGTATGCGGCAATAGCCCAAGAGATGGGCAATACGATGCAGTTCAGATAGAGGTAGTAGAACTGGCTGAACCATGCACCGAAAGCAAACGCCGCCGCGCCGATGAGCGCCATGACAATCCTCGGGAAGTAGAAGAGGAAGTCGTCCAGTTTGCGATCCATAGGGTATCTCCCTTCCGGTGTGCGGAACGCCTTTCGTTCCGCTTGATGACATATAGTATAGTTGAATGTTGGCGGGGATACAAGATCAAAATGAGAATAATAACAAAGAGATCTACGAAAAGGGCATCCATTAAAGGATGCCCTTTTGAGTATGACTAAATGGCAAACTATATGTCTCAAAGGAGGCCGATACGGTTCCAAGGCAGGTAGCGCATGACGCAGATGCCTATCACGCTGTCCTCTGATATCGGGCCGAAATAGCGGGAATCTGCGGAGTTTTCCCTGTTGTCTCCCATAACCCAGATTTCGCCCTCGGGGATCTCATAGGGATAGGATATATGCTTGCCCTTTCCAAGATACAGGGGATAGGAATCGCCCTTCGCGTAGTCCTCGGTGATTTTCTTCCCATCGATATAGACCGAACCGTTTTTCATATCGACCGTCTGCCCGGCGCAGGCGATGACACGCTTGCACAGGACGTCTTTCTCGGAGCCCTTCTCGGAGTTCTCGAAGACTATAACGTCCCCCGCCGAGGCGGTTTCACCCAACTCCAGGGTAATCTTCTCAGCTAGCACGCTATCGCCGACTCGAAGCGTATCGCACATCGATTCGGTGGGGATGCTGAACGGCTCAATAACGAACGACCTTATCAGTAGAACCGTGCCGATAGCCGCTAGGATTATCGCGGCGTAGATAACGGCACCCCATGGAATAGGTAGGCGCGTCTCGTTTTCAGACTCTTCCAAAATATCCACCTAGTCCATAAGGCCTTTCATCCCGATTGCAGTCAAGCCGCCTGCGCCCGTGCTTTCCTTCAAGGCGCTCTCCACCATCTGTTTCTCATTGAGGTAGCTGGCCGAGTCGGCTGGGCTGTGACCGCAATCGTCCTCAACATCCGATTCATGGAAATAGACGTACGTTCTCCGAGCCATGACCGAAGGATGCATCCTATATCCAACGGCGTCCGCTTTTGGCGCGAATCCGCGATTGAGCCACTGGTTCAGCGTGCGGAAGCTCGCCCCTAGGTCAGCAGGAAGGTGGTTCTTGATCGGGAGCTCATCCTCCGTATTGGCAGTCACGTCGCGCCCCATAAAAGTCACCGTCGTGTACATGTATGAATCTCCATTCTGAAATCAAATCAATTTACTTTCGTCGCTTCGCCCGTGGCGTAATCAATCCTGTAGCCAGGCTGCACGTTATAGCAGTAGACGTCGAAATCGATGCTCTTGCCCTTATCCGCCAAGGAGTACGCTTGGATGCGGACACCACGGACAACCAATTCGCCGTCACGGAAATCGGGGGTCACCTTGTAGTAGACACGCCCACCGCCGGCAAAGATGAAGTCGCTCACCTGCATCTCATAGGGCAGCATTCCCTCGACGTTCATGTAGCGGGTTCCCGTAATCAGATTGCGCTTCTCGGCGTTCAAGCCGGACAGGCACCACGCTATCAGGTGGCAACGGTTGTACAGGTACTTTCCGTCAAGGGAATCATCGCGAACCGTGTGCCAACCGGAGGGTCTCACCATTCCAATCGAGCCGCGCTTCTCCCCTCGTGCGGGAGCCGTCTCGAGGGAGATGACCATCTCCACGGAGCCGCATCGACCGGTCGAATCGAGATCCGGGAGGACTGGATCGGAGGGTGCCGATTTAGCAGATAGGCCACTCGTGTCCGAAAGGGCTACCGAGGGGTTGCCCGTGTATTCGGGAATCGAAATCGGATTATTTGAGGTTGAGGTGCCATTGGGAGTCTGAGAGGACGTCACGAACTGATTGGCAGTGAAAACACCGAAGAATCCAGCGCCTTGAGCCAAAAACGAGGTGCCTACGGCAAAGGCGAGCGCGATGCCGAACTCTAGCAGCCGTCTGACTTTCGCATTGGAGATTTTCACGGGCAGCTCTTTTCGGTATGTCGGGTCATTTGCCTCGCATCCTTTCGTATCCAAGTACGGATGCGTCTCCCCGACCGATTGAGCATTATTTAGGCAGGATCAGCGCTGTCTAAAAATACGGTACAGCCTGATAAGTCCTATCAGGGCCGCATCGATTGTTCTCCTGTCTTCGGCGCCTTGGGGAAGCGCATTAACTGACGTTGATTTTAGCAGAGAAAACGGCGTGCCGACAGTATTCAGTGAATATAACGACCAAGCGACTGAAAACATCTATGAGATTATGGGGCCAGGGAACCTTGAGGATCAGCGATTCTGACTACCCTGATTGGGTTGCCGAACTCCTTGGCGAGGGCGAAACTTTGGGCGGTGCCTTTGCTCGTACCGTCCCAAAAGGCAATGACGCCGCGCTCGGCAAAGGTCGAGATGTAGGCATGCATCTCGCGGTTCCTTGCGTAACCTGCTCGTTTCCCATATCGGGACCAATCGGCAGGGAAAATCTGCAACGGGTAGCCGTGGCTATGGGCGTAGCGCTCGGCCAAGGCATCGGTACCCGAGCAGCCGCCCGAAACGATCTCGATATCGGTCTTGTCGGCGAGAAGGGCATCGCACTTCGCCTTGAAAGCGTCGTAGTCGGTATAGCCCCTGCTCCCGATTATCATGCAATGGAATGTCATTTGGAAACATCCCTCCATATGGGATTGCGGGACGGAAGACGTCCCGCTTCAGTCATATAGTATAGTTGAATACGAGCAGGAAAACAAGATCAATGCGGCAAAAGAACATCAAAAAAAGCGATCTCACGACCGCCTTAGAAAACGCCCGATCACGCTGCCGGCGCACTAAGAGAAATCATACTCACCCTGGGTGATGCTACCTTGCGGGACGTGTATTCGTGTCTCCTGCCTGCTGAAAAACAACTGATTGCGCGACCATTCGCCAACTATGGGCAATGCATAGTTTAAACGGACGATTTCATAGCTATTGACCGTCTCGACTCTCGCATCCTCGGCGTCCGCGTCCTCGTACACTACCACCGTTTCGGCAGGGTAGCATCTTCTCCGATAACCCTTATCATCTTGCTTCACCATCAGGACGTACTCATCGGTTGAGGTAAGATATCCGAAAGAAAGCGCCGTTGCGCCCGATAGGCTAGATTCCGTCTTGAGCGAGGCAAGGGAGTGGGTCCCTGCAATCTCAGTTTTCTCACCAGCCGATTCAATACTTGTCGGAACTAGAGCCTGAAACAGAACGCAGATGATCGCACCCACGGCAACGACCGATGCGATATATATGCGGAAACGTCTATCGGATGATTTTAAATCGGGTGCGAGCAGACTAAGTAAACTGACTGCGCAGACGAGAATCAGTGCAAGAAATACGTATCTAAACCAATTCATCCGCGCCCCTAACGCTCGGGGTCCATCTTGCGTTCCATTTGCGAATCAACAGAATCCGCGCGGTGTCCTCAGCATCGTCGATTGAGTCGTCAATGCCGTCTGGGCCAATCATATGCATATCGCACTCGCCGCAGTTCATTATCATGCGGACGTCGTAGACAGTAACGCCGTCCGTGCCGTCATACATATCGACGTCGTAGCGGCTCGGTTCTATGTCAGAATTGCCGCAGAAAGGGCGTGGGAGTATATCCAAGACTTTCTCCTCTCAACAGGGTCTGGATTGGGAGACAATCTCCCGCAGACGGTTGGAAACGTCGTTTCCCGTCCCGCAGATAGACTTGCCCTCCCAGTAGACCACCGACGTTATCGATTCAAGGTATTCGGCAAGGTCGATGAGCTCGGTGGGGTCGACGACAACGGCATTGCCATGCGAGCCTCGAATACGATTCTCATCATCAGTATTCAACATTTTCCAGTCCATCCACTATCTCGACAAGCCGACCATCCTCGTACCTGTAGGCCATATATCTGCAGCACCATTCACGCCAGGCTCGGTAAAACGGTTGGCTATTCTGCGAGTCAGCCCAGCCGCAGAAGCCTATGAAGCCGTCGGAGTTGAAACTCACCGCCTCGCGACCGCTCCACTGACCGGGACAGTCGATTTTCAGATATGCTTTCGCGATGCCTCCATCGGGGTTCATCTTGTAGCAGAGGCTATCGTTCTTGCGCCGAGGAATCGTGTAGCGCGGAGTCTTACCCTTGCGACATGATTCGGCACACTCGAGAGCGATATATCCTTGAAGGGCATCGAGGTCATATGGCTCGATGTCCGCATACGTCAATTTGAGGATTTCCCATAAGTAGCGACATTCCTGAGATGTCATGGCAGACGGACTATCCAATATCATTTTCCTACCGTCTTCTCAATTACTCGACCGCAGATGGGGCAGTGGCGGTAGGAATGGGCGCCGTACTTCCCCTCATCGTGGCCGCATTTGTCGCAAATCCATACGCCAACCCGCTCGCGAACGTATCTACATGTCTGCACGTCAATCTTGTCGGCCAAGTCTCTTGCGGCACATTGCTCGACCGCGGGGTATTCCTCGTTGTAGTACTTCACGTCCAAGTCGAGAGCCTTGGCAAGGTCGCAAAGATCCAACAGGCCTCGGCGGCCCAAAGTATCGCCGTCCGATATTTCCTCGAAGACTGCGTCCGAGACTGCATAGCGGAGGGACATGGCGATATCACGACGAATCTGCCTTGCGAAGCCGGAATCACCTACGGGGCGATCGATATAGTCTGCGAGTGTGAGCGCGTCGCGCCTGTCGATGAGAAGCTCCCCTTCGGCGTGATGGCATTCAATGCCCAGCTTAGACAGCGCAGCGGGAACATTGACATATTCACTGACAGGCCTGGGGCCTGCGAGGGCTAGGGCGCGGAGCGCGGCGGCCATCTCGCGGTTCACGTTGGTTAGGTCATCCATATAGAGTCTCGTCCTCGCAAATCAATCTCGATGGGCTTTAGTGCCGTCCGGAATTACCTGAAAAAGCGTCCCTTTGGGGGCCACGACCTTGCGTCCGCAGTAGGGGCAGCTCTTTATGAGTTCGACCCTCCATCCGTTCTTGCAACTATCATCGGGCAGGCGAACCTTGCCGAGCGGGCCGTCCGCCCCGCAAGCGGAGCACGTGAAGTGTCCGGTCTGCGGCCCGTTGAGGTTCTCGCAGATGCCGGGGTCAATCAGGTTCGCAAGCATGCCCAGCGTATCCTCATCGGCAAAGGGCATCTCGTCGGCGACCGTCTCCTCAATGATGCCGCCGATTGCAGCGGGAAAGATGGGTATACCCGCCGCGAAATGACAGTGCGAGTTGTGGCGGAGCCTTGCGGCGAAGTGGATTCGAGTGTCTAAATCGGGCAAATGCGCGGGCGATTCGTAGATATTCATTTCGGCTACATCCTGTCCATTGGAACGCTTGGGGAACGTTCGCATTAACTATAGTTATTATAGCAAACTTTTGGAACGATTATCGGCAGAGCGTAAATCAATTTGAATATAACCGGTAAGCCGTACCTATGGGAGCGGGTGCCGATTGTCTCGGGGTTGAAATTGGATTGCCCACCACGGTCTATCGGACGTGCCTTCATGGGGATTGGGAAATGACCGGTAGACCTCAAGCTCCCACTGCCTGCGATCCGACTTCGCCACGGCATCGAGAATAAAGCCGGTGGCGAGCGAAAGAGCGCAGAGGAACATCAATGCCGCCGCGAGAATCGCAGTCGGGAAGCGGGGCACGACCCCGGTTGCAACGAACTCGTGAATGACGGGGACACCTAGCGCAATCCCCACGATGAAGAATAAAAGCGCGATCAGGGAAAAGAACTTCAGGGGCCGATAGTCCTTGAAAAGGGTGCCGACCATTGCGACGACCTTAATGCCGTCGGACAGGGTATTCAGCTTCGACTCCGATCCCTCGGGTCGGTCCCGATAGTCAATCGGAATACTTTGAATGCGCCAACGGCGGTCAACGGCGTGTATGGATAGCTCGGTCTCAATCTGGAAGCCGTCTGAAAGAACGGGGAACGCCTTGACGAAGGGTTTGGACATGGCACGGTAGCCCGTCATGACGTCGGCGTATTGGTAGCCGTAAATCCACTTGATCATGGCGCGGACCAAATCGTTGCCAAAGCCATGGAACGCACGCCTATTCTCCTTGGCGTACGTCCCGTTGGATAGCCTGTCGCCGACGACCATATCGGCCTGCCCGGCTAGAATCGGCTCGCAAAGGGCTTTCGCTGCTTGAGCAGGGTAGGTATCATCGCCATCCACCATGAGGTAGCAGGCGGCATCGATATCTCGGAACATCTGCCGGCAGACGTTTCCCTTGCCGTGGCGAGGTTCGAATCGGACGGTCGCGCCGTGCCCCATTGCGATTGCAGCCGTTGCGTCAGTCGAGTCGTTGTCATAGACGTAGATCGTCGCGGCTGGCAGCTCGCGTTTGAAATCGTCGACCACCTTGCCGATGGTCTGGGCCTCGTTATAGCAGGGAATGATGACTGCAATCTCGTCTTGATCCACCCAGAGCACTCCCCTATTTGATATCGAGATAGACACACGGAGAACTCCATGCGCCGCCCGCGCGAGTAGCGATGTCAATATAGCTGCGCTTTGAGCGGATAACCTCAGCCTCGGCTATATCGAGCGGCAGGCGAAATAAATCCTCGTGGTCGATATAGGCCGAGCACCTCACCCGTCCGCCAGCTCGGATAATCACGAGTTCGTAGACCCTGGTCTCATGTCGGCAGTATTCGATAACGGTCATGATCAGCCTCCTTTAACTTCCCTATTTGATATCGAGATAGACGCATGGGGCATCCTCTAAACCGCCTGACCGGTTCGCGAGGCGAATCCAGCCGCGCTCTGCGCCGACAACCTCAGCCTCGGCTATATCGAGCGGCAGGCGTAATAAATTCTTGTGGTCGATATAGGCCGAGCACCTCACCCATCCGTTAGCTCGGATAATCACGAGATCGCGCCACTTGGCCTCTTCGCGGCAATACTGGATAACGGTCATTTAACTAACCTTCCGAAAATTTCGCCCGCAAATCGGGCAATAGTTGATGGGAATCCATGCACGGTCGATATCGTTGTCGTGGGAAATCGTCAAATGCGCCCCATGCTGGTCACTGACATCGAGCGTGAGCCCTATCCCCTCAATCAGGTCCATGTCCCCGCTGACGGTATCGATATCGCCCAAGGGCTTGGGATTGTATGGGGAGCACCACGGGCAATAGCCGTTCGAAAAGACCTCGCGCGATGTACGGTAGGAGTATGCACTGTGGTTCACCATTCGGAACAGGAGCTCGGAGACGGATGCAATCCGGCTGCTCCCCGAGCCGATCCTGAGGTCGAATTTTTTTAGTAGCCGCCCATGTGCGTCCGGACAGAAGACAGCCGCGTCCTTGGGGAGCTGCCGAGTCTCGTAGAGCGTCTGGGCGAGATCGGGCGGGCAGACGAGCCAGTTCGCATCGCCCCGGAACGTCAGGCCGTGTCCGCTCTTGAAATCAGCCATGCACGATTTGACCTCGACGAAGACAAATTCGCCGCGCTCAATAGATGAGGGAAACGGCGATAAGCGTTCAGGTCTGAAACCGACGAAATCGACGCGATGGACATCGTCCACCCAGACCTCAGACGAAACCAGAGAGTATTCGCGACGCAGGCGAGCCAAAACGCGTTCGGATAGCTCGCTCGTCGTCTCATCACGCCGTCCCAATTTAAATCTCCCGTCTTTCGATATAGCGTGTGTTCCAAGTCTTGAGGGCGGCGATACAGGCGTTGTATTCGTCCTCGCCCTCGATAATCGATTTGCGTTGGGGACCGTCAATCTCGGCGGTACAGCCTCGGCATCTGCAGGTGGCAGATGAAAGATACAGCGTACGCACGCCCTCGACATACGAGGTGGCTCCCTGTCCGAAAGGGTAAATCGTCACCTGCCTGCTACCGCAGAACGTGCACGGCTCAGCATCGTCAACATCCATGTAGGAGGTATTGTGACAGCCGATAAAGGCCGTCCGCTTCAGCCTGTATTTACGCGTCGGCATGCGTGCGATTAGATGCTGAAAACGGCTCCGCAGCCCAGGCAGTATGCGGCGAAGCGGGTGTGATATGGGATGCCGGTACCGCAACTCGAGCAGGAGGAATGTCCGTTTTTCGACACGATGGTCGCCGTCGGGCGGGCGATATACGCTGCAAGCAGTTCGTAGCAACTGCGTTGGCTCATGGGGTCGAAATCGTCGTCGCAGGTCTCCTGCAGGATATCCTCAAGGGGACGAGGCGCGGAACTCGATTCGGATTCCTCTTTGAGGACCTCTGCAAGTTCAAATCGGTCGCTATCGGAAATATCGACAGCAGTCAGCTGACTCATATCGGATCACGAATCTTTTTTAGGGGTAGGAAAACTCGCCGGTATGCTCAGCGCGGCGGGCTCTATGGCGTGTCGAAGACCATTGTCTGTAGGGAGGGTGAAAAGGGGGTGTGGGGAGTAATGGAATTCAACAGAGTCCGTCGCGCCGAGCATGCCGGCAGCTATATGACGAGGGGGCTGCGGCGCCGTCTTCCACTCAGGCACGTGTCACATAAAGGAAGGAAAGGAGTCAAACAAATGGGGTGTCGGGAAAGCGTGAGACCCGACCCATGAAATAGAATCGATCAAATACGAGGAAGACGACGCCGCAGCCCCTTCGCCAGCCAAGGACAAAGGAGCAGGGCCATGGCGGCAGCATAGACTGATATGACCGCCGCGAAATACACGAGCACCGCAAATGAGAGCATGGCTTAACCCTTGGATGCGGGGGGATGGTCGATGATGTAGTCTCGCTGGCGGCAACCGAGGCCCTTGACTCGACGATTCGGGGCGATGCCAGCTTGGGCCATGAGCTGGGTCGCCTTCGCCTTGCCGATGCCTGGGACGGCGATCAGCAGGCGAACCACGGGAATGCGCCAGTATTTGGGGTCGGCCGAAGCCTGCTCAAAGGTGACGGAACCCTGTCGGACCAAATCGAGTAAGGCCTTGCGCTCTTTTCGGACGGCTGTGGCCTTCTCAAGGTTCTCACGGCGCTGTTCATCGGTCATGACGGGCAGCTTGTTTGCAGAATCGGACATAGGGTCACTCGCTTTCATCTTCGAATAGGTCTTCGTATTGCTCGGGGGTCAGCTCGCAGATAAACGCCTTCATCTCGGAGCGGTCCTTGCTGGAGACGGTGATAAAGGCATAGAAAGGAATTCCGGAATCATCGGGGTTGGAAGCGGTCGCCACCGCGAGCAGCTGCCCCGCGTGGCGAAGCGTCTTGGCAAGCGTCTTCATGCCCTTCGGAATGAGAGCGTCTTTGGGTTCCAAGACCCGCTTGACCTGCCAATCCCGAAGCGAGGTTCCGGTAATATCCTCAATCTCGTCCATTTAAATTCCTTCCCTATCGAGTTCATCGAGTGCTTGGATGACGATATCGGTCGCTATCGCCCAAAGATCGCGCATGCGGATGTGGTGGGTGACGGCTGCGACCTTCATGCGGTCTACCGCCTTGGAATCAATCTTGAAGGAGACCTGCGTCTGGCGCGGGAAGTCAGCCGCAGCGTATTCCTTCGAGTACGCGGCCTTGATCGCCGCCGCCATTCCCTTTACGCATTCATCGCCAAAGGGATAGGGGCCTGTCGATTTGGCAGTTTCCGCAGAGCGCACGGACGGACTCCCCGAACGCCGGCTCAGCATGGCACGCTTCGCGTCGGCCGTGAGATCCATGCGGTTCTTTGATGGTGCGCCCATGGCTATTCGCCGCCCAGATATTCGTCAACGAACTTGCGGAACTCGGCCACGGCGGCATCGTTGGGGCGGAAGCCGAACAGCGGCTCCTTGTTGTTCGCCGCGTCCTCAATCGCCTTGTGCTTCATCGGGCGCGCCGCGTAGAGCTTCGCGTGGCCGAGCTCGGCGATCGCGGGAAGCTGTTCGTCGGCGGCGCGGGATGCGACCTCGTCCTTGCTGTACTTGTTGAGCAGGATGCCGTCGATATTGAGGTCGGGGTTGAACGCATAGTCGGCTTTGATGGACTCGACGAGGTCGTAGACGTTGCCAAAACCGTTAATCGAGAACATCGACGGCTCGGTTACGATAACCACGTCATCTGCCGCGACGAGGGCGTTCAAGGTAGAAAGACCGAGGGACGGGGGGCAATCGATAACGATGTAGTCGTAGACGTCCATCGCAGGCTCCAAGGCCCGCTTCAGGCGAAACTCTCGACCGAGGCCTTGGGAGAGGACCGAATCGAGATCCTTCATCGTGATGTCGCCAGCGATGATGTCGCAACCTTCCATGAACTGGACGCAATCAGAGAGGGATGTCTTGGGCTTCTCGAGCAGATTGAAGACCGTGGGGACGGCAGGAGCGGTCTCGGCCTTCATCCAAGTCGTGATGTTCGCCTGGGCATCCATATCGATCAGAAGAACGTTAAACCCGCGCTCGGCCATGCCCTCGCAGAGGGCCTTGCTCGCGGTGGTTTTCCCGACCCCGCCCTTGTTGTTGATTACTGCAATCGTCCTTGCGACCTGCGCCACGCCATCGGCACCCATCATCGGACTCCCTTCGGTTTCGTGCGACCCCGAACGGAATTACAGACATAGATAGCCTCGGTAACGGGCGGCGTACCGTCCGTTACCTTGCGATATTTATAGATGTCGCTTAGTCATCTTCCTGTCCGTCATCCAGCGCTTGGGGCACGCTTTTGACTTAACTATATGATAACAGCCTATCGGCATAATGCAAGCATTATCTGAGGATTATCGGTGCGTCGTTAGTATTTGCGTGGGATGGGTCCAATCGGCAAAGAAAAGCCCCCGCAACCGTCTGGGTTGCGGGGGAAGAAAATCAGCTGCGGAGCCACATAGCCCTTGAGCTAGAAAAATATGAGCCAGACCGTTCCTAAAAGCAGGGAAACATATCCTGCGGTCGACACAAGGAGATCTAAGATGGCAAGGACGGTTACCGTGTTGATCTGGGCGGTACCGCAGGGAGCCAAGCTCGTAGCGAAACCGAACAAGGGATAGATCGCGGAGACTAGGCAGATTGATTCAAGACCTGCCGTCAACAGGGGGTTCACCCCCGCCAGCTCATCGCGATGCAGCAATCCCATCAGGACGGCAACGATAGCGAGTGTCAGCCAAATCAGAAAGACGCCTGCTTTGATGCCCTTGGTGTCCGCTATCCATGACAGGGGCATCGTGCATCCGAGGAAGTCGAGCAGCAAGGCCGAGACGACCAGCAGGACCGCCATCAGTCAACTGGGCTTTCTGCAGGGTCGGTATCGGTATCGGAGCTCGAAATCAGGCCGTTCAGCAGGGACGGCAGGTCGATTCCCGTGCTGTCCTTCAGGCCAGATGCGACCTGGTCGACAATCGAGGTGGTCTCCTTTACGAGCTTCTGGGCGTTGCCCGAGCCGTACATCTTGATGGAGTCGACGGCTGTCAGCGGCTTCGCGACCTGCTCGGCCACCTGGGGCATGATGTCGATGTAGCGGTTGGCGAGCAGATAGGGGTTCTCCATGCCGTTGTAGGCCTGTGCCTGGGCCTTCACGCCGGCAGCGATGCCCTCTCCCCTGCTCTTCTCGGATGCGCCGTCAGCCTCGCCCTTCAGGCGCGTAGCCTCGGCCTCTGCCGTGGCTTTCGCCTTGATACCCTCGGCGTCCTTCTGAGCGGAATACAGCTCGGCGTCGGAGGCGTTCTGACGCTCGATGCGGGCGGCCTCCGCCTGCTTCGTGCGCTTGTAGAGATCGGCTTCGGCTGCCTGCTCTGCGGCGTAGCGGTCGGCCTCGGCCTGCTTCTTCACGGTCGCGTTCAGCTCGCGCTCCCTCACGTCCGCCTGACGCTCGGCAAGCTCGACCTTCTTGGTCTCCGCGGCGATCTCGGCTTCCTGCTGGGCGATGTAGAGCTCGCGCTGTTTCTCGGCCGTGACGGTTGCTTTCACCATATCGGCCTCGGCCTTTGCCTTGTCGGCCTGCTTCTTGAGGTCGGCCTGCTTCAAGTCGAGCTGATTCTGGCGGATGGCGACCTCCTCGGCCGCCTTGATCTGCGCCAGCTCGGCTTCCTTTTTAATCTCGGCAGCCTGATCGGCGCCCATGGAACGGATGATGCCCTGGGAATCGGAGAAGTCCTGTACGTTGAAGGTGCGCAGCTCGAGGCCCAAATTGGCGAGGTCGTCCTTGGAGCCGTCGAAGACCTTGGCGTTGAAGCTCTCGCGGTCACGCATGAGCTCCTTCAAATCCATCTGGCCGATGACCTCACGCATCTTGCCAAGCATGACCTCGGTGACCTGTCGGGTCATCTCCTCCTTATCCATGTTCAAGTAGTTCTTGGAGGCGGTCTCGATCAGCTCGGGGGTCTGGCCGATCTGGAAGTTGGCGACCGCGCAGGCATGGATGAGAATCGCATCCTGAGTGGGGATCTCATTCTCGGTGGTCAGCTGCACCTGCACGGCACCGAGGGAGAGGGTGTCGACGCGCTGGAGGAGCGGGATAACGAAGGTGCCCTTGCCGGAGACGCTGCGCATCTTACCGGCACCGGAGACGATCATGAGCTTGTCCGGCGGGCATTTGCGCCAGCAACTCTCGAACACCATCGCCACGACCAAGATGCCGACGATGATGGGGAGCAGGCCGAAGATTACAGATTCGAAGAGCATGCAGCTTCCTTTCTTTAAGGGCGGTCCTGTCAGGGCCGCCCGGTGATAAACAGTTGCTTGTGAGGGGAATTACGTCAAAAACTGAATCAGACGTGCGAGCATCACGAAAAGCATGGCGATGCAGGCGAAAACACCGAAAGCGAGCGAGAAGGTCCATACACCGTGCAGGATCTCGACCTGCTCGGAGCGGCTCAAGTTATTGAACCCGCCGCCGTATCGCGTCCAAATATCGCGAAGTATGTTGATGATGTGCATTTAGCACTCCTGTGAAACTAGAAGGAATTCGAGGTCAGGTCGTTCAGAACCACGAGAAGTGTGACCATACATGCGAGGACGCCACCAAGGAGAACGAGAATCTCTGCGCTATGTATGAACTCGTCCAGCTCGTAAGGGCTCAGACTCTTGAACCAGCCGCCGTATCTCGTCCAAATATCGCGAAGTTTCTCGATAACGCGCATCTATCGCTCCTGTGAAGCTAGAAGGTGTTCGGGCTCAGAATGCTTCACGATTATTCGCCGTCCGCGCTCATGTTTGTGAGCAACTGGTGGGTCCAAAACCACTGCCAGTAGGCATTGTTCTGGCGTTCAGCCGCCTGGGATTTGGCAGAATCTGCTTGGTCGTTGTCGGCCTGCTCTTGGGCCTCGTCGGCTTTCACGGAATCGGAATCGGTCAGTTCGATCGGGAAGTCCGCACCGACCGCTGCGGCGTTGTACTCGGCTAGGGAAACCTCATGGTCTGCCTGGTGGCTACCGTTTCGGACGGTGACGTAGTAGCTCTTGCCGAAGCCGGTCGAGTCGATATATTTGCCCTCGATGGTTCCCGTCTGCGTCAGCTCGACGTCAGGCGAATCGCGTCCGTTCCGAAAGCCACCGTTGTCCAGATACGTCATGATGAGAAATGCAAGCGCCGTAATCAGCACGATAGCAAATAGGATGAATTCGATTGCCGCCTGCCCGCTTGCCGAATTCTTATTGAACCGCAATGAACCCACGTCCCTAGAAAGGGATATCGTCATCGTAGGGATCGACGACGGGAGGCATCGGGGCTTGCGGGGCGGGAGCCTGCGCGGGCTGGGCTGCGGACTGTCGAGTTGCCAAGAACTCGATGTTAGCGACAATCAAATCGAGTTTGGAATGGCGCTGACCGTCCTTGTCCCATGTCGAGTAACGGAGCTCGCCTGCGATTGCGACTTTCTGGCCCTTCGCGAGATAGCGCGACAGGGCTTCGGCACGCTTGCCGAAGATGGTGCAGTCGATGAAGTTGCCCCTTTCGTCCCACTCACCGGTCTGCCTGTTGCGCACCGAGGTGTTGAACGCCAGGGTGAACGATAGGAGTTGTGTACCGCCTGCGGTCATGCGCAACTCGGGAGGTCGCGTCAGGCGGCCGGTCAGGGAAACGTTGTTGATATCGGACATGTCGGTTCCTCTCTCGAAACGCTAATCGATAAGGTCTGCGATGAAATTCGCACGCTTCGCGCGACTCGCATGGCTTTGCGGGCGGCTGTGGGATGCCTCAATTCGGCGCACCGCGGTGGAGATCTGGTCGGATATACAGGTTCCGCTCGAGATATCGGCATAGCGGACGCTTACAACGAGGCCGCGCTTGTGGCCGCTCACTCGCCGACCGATGAAAAATGCGGGGTATGCTTGGGCAATCTCCATGCGCACGGTTTCCATGCCGCGTGCCTTGA
The DNA here is from genome assembly GCF_003457875.1 of Collinsella sp. AF28-5AC. Taxonomy (NCBI): domain Bacteria; kingdom Bacillati; phylum Actinomycetota; class Coriobacteriia; order Coriobacteriales; family Coriobacteriaceae; genus Collinsella; species Collinsella sp. AF28-5AC. The sequence continues at coordinate 373,457 of NZ_QRTA01000001.1, read as the reverse complement.
ACGGGGACGGCATAGCGACATCCACGACCTCGCCTACCAGCGACTGAACCGCCTCGTGGACGAAAGTGCCGTCATCGTGCGGCTCGTCCTCGAAGTAGAACATTCGGCTTCCTATAGGTTTTTCGCTTCGCAAAAGGGCGGAGGCGGATTTGGATCCGCCTCCTTCACTCAGAGTGTTCATATCGTCATCCTATCTGTCCGTCAGGTCGTTTGGGGTGCGGCCTGACAGCTAGGATACTAACATAGTTAACGGTGCGCCGTTATATGTTTCCTGTGTTATCGGCGGACGGTATGCAATTGCGGACATCTGGGGCCGTTTTAGGACATTTTTGGGCTGTTTTAGGACATTGTCCGGGAATGTCCATAAATGTCCGAAGTGGTGACAGGGCTTTCGATTCGAGAGTGCGTCTGTGCCTTGCGGTGGAGACGGACAGGACGCCATTGAAGCTCGCGATGGACGCGTTGATGACCTCCGGTGGCAGTTCTTGCGATTCCACAGACGAGCAGAGGGACTTGAGGTGCCTGCGGTAGCGGATTAGGGTGACCCGCGCGAGCCTGCGGCAAGGATGACCATCAGGACAAGAGAATCGGATTTTGAGAAACGCCAATTCCCGATCAAGGCGAGAAGAGAAGCAGGCCTTTGCATTCGGCTGAAGCCCAAGGGACTCAAGGCTCGCTAAGAAGAGATGGCGGATGTGCGGCAAGTCTTTTTCAGAGCAAAAAATGTAGCCATCATCCATATAGCGACCCGCCCCGCCTTGCCCGAGAAGCTCGTGGAAGGCATGATCCAACCTGTTCAGATAGGCAATCGCCGCAAGCTGGTTCACCTGGTTGCCCAATGTCAGGAAATCCGATTCGCGGCTATAGAGGGCGGCGATATCGAGAAGGCGTGACATGGAGTCCGATTCAGGCCGTCCTTGATAGGGCTTCAGGATAATTTCAGACAGGACGGCATGCGCCCGAGCCGAGGGGATGCTTCCGAAATAATTCTTGACGTCGTATTGGAAAACCCGAGCGTACGGGCCAAATCTCGCCCGTGCAACAAGCATGTCTTGCTCGAAGCGCCTTCGTGCGAAGGAGGTACCCTTGCCCTTCAAGCTCGCCGAGTTCGAATAGACGAGACATCGCGACAACATAGGGACGATAAAGCGATCGCATAGGCAACGCTGGATGACGCGATCTTTGTAGCGCGGCCCCACGATGTGCCTGATCTTGCCCCGCTCGCAAAGAGTGAAACGGACTGGGGGTTGGCGGCGATACTTACCCGCAAGCAAGCTCTCGCGCAGGCGGATGCAGTTGACGGCGCGGTACCTATCGAACTTCATAGCAGCCGATTTCCATAGTGTGCCCTTTGCGCATACTCGAGCCGCCTTATATAGGTTTCCGAAAGAGAAAACGTCTTCAGGTGTTTTCGGCACCGTCGCAAGCGATTCGCGGCTCAGCTCTCGGCGGCGCTTTTCTCGGCGTTCGCGCCGCCTTGCCCGTTGGGAGCGGTTCAAGGAGCTCCCTCCTTCCGTAAATTGACAATAAGCCCCGGCTGCACCCTGATTCAAGGTGCCGATTCCGATGTGCCTGAAAACCGCCGGAGCGATCCAGATGCCGTCTCTTTCGAGAGGCAAGTCCGCCCATCTTGCATCACCGGGGCCTGTATTCGCAGCGCCGAATAAGGCGCCAACCGGTGGGTATCCCCTTTTCTCCTTTACCATTCCGCTTTCGCGAGGTGCGCTACTCAGACCAGATGGAGAAAATCGGGGAACACGCAGTTGGTGTTCGTCGCTTTATTGTTGTTCCAGTCGCCGCTGTTATTGACATAGCGGAAGTTCGTGGAGTTGCTCGGATTCACGGAACGAGTCCAGTGATTGTTGCTCGACGAAGCTAAAACGGATGCCCACCATCTGGGATTCACGAAAATGAACCCCAGATGGAGAACAGCCTACTCGGGAGAAACCAGACTTGCATCCGATTTGGAATCAAATGATTTCAGACGCATACGCTCTGCCTTTATGGCTCCCTTTGTCACCTTCATGGCGGTAGAAACGGTGCCTGCAAGCGATTCGAGCCGACTCATCTTCACGAAGGGCTTGGAAACTCCCACCTCGGCTCCCCCAGCGTCTTGCTCGGTATAGATAACTTGGGGCATATCGTCCAGCCAGGCATCGATGAACATACCGATGAGACAAAGCCGCCCGTAAGCATCATTCAGAAGGGCAAGCCTCTGTGCGCTTTCCTCAACCGTCATAACGTAGATTCCATCAGCCTCGGCGGCTGCCTGCATCAGGTCGTAACCAGCGCGGCAGATGTACTGCGTCTCGGTGAAGGCACGGGATTTCGGGAGTTTCTTGGCTATAGATATGAGTTCACGCCAGACAATCCGCGCCTGTCGAAGATATTCAGTCGAGACCGATTCGGTTTGTCTACTTTTGGGAACCATGGAGCCTCCAACTGGGAAGGAACCCCTCCGGCGAATGCCAGAGGGGTTCAGGGGCGTAGATTAGAAGGAGAAAGCGGGGAACACGCAGTAGGCGTTCGTCGCTAAATTGCCGCTCCAGTCGCCGCTGTAATAGACATAGCGGAAGTACGTGGAGTGGCTCGGAGACACGGAACGAGTCCAGTGACTGTAGCCCGACGAAGCTCCGGAGTAGTTCGACGTCGTCACGCCTTTGGATTTGTAGTACTCGTACTGGGTGCCGTCGGACTGCATATCGCCCCAGACCTCGGTCGCCGAGAGCAGGAAGACCTTGTCGGTCGTGGCGGTGGGAGTACCGGCCTTGCCGCCGGCTTGGTTATCGGTCAATTTCTTGACAGCCTTCACCTTGGACTGTAGTTCGGCAGGCAAAAGCGACCAGAGGTCACCGCTGTTGAGACGGCCGCGGAGTTCCGACTTCTCCCAGCCACCGGCGTTGGTATTCGTAGCGTTCATTTTCTGGTAACCCAGTGCAGAATTAGTCGCCTCGAACGTCAGGCCCGCCTTGCCGGAACCATCGGCGAGATCGTCATGGTTGATACCGACGATGCGGTATTCGAGCGTCTTGCCATCCGTCAGTTTGGTGGAGAACTTCGTCCCCGCGTCCATCGCGGCCTTGGCCTTGGCGTAGACAACCGAGGACGTGCCGTTCTTGGCGATGTCGGTTGCAGCGGCCTTCTGCTCATCGAGCGTCCAGTCCTTGGCGTCCTTGTTCACGACGGTCTTCATGGCCTCCTGATAGGCCTTTTCCTCCGCGCTCATGAAATTGCCGCCGTCTGTGCCGGAATCGACCGTGTTCGTAACCTGGTTGAACTGGTTGCGGATGGCGCCGGCTACACCTGGGCCTGCAAACACGATCACCAGGCCGATGAGGGCGATAATCAGGACGTACTCGATGATAGATTGGCCTCGAAGGCGGGCACTCCTAGGAGATACGCCCTCTCGAGGCGAAAATGCCGCTGCATGCATATGCGGCTCCCTTCGCTCAGGGTTGGTAGATACGAGCCAAGGGTAGGTGTGGCGCGGGGTTTTGTGGCGGTCTTGCCGCTGCGGCAATGGCGTTTTCGACCGTGCTGGACTGCACGCCTACCGAACTACATAACTATCTGCCTGCACAGCTACACGGGTAGTCAAACGGAAAATCTGGAAGTATCACGGTGCGCCCGCGCGGGGTACTATCTAGGGTCTCCCCTATCGTGAAAGCATACCCCTAGACGCAACGTAGGTATCGGCAGTGTTGCTCGGGATGCCCTGCGGTGTGTATCCCCTGCCAGACGAAACGCTATACCACTTACCGTCGGCACCGGGGATGGTGTCGGCTGAGGGAGTCGGAAGATATGAGTTAGTACCTTCGCCATCATCACAGATGACCCATTTCCAATTAAGACCAAGGGAAACTTTCGATAAGGATTGGCAATGGCCGAACATCTTGTTGGCATCGGCCGCCGAAGCGAGATCGAAGCCCGAAAGGTCGAGGGATTGCAGGGATAAGCAGTCGAAAAACATCCCGAACAGCCCTGCTTTATCAGGGTGCGCAGACCAACCTCGAATATCAAGGTTCTTTAGCGAATGGCACTCTTGGAACATGCAGCTGAAGTTGTATGTACTCGAGACATCCCATGAGGAAAGATTGAGTGACTGCAACTGTGTCACCATGAAGAAAGTATCGGCCATCTGGGTGCATTTGGATGTATCAAGCCGTGCGACATCAACGGACTTGAGCTTAGTCATGTTCGAAAACCAAACGCTTACGCTTTTAGGGGCGATGCCATTATCTACGATCTTGACCGCCTCAATGTGCGATTGATGCGTCGCCCAAGGAGCGGTCGACGAGCCATATCGGTTGGTAGGAGTCTCGACAAGCGTATACGCCCCCGTCTCGAACCCCGTGTAAACATCGGTCACCCTGCGGTAGTTGAACATGTCTCCCGCCTTGGGCACACCGCGGCGCTTGTAGAACATGAGGCTATTGTCATCGGCTGAGTAGACCGCGAACGCGGTACCCTTGTTGGGGTCGGGGATGTCCTCGGGCTCGTAGAAGTTCTCGCCCGTGGTGCCCGACCCGATCGCCCCTGTCACGAGGTTGAACTGGTTCCTGATGGCGGACGAGACCCACGGCCCCGCGATCAGCACCACCAGGACGATGATCGCGATGACCAGGACGCACTCTACCGTCGACTGCCCCTTCGGGCGGCGGGTAAATCTCGGAGATACCCCCCCCCGAAAGGATTTTCCGCTGCGTTCATGTGCGGCTCCTCTCGGTTTGCTTTGAAATCATGGGGAAGCGTAGCCCGCGACGTGCCGCATGGAACCGATGTGCCGCTGCGGCAAGGATGGCGGCTGTACTCTGGGTTTGAGAATGGCTAAAGAAATCAGTCAATGAGAGATGATATTGATAATCAATACGGTTGACCGTATTGATTGCGTTGCTCAGGCGCAAGGCTTGAATGGTTTGGCTTGTTCAAATTGAGGGAAATGACTAAAGAAATCAGCCTGGGAGAATAAACTCCTGAAAATCAATCGAATGAACCATGACAGCTGTGTTGGTCATCAGCAACGACTAGGTAGCGTGTAGGTATTTCTAAAGGGCACGGCTATGCAGAAGCGCGGTGGCACCACCTAGGTGAGCCACGGTATCGGAGCATCTGGTCACTTGGATGTGATCTCGTACGACATCTCGGTAGTCGGGAGGGATCACGGTTGCTTTTGGCCGGCCGGAAGATGCTGTTAGGATCTCAATTGAATCGAGGTTCATGGGGACGGTACCGGCAGCCACTTCGAGGCATCCCTGAGTGTGCTTCGGGCCGAACGACAATTGCCAAGGCTTGATGGCCCTCGATACCGCCAAGACAGGTGCGTGACTATCTGGCGTTGCCGGGCCGTACCATATGACATCGAGGGGAATCTTCATAAAGAACATGTGGATTGAAGAGCATTTGCGGAACAATGCGGCATCGCCGATAGGAATCTCGGGGCGCCCCATCAGCCCCATGAAGCGCTTCCAGAAGGTGTCCATCACCTCGAGTTTGTAGGAGCCGATGTTGTTTCCGGCTGCGTCGAACAGGTGAGCCTCACTATCTGCCATGAAGGTATCCTTTCAAACCAAAGTCTTTGATGGTTTGAAGATAGAGGTCATGGGGTCAAGCGAGGCTGATTTGCCGTTGCGGCAATTTGGGGCTAGTTGGGTTGGCTAGAAGCAGAAAGCGGGGAAGACGTAGAAGTTGTCCTTCGCGTGGCCAATGTTGTACAAGTTACCGTTGTCGTAGACAAGGTGAAAGTAAGTGGAGCCGTTCGGATGCACGGAACGAGTCCAGTGATCGTAGCCCGAAGAAGCACCGGAATAGTTCTTCTCCGTCACACCCTTGGATTTGTAGTACTCGTACTGGGTGCCGTCTCGCGGTAGGCCTTCTCCTCCGCGCTCATGAAGCTATCGCCGGACGTGCCGGAGTCGACCGTGTTGGTCACCTGGTTGAATTGGTTTCGGATCGCGCTCGAGACCTGAGCGCCGGCGAAGATCACTACCAAACCGATGACGGCCGCGATCAGGACGTACTCGATGATTGACTGGCCTCTGAGGCGGGTCGTCTTAGGAGCGACCCCCCCCCGAGGCGAAATTGCCGCTGCATGCATTTGCGACACTCCCTTCGTATGGGGATTGATATTGCATGCGGGAGCGTACGATGCGGTACTGGAGACGCAGCCTGTCTTGCCGCTGCGGCAATGGTGGGAATTGAGGGATGACTAAGTGAATCAGTTAGTGAGGGGAAATACTGGAAATCAATCCAGTTGACCGTTGCAAGTGTATAGCTTAGGCGTAAGGATTTGATGGGTCACCACGTTTAGTTTGAGGAAGATGACTAAAGAAATCAGTCAGTGAGGATGCTGCTGAAAATCATTCCAATCGAGTAGGGACGTGACGCTGCTCGGTCGTAAGGACTGAAAGGGTTTGAGTTGTGGAGTGTGAGGGTCGTGGCTCAATCAGGAGTCATCGTCGGCATCGCCGATGCATCTGATGCTGCTGAAGCTGCCGAGGTTTCGAGCGGGTTCGAAAGCGTATTTCTTACCGCGCCATACGTAGAAGCCATTCACTTGAATCGCCTTGAGGTCGGCGGGTTTTATGCAATGGCCGTCGGCTCTCACCTTGAAGGTCGTTCCACATCCCGAAACCAGCGTCCATGATCCGTCTAGCGACCAGTGGTTCGACGTACAGGTGAAGGATTTCTTGTTCTTGGTAAGTTTTAGAGCCTGACCGCACTTGGGACACAAACCATAGATCTCGGCGAAGGCCTTTTCCTGCTTCTCGAATGCGTTATCCAGAACCGCAGCCGCCTCGCGCTTCGTTAGGTGCTCGACATCGATCGCTTCGGCATCATCGCCGAGCATGCGCCTGATTTGGCCGATTTGGGCGCTGGAGGCGGGCTTGTTGCCCCATTTCTTGACAGATTCAGTATCCCATAGGGATCTGTCTTGGGAGGGTACGGGATAGTGGTCTAACCAGCGTCGAACTGCGGCCTCGGCTTCAGTCTCATCGTCATATTCACGGACGGTCTTGTTGTTGCCGTTGAAATCGACCGTGACGCGGTAGAGGATATCGGGGGCGTGCATGCGAACCGACCAGCCCTTGCCTCGGATGACCTTCGAGCCGTCTGCGCGGCGAATCCAAGCGATATTCTGGCTCGATGATGTGAGGTCGACCTTGCGGACGGAAAGGACCCATCCTTCGGGAGTGTCCTCGGATGCCTCGATACGGTCGCGCATGCCCGACAGGGGGCCACGGACGGCCTTTTTCTCGTTCTCATCGAGGTCACTCGGGTCGATGCCGATCAGGCTCGGAGCCGTGCAGATATCGTTCTTGTCGGAATCGCCCACGCAGTCTATCAGGAGCAGGTTCTGTTTCTTGTACCCCGTTTCGGGGTCCTCGTAGAGACGCAAGCCGCGCCCGACCATCTGCGTATAGAGGGTTGAGTTTCGCGTCGGTCGGGCCAGTAGGATCGTCTCGATGAGGGGCATGTCGGTACCCTCGGTGAATACGCCGAAATTGATGAGGACGGGGATCTTGCGGGCGGTGAAGTCCTCGATGATCTGACGTCGCTCGTCCATCGGGGTCTTGCCGTCGACAACCACCGCGCCCTCGATGAGCTCGGCAAGCGCATAGGCGTGCTGCACCGATGAGGCGAACATGAGGGTCTGCCCGCGATGGAATCGGCGGTATGCCTCGGCGACCTGCGCGTTCGATTTCGGACGGTTCACGGCATCGTTCAGGGCACTCAACTGGAAGTCTCCCGCCACGCGCTTCACGCCAGCGGTGGACCATTCGACCTCGACCTGCATGCAGTCGATATCGCAGAGGTACCCGCGGCGGATACCCCAGAGGAGGTCACGCTGGAAGACGATATCCTCGAAGATATCGTCCAGTCCCCTACCGTCGCCTCGGTTCGGCGTCGCCGTGAAACCGATGTGGAGACGGGGTTGCAGATAGTCGATTATCTTGCGATAGGTGTGTGCTGAGGCGTGGTGCGCCTCGTCAGTCACGATGAGGTCGAAATCACCCGGCTTGAAGTTCCGCTCGAGGCGGGTGCCGCGCGATAGGGTCTGTACCGAACCGGAGACGACTGGCTCGCCATCCGAATGCCTTTCGGCTTTCTCAATTCCCACGGGGCAATCGAAATACTTGACCGGCTGCGCCACCAGCTCGTCCCTATGGGACAGAATCAGCATTCGGCCGTGTCTGTGGATGTTCGCGAACGTGACGGTCTTGCCCAAGCCGGTTGCCATCTGCACCAGATGGGCGCCGCCGTCTAGGTTGTCGATTATATCGATACATTCCGCTTGGTAGTCTCTTAATTTCAAACCGCTCGCGGACATGTGGCTCCTATCCCATGGAGGCCTTGCCGCGAATCCGTGGTATGGGTAATTTGCGTTTATGGACTCGCGGCATGTGGCCATGAAGTCCGGTCCCTTGTCCGGGCGGCAATCGGTCGCATTGAATTACGGAACGCTATGAAATCCTTTCCCTCTCGGGGGTAATCGCTGGCAGGAGACGTAGTCTGCTAAAACCGCCTAAATCGACCCCGCTTGGGTACTCGGTATCCGAAGAATTCCGTCATCCTTTGCGCCTTTCGCCAAGTTTTGAGCACTTGCGGACTCTTTCAGGCCCTTAGTGGCCACGTCCTCCGCGCTCGGCGCTTACCGATGCTGATCAGGCGTCGGGTCGCGCGGCAGGCAACCGGATAGGTCAAGAATAGCCAGTCGGGCGATATTCAGTTGTCGAGGTAGATGTCGAGGCGGCGGGCAGATAGCGCGGGGTCGCGTTCGGGGATGTGTTCGAGTGAATGACTGGGGTCTAATCAGGCTGATAGACGCGCGGGCAGGCGATTTTCAAGCAGGTAGATTTTACGTGGAGTTTGAACATGATGTGGAGACGGTTCGGTATCGGGAGTCTGAAGAGGACGGTAGCGATGAGCTGGGGAAATGATTGGTTGGGGTTGTCATGACCGAGTTGATTTGGGCGACGGATAAACCATTGCTGCGGTGAGGATTATATGGCGGCTCGGCACAGGTAGAGGGCTAGCGGGTAGGTAGAAGGGCAGGAAGGAGCGGAAGGGATAAATAGGACGATGTGGGTTCACGATATGAGTGATGAAAACAACTTGCTTTACTGAGGGGCGCCTTTTTGGGGCGCCCCACATGTTTGACTGAGTGGATGGGGAGACGTCGAAATCGAGATTAGATTGAAATCTCTCCTAAACGATATTGATCACCTAGACTTACCAGGGTATAATGAAGGTGTTCCGAAAGGAACCCAGGCTCGGCTGGTAAACCTGACGTTCGGCGCGGTGTACGTGGACGCGCCTGGAGAGCTTGACCTCGAGTACGTTCAAGCCTAGGGGCCTAAGCCCCCGCGTCTAGACTTCGGTTTAGGAGAGCAGACTGGCAGGCAGCAACCGAGAATCAATAAGGGCGCGAAAGCGCCCTTATTTGTTTAGAGAGTAGATATTGCCACTGCGGCACCGATAACGACAGTTTCAGCGATTGAGGTAGTTTTCCCAAAAAGGAGGCACCTCATGAGAAGCAACAGCTATGGGCGTCTAGCCGGCAAGGAAGAAGCTGAAGCAATAATTTCACTAGCCCAGCAGTTCGATAAGAATTTGAATGGCAAATCTTTTCTTATTTGCTTCGGTACAAAGACACTTCGTTTTCTCGAAGTGTCATTTTCTGCTGGCAACTTCAGTCATCTCGCGGGCATCGACAAACACAATTGCCGAATCAAACCTCATGAGGTGTATGCCCGAGCGATTGCAGGCAATCTTAAACCCCAAGACCTCGGCTATAGCATCGCGCCTAAGTTTAAGATGAAAACAATCGCAGCCAAATTCCTAAATGAATTCGGTTCCACCGCAACACATGTGAGTGCAGTCAACAAGCGTCGCTCAAAAGTTAACGCTGAGATTTGGATATCCGAATCAAAAGCAGGCTTCGCAATTGGCGCGATTCACATCGGTTCAAAGAATCGGGGCCGGTAACCTTCGCCCCTACAAGCCTTCAACTCCTGAGCGATATCGAACTCCAAGAAAAGTCGGTTGGCACGGTTGAGCCTATCGCTATCATCCTCTCGCGCAGGAATGACGAAATGTCCTATTCGGTCATTGAATTTTTAGACGAAAATCTCACCGAAATCCACTCTTCTTCCCTTGCCTCGATACTGTTGAGCTGCGGAAATGAAGTAGCGCTAAAGAATAAATATCCTGAATTATGCGATCGGCTTTTCGACAAGGATTTCGAATCGCTCTATGACATTTCGGAATACGCCACGGAGTATGCCGAGGAGTGCAATCGAATCAACGCCCGCCGCGCGGAAATCGAAACGAGCCTCTCGAAATAAATACTCTCGAAGGCCGAGTGTCCTGTTGCCCCCTGAGCCCTCCGCCGTTGAGATGGCACCCGTGCATTGGGTCATCCCCTCTCTATGGGAAGTCCGATTAGAGTGACATGAAGTCAGTACATGCAACGGCGGATATATCAGCTAACAGTCAAGCTGTCATCGGTATGGCGCTTAAGCAAGGCGGCTATTTGAACCTGCTCAGGAAACGGCTCAAGGGATTGCGCTGCCACCATCGTTTCTTGTCGGTTTTCCCTTTCGACCAATCAGAGTTAGAGCCATCGGATTCATCGGCTGCATTCTCATCTGGTTGAACAGCTTGATCTTCCTGCCCGTCAGCCATATCGTACGATTCCGCATCCGTTTCAATCGTTCCGAAGTAATCGAGCTCCGGTCCCTCGACCTCGGAATCCGCCTCCCTATCGATCTCGTCTACGATATCGCATAGACGAGTCAAATCCTCCCAAGTCAGGCGAGGCTGATTGCCCCAATCCTGCTTCCCGATACCCTTTGCCACGGCAATGTGGGCATGTCTGCCGATATATGGAAACTGAGCCCTTTCACTTTTAGAAAAACCAGATTGGTCTACATAGGGATGGTAATTATCCAGCACCGATACAGCCCTTGCAGTCCAAAGCCATTCGCGGCGCCTATCTCGCTGACATCTCGGGGACAGATCACCGAATACGATCCTCTGGAGCAATGATTCGCAATCCTCCGAGGTCAAATCGATACCGCCAAAATTTATCTCGATAACGTCCAGACCGATCTCGCTAAACTTTACTGCGTCTTCCAGCGACTTTTGGTGCTCCACGCGAATTTCAACCGCAACCCTGCCGAGATCCCCACGGCTATCTTTCAGTGTCAGGACGGCATCTGGGCGCAGGCCGTTTTCCTGAGTCGTCTCAAGCTCAACGGCCTCGATGGTGCATTTTCTCGCCGAGTACGGCACCCAGATCTCCGGATAGACGCAGCGGTCGTCCTGTTCGAAAGTCTGCCGCCAATCGTGAACCCATCGTCCGGAATCGCTCATCCTCGACGCGTGCGGCGCGGCGTCCGCCAAGGAGACCATCGGGAGGCGGAACTCCCTGCCGACCGAGTCGGCCAGAAGAGACTTAACTGCCCTATGCAGCTGCGACTCGAAACCTCCGCCACACGAGGACAGCGAAGAGTGCCTGAAGCACTTGTAGTACGGGTGAGGCGTATTTGTCGCAGTCCGCACGGCCTGCAGTTTGCCGCCACAGGACGGGCAGACGAGCCCGCAGCGCTCTCCGTACCTGTCGAGCGGTACCGAGCTCAACCATACAAACCTATCAGTTTGTGGGTCATATCCGAACGGCACGCCCCGTCCCGCGCATTTCGAAGCCATAGGACACCTTTCTGCTCACCTTGTTTAAGTCAACGTACAGGAGGCGCATAGTTCGGATTGGCCGTTGCCGCTACGGCAATCATGTTGGCTTGCCAATAGAAAAGCCCGCACAGGCTACGCGGGCTTTTCACTAGACGGGCTAGAAGCAGAAAGCGGGAAACAAGTGGAAGGCGTTCGCCGAGCCGTAGTAGCTGATCAAGGTGCCGCTATCGAGGACATAATAGAAGCTCGTGGATTTGTTCGGGTCAACAGAACGAGTCCAGTGATACTTGCTCGACGATGAAGCCTCGTAATGGTTCGACGTCGTCACGCGCTTGGATTTGTAGTACTCGTACTGGCTGCCATCGGACTGGAGGTCACCATAGATTTCCGCCGTCGAGAGCAGGAAGACCTTGTCGGTCGTGGCCGAGGGGGTGCCGGCGCTGCCGCCGCCCTTGTTATCGGTCATCTTCGTGACGGCCTTCACCTTGGACTGGAGCTCGGAGGGCAAAAGCGCCCAGAGGTCGCCGGAGCTGAGGCGGCCGCGGAGCTCCGACTTCTCCCATCCGCCGGCGTTGGTAAACTCGGCGTTCATACGCTGTCTGCCCATAGCATCGTTTGTCGCCTCGAACGTCAAACCGGCCTTGCCGGAGCCGTCCGCAAGGTCATCGTGGTTGATGCCAACTATACGGTACGCGAGCGTCTGACCGTTCGTCAGCTTGGTAGAGAATATCGTGCCTGCGTCCATGACCGCCTTGGCCTTGGAATACGCAGGCGAGGCCTCTCCCTTGGCGGCGATGTCCTCGGCCACGGCCTTCTGCTCATCCAGCGTCCAGTCCTTCGCGTCCTTGGCGATGGCCGCCTGGACGGTCGCGGAATCGGCCCCGCCGGACGCGCCGCCTCCCTCGGTGCCGCCTGTCGTCCCGCTGTTCACCGTGTTGCCCACCAGGTTGAACTGATTGCGGATGGCACCTGCGACGGCGGGGCCGGCGAAGACAACGACGAGCGAGATGACGGCGATGATCAGGACGTACTCGATGATTGACTGTCCTCGGAGGCGGGTATTTCTAGGAGATACCCCCCCCCCGAAGGTTATTTGCCGCTGCATGCATAGGCGACACTCCCTTCGTATGGGGATTGATATTGCATGCAGGAAGTTACTATGGGCCAAACAGATTAGGGCATAACGTGCCGCAGCGGCATTAGTCAACTTGGGTTATCTGAACCGTGGGAAAGTCTCGGGACGTAGTTCCGTTGAGAGGACAATTCCATGGCTCAGTCCGCAGGTGCAGAAAACATGAAGGGCGCCGAGAAGGTCCACGTCCCGCCCATCAAGACACAGGGCATCAAGACGAAGCTCGTCCCGTGGATCGCGCGGTGCGCCCCATCCGCTGCCTGGACGGTCTGGGTCGAGCCGTTCATGGGCTCGGACGTCGTCGGCTTCAACCTCGCCCCGAGGCGGGCACTGTTCTCGGACACGAACGTCCATATCATCGACTTCTATCGGTCCATCCAGGACGGACAGCTCACCGCCGCCGGCTGTAGGAAGTTCCTTGAATCCGAAGGCGCACGCCTGAAATCGAGGGGGGGGGATTACTACTATGAGGTCCGCGACCGGTTCAACGAATCGCATGACCCTTACGATTTTCTCTTCCTCAACCGGTCATGCTTCAACGGCCTCATGAGGTTTAACCGCCAGCACCGCTACAACGTCCCCTATGGGCACAACGACAACCGTTTCTCCAAGGCGTACGTCACGAAGATCGTGAACCAGGTCGAGCAAGTCCAAGCAAAGATCGCCGAGAATGATTGGGAGTTTCTGACCATGGACTACGGGGACGCCATAGATGCCGCTCCTAGCAAATCCCTCATTTACTGCGATCCGCCCTATATCGGACTCACGAGCACCTATTTCGACACCTGGGACGAGGAGAAGGAAAAGGGGCTGCACGATTCGCTCATGGAAAGCGGGTGCAGGTTCATGGTTTCCTCGTGGTCGCACAACGACTACCGGAGCAATGAGCTCATCGGCTCGCTTTGGTCGGATTGCCACGTCTCCTACACCGACCATGCCTATATCGTCAACGGTAAGCATAGGCCCGTGGTCGAGGTACTGCTGACGAACTATGAGGCGGAATGAGGGAGCCTCGCAGGGCGGTGACTAATACCGCAATCCCCCGCCCTAGCCCATCAGGAGCGATTTATGGGGCTACATACGAGACGGTCGTGGAGGGTGGGTGAATTCCGTTATACTCCTCGTATTTCGGATTCTGGCTCGTTTCTGGCGGCATCAGCTGCGGGCAAGGATCTCGTAAGCATACCCAAGCTAAAAGACGTCCGATTGTCAAGCCGCATTGCGCCGTTTCAAGGTGTTTCGTCATAGGCGCACGGCGCAACTAGCCGCAGTAGCTAGGCGCAGGCGGATGGGTTTCGCGTATGTAGAAGAATACAGGCGTAATAGATTACATATGCGGAATCAGTAGATTCAGAAATTTGGAATAGAAGTGAAGGGGGGATCCATTAAAACTGCGATTCTACAAAACCGCAGGTAGATGGGCATGTCCTTATTAGCTAAAAAACAGCCGTTGATTCTTTTTTGATTACCTTGTTGATTCCTGATAAAAAAAGGTCAGGCACTAGGTGCCTGACCTGCAAACTTCTGGTCGGGACGACTGGATTCGAACCAGCGACCCCTTGACCCCCAGTCAAGTGCGCTACCAAGCTGCGCCACGTCCCGAAGCTTTTGTTTGTTGCTCTGCTCTCGCTCGCAACAGGGAGTATATTAACCCGAAACTTTAGACTTGTGCAAGAACTTTTTTATAAATTTTGAAGCAAGTCCAAAATTGTATCTGCGAGCTGGGGTTTTGTTAGCACGGGAAGCTCTTGCGTACCCGTTGTGCTCACAATCCAGGCCTTGTTGGTATCGGTTCCAAAGCCCGAATCGGCGCGCGAGACATCGTTGGCGATAATGGCATCGCAGCCCTTGCGGGCGAGCTTGCGCTGCGCGTACTCCACGACGTTATCGGTCTCGGCCGCAAATCCGATCACGCATCGCTCGCCCTTCTGGCGCGAGAGCTCGGCCAAAATATCGACCGTCTCGACCAGTTCGATGCGATCCAGGCGCTCGTTGGCCTTTTTGAGCTTATGGTCCGCAGGGGCCGCGGGGGTGTAGTCGGCGACGGCGGCCGCACAAATTGCCGCATCGGCCGTCTGGAAGGCGCTCAGGGCCGCCTGGAGCATCTCTGCGGCGGTCTGCACGCGCACGCACTCCACGCCGCGGAGCACATCGAGTGATGTCGGTCCCAACACGAGCGTGACCGCAGCGCCGCGGCGTGCGGCCTCCCCCGCCAGAGCGATACCCATCTTGCCCGATGAACGGTTACCAATGAAGCGCACGGGGTCGATCGGCTCGTGCGTGGGACCGGCGGTAATTACGATGCGCTTACCTGCCAGGTCCTGTGGCGCGGGGTTGAGCACCTCACAGACAGCCTCTACGATGTCCTCGGGCTCGCTCATGCGTCCCGTGTCCACGTCGCCGCAGGCAAGGTAGCCGCTGCCCGGACCCACCACATGGACACCGCGCTCGAGCAGCGTGGCCATGTTGGCCTGCGTCGCCGGCGCCTTCCACATGCCGTTGTTCATAGCGGGTGCGATCACGATGGGTCGCGGCGTCGCAAGCAGCGTGGTGGAGATGAGGTCATCGGCGACGCCGTTGGCCATCTTGGCGATGATATTGGCCGTCGCGGGCGCCACGACCACCAGATCGGGCTCCTGCGCCAGCGAGATATGGTGGATGGGGTCGGAGGGGTCGTCGAACAGGCCCACAGCGACCGGCTCGCCCGTGAGCGCACGGAAGGTGAGCGGCCCCACGAACTCCGTGGCATGTTCGCTCATGACGACCTTAACGCGGGCGCCTCGCTTTTGCAGCAGGCGCACGATATTGCACGACTTATAGGCGGCGATCCCGCCGGTAATGCCCAGCAGGATCGTTTTTCCCTCAAGTTGCATTGAATTGTTGGGTGCCGCCGTCATCGTTAGGCTTCCTTGCTGGGGAGCACGAGCAGGCGGTGGCAGTACGGGCAGTGCGTAATCTCACTGCCGTCGTGGTTGAGGTCGCTCATGGACGACGCCTGCAGCGCAGTGTGGCAGACCGTGGGGATGTTGCCCTTGATGGTCTCGACGGCCAGGCCGCGGAACTGCTTGAGCAGGCGCTCGTAGTCGGTGAGCACGTCGGTCGGCAGTGTGGCGGCAAGCGCGGTGCGCTCCTTGATGGCGGCATCAATCTGTGCCTGGAGGTCGGCGGCCTTGGCGCGGGCAGCCTTGGTATCTGCCTTCACGCCCTCCTCGAACTTGGCGATGATAACCTGCGCGCGAGCCTCGCGGTCGAGCGCCTCCTTATGGGCGACAACGACGTCCTTGCGGGTGTGCTCGATCTTGTCCAGACGCTTGGCCAGGGTGGCGAGCTCGTTCTCCAGGTCCTGAACCTCGCGGTAGTCGGAGCCGTCGACGTGGCGCTTCTTGGCAGCCTCGATGGCGTTGTTAGTCTGAATCTCGGTGGTGTTGAGATCGTCGAGCTCAATGTCCAGATCCTTGCGCTGGGCGTAGAGCTTGGTCATCTCGGACTTGAGCTTCACATAGGTCTTGCGCTTGGAAGCGAGCTCCTTGAGCTCCGGCATATTGGCAAGTTCGCTCTTGTTACGGGCGAGCTCCAAATCGATCTGTTGCAGCTTGAGTAGCGTAGCGCCGGCGCTCATAAGTTCTCTCCTTTTGTCACAGTCCACCATTGGCAAGGGTTTAGTATTTTAATCGCATGACGGGGGTCGACCCCGGCGTCAACTGCAGAGTTCATCAATATATCAACGAACGGTTCCTCGGAGCGGTCGTGGCCGAGCAAGATCACCGACAGCCCGCGCAAGGCAAGGTCTTGCGCCACGTGGTATCCCGCCTCGCCCGTCACGACAACGTCCGCGCTCGCGGCGATGGCGAGCTCTCCAAAGTCGCCCAGGGAGCCGCCCAAAATGGCGACGGTGCGGCACGGGCGATCGGCTTCGCCCCACACACGCGGGTCGCTGCCGAAGGCCGTGGCAGCACGGGTGGCAAGATCGCGCAGCGTGTACGGGTCGTTGAGCGTTGCAAGCGCGCCCAGGCCGGTTGCCTCGGGGTCGTCCACGTGCTCCAGTGAGCTCACGGGTGCGGCACCCAGCAGCTCGCTCAGGCAGACACGGGCTTCGTGCGAGCGGTCCAGGTTGGTGTGGAGCGATATGATGCTCACGCCGCAACGGGCCGCCTCATAGAGTGCCGCGCTGCACTGGGGGCGAGTGGTATCCGCTGGACAAAACGCCTCGGGCGCCTTGATATAGACAGGATGATGCGTCAGCAGCACGTTTGCACCGGCTTCTTGGGCGCGGAGAACATTAGCTTCGGTCGCATCGAGCGCGCAGGCAACACCGGTGATCTCAGCAGCGGGATCTCCCACAGATAGCCCAACATGATCCCAGCCCTCGGCGTCCATCTTGGGGTAGCGCGCCAGCAGCGCACGTTCAAGCTCGGCGACGATCATGCGGCACCCACGATCGAGAGCAGCGTCTGGGCAAACTCGTCCAGATCGCCCGGATTCACACGGTCATCGAAGGAGATGCGCA
Organism: Collinsella sp. AF28-5AC; assembly: GCF_003457875.1. Lineage (NCBI taxonomy): Bacteria > Bacillati > Actinomycetota > Coriobacteriia > Coriobacteriales > Coriobacteriaceae > Collinsella > Collinsella sp. AF28-5AC. Next base: position 356,124 of record NZ_QRTA01000001.1, on the reverse strand, counting down.
GTGCACCCAGGGCCTGCTCGCGGCCAATACCCATGGCGCTGAGAACATGGCTCGGGTCCATGCTGCCGCTCGAGCAGGCAGAACCGGCCGATACCTCAAAGCCGGCGGCGTCTAGCTTGATGATGAGCTCCTCGGAGTCCATGCCGTCGACGTAGATGGAAACCATGCCCGGCAGACGATCGGCCTGTGCGTAGTCGCCCATGGTGGCATGAATACGCGGATGAGCCGTAAGCGTGGCGTAGAGCTTATCGGATAAGACCTGCAGCGTCGCGCGCTCCTGGGCCACGTTCGGCAACAGCGCGGAAGCGGCAGCGGCAAAAGCAAGCTGTGTACGCAGGTCCTGCGTGCCGGCACGAAGACCGGCCTCCTGTCCGCCGCCAAAGATGCGCGGGCGCAGCGGCGTGCGGCTCTTAAGGTAGAGCGCGCCGGATGCCACGGGGCCGCCGATCTTGTGCGCGGCAACGGTCATAGCATCGACGCCCAGCTCGGTGACATCGAGCGGAATATGCAAGTACCCTTGGATGGCATCGGTATGAAACAGGGCGCCGGCAGCATGTGCGGCCGCGGCAAGCTCGCGGATGGGCTGCGCCACGCCGGTCTCGTTGTTGGCAACCATGATGCTCACGAGCGCCACGTCGTTGCCGAGCAGTTCGACAAGCGTGGCAGGCTCAATGTAGCCCATGCGGCAGGGCTGCACCAAGTCGACGGTAAAGCCGGCGGCACGCAGCAGCGGCAGGTTGTCCAGAATCGAATCGTGCTCGATGGCCGAAACGATTACACGATCGCGCTTGCGATCGCGCTGACGAGCACCCTCGGCAAGACCGAGCAGCGCCAGCTGGTTGGCCTCGGTGCCGCCGTTGGTAAGGATGATCTCGGACGGGCGAACGCGCGCGCCAAAGCTATGGGCGATCTCGCGACGCGCCACTTCCAGGCGCGCAGCGGCCTTGCGGCCGAGCGAATGCAGCGAGTTGGGGTTGACGCCGGCAAGCTCGCTGTCGTCGTACTCGCGCTGCGCAAGGAGCGCCTCGGCGCGCATGGGCGTCGAGGCGGCATAGTCAAGATTCACGGGTATGCGGTTTTGACCTGCGGTCATAAGGGTTTATGCCTCCTGTGCAGCCTCGTTGCCCAGCTTCTGCAGCAGCGCAACCTCAGCGGCGGGATCTTCGGACTTAAAAACAGCGGAACCGGCCACGAGCACGTTGGCGCCGGCCTTGACGACTTCGGCAATGTTCTTGGAAGAAATGCCGCCGTCGACCTCAATCATGGGCGACACGCCGTGGCGCTCGCACATGGCCTTGAGCTCGTGGAGCTTGGCGATAGTCCCCGGGATAAAGCTCTGGCCGCCAAAGCCGGGGTTCACGCTCATGAGCAGCACCATGTCGACAACTTCGATGATGCTCTCGAGCACGCAGACGGGGGTGGCGGGGTTGAGTACCACACCGGCCTTGACGCCGCGCTGCTGCAGATGCGTGAGCGTGCGGTGCAGGTGCGTGGAGGCCTCGTAGTGCACGGTGATCATGTCGGCACCGGCGTCGGCGTACCAATCGACCGTCTCGTCGGGGTTCGACACCATCAGGTGCGCGTCGACCGGTACATCGGTGGAGCGCTTGACAGCCTTGAGGATGTCGACGCCAAAGGTGAGGTTGCCGGTAAAGTGACCGTCCATAACGTCGAAGTGCACGTAGTCGGCACCGGCGATCTTGTCGAGCTCGCCCTTGAGGTTGGCCATATCGGCCGAAAGGACGGACGGAGCGATTTTGATGGAACCCATGGTAGTAGCCTTTCTGCGCTAGTCGGTGAGTCCGTAGAACTCTTGAGAAGGGACACGGTCGGTAAGAATCTCGAGCGCCCTATCCAAAGTAACACCGTTGTAGAGCGTTTGCTCCACGGCAAAGGTGAGCGGAATGTCTACGCCCAGTGAACGGGCGAGTTCGCTGACGCTGCGGGCCGCGACGGCGCCTTCGACCACCATATGCGTGCGCGTCTGATACTCGTTGAGTGACACGCCGTGGGCAAACTCGTAGCCAAAGGTGCGGTTGCGCGAATGCTCCGAGGTGCAGGTGGCAATGAGGTCGCCCATGCCGGCGAGTCCCATGCAGGTCATAGCTTGACCGCCGCGGGCGTGCACCAGACGGCTGATCTCGGCCAGGCCGCGCGTCATGATAAGGGCAAGCGTATTGTCGCCGGCACCGGTGCCGGCGGAGATGCCGCACACGATGGCGATAACGTTTTTCATGGCACCGCAAACCTCGACGCCGGTCATGTCCTGCGACAGGTAGATGCGGAAGGCCGTGGATAGGAGCAGGTCCTTAAAGGTCTCCCCTATCTGCGGGTCTTTGCTGGCGATGACGGCGGCAGAAAGCCCGCCGCGGCAGATCTCCTCGGCATGGTTGGGGCCGGAGAGCGCCGCCACGCGCGCCTCGTTGCCGATCTCGCTGGCAATGACCTCGCTCATGAGCAGGCCGGACTCGGGCTCAATGCCCTTCGTGAGGCAGAGCACCGGGGTATCGGCGGCGATGAAGGGTGCTGCCTGATGACATACGCTGCGAAGGTGCGTCGAAGGAACGGCAAAGATGATGGCCTCGGCACCGTCGAGCGCCTGCGCCAGGTCCGTCGTGGCGACGACGTTGCCGGGCAGCTTGTAGCCCACAAGGTAGCGGGGGTTGCGGTGCTCGCCGTTAATGCCGGAGGCCGTCTGCTCGCTGTGGGCCCACATGGTCACGCGCTCGGCCCGCGCGGCGGCAAGGCCCGCGACGGCGGTTCCCCAGGAGCCGGAGCCAATCAGCGCAACATTCATGACTCTCTCCTACTTATCGTCGGGCTCGGTGACGCGCTTGGTAAACGAGAGCTTGGACTCCTTACCCGTCATGAGCTTTTTGATGTTCGCACGATGCGCCCACACCACAGTAATGCCGATCAGCGCCATGCAAAACTTAAGTCCCAGGCTGCTGTACGGAAAGACCGCGCAGACAGCGATGGGAAGACCGATGGCCGCGGCAAGCGAGCCCACCGACACAAACTTGGTGATGGCGACGGCCACGATAAACATGCCCAGCAGCGAAAGTCCGATGGGCCAGTACCAAGCGAGGATGACGCCCAGACCAACTGCGATGCCCTTGCCGCCATGGAAGTTGAGGTAGGGCGAGAAGATATGGCCCCACACGGCTGCCAGGCAGATGACGCCGAGCATCCAGTCGCCGGCGGCACCGGGGGCCATAATGCTCACGGGGAAGCCATAGCCCAAGTCGGCAATGAGCGGACGCGCGATAAGGACACAGATGGCGCCCTTAAGGCAGTCGAGCAGCAGCGTGAGCGCGGCCACCTTGGGGCCGGCCACGCGCAGGGCGTTGGTGGTGCCGATGTTGCCGGAGCCCGCCTTGCGAATGTCGGTGTGGTTGAACACGCGGCCCAGGATCAGGCCAAACGGAATCGCCCCGATAAAGAACGAGACCACGGCACAGATGGCGGTCAGAAGAATCGGATTATGCATCCTTTTGCTCCTTCTTCCTAAAGAAGAGTCGAATGGGTGTGCCGGCAAAGTCGAAGGTCGAGCGCATGCGGTTCTCCACGTAGCGCTGGTAGGTGTCGTTGACCAGGTCACTGTGGTTGACGAAGAACGTGAACGTCGGCGGGTTGACGCCCGTCTGGGTCACGTAATGCATACGCAGGCGGCGCTTGCCGTCCACCACGGTATGACCGAACTCGCGCAGGTCGGTGAGGAACGTGTTGAGGCGTGAGGTACTGATCTTTTGCGAGCGCGTCTTTTCGGCCGCGTCGACCATCGACCAGATCTTCTCGACGCTACGGCCGGTCAGGGCTGAGATGCGCAGGTACTGGGCCCAGGGAGCCATGACGCCCAGACGGCGGTCGACGGTCTCCATGCAGGCCTCGCGCTTGCGGTCATCGTCGAGCAGGTCCCACTTGTTGAGCAGCACCACGATGGCGCAGCCGCGCTCGATGGCAAGACCCATGACCTTCTGGTCCTGCTCGGTAACGCCCACGGAGGCGTCGACGACGAGCAGCGCCACGTCGGCGCGGTCGATGGCGCGCAGGCCGCGGACCATGGAGTAGTACTCGATGTTCTCGTACACGGTGCTCTTCTTGCGAATACCCGCGGTGTCGACCATGCGGTAGTGCTTGCCGTTGCGCTCCACGACGGTGTCGATGGCATCGCGCGTGGTGCCGGCGATGTTGGACACGATGGAACGGTCGGCGCCCAGGATGCGGTTGAACAGCGAGGACTTACCGGCGTTGGGGCGGCCGATGATGGCCACGTTCAGCGCATCGGGGAACTCGTCGGCGACCTCGTCCTCCTCCTCGGGCAACAGGGCCACGATGTCGTCGAGCAGGTCGCCCGTGCCGTGGCCGTGCAGGGCCGAAAGCGGCGTGGGCTCACCGATGCCGAGCGAATAGAACTCCCAGATGCTGTCATTTTCGCGGTCGGGGTTATCGAGCTTGTTCACCAGCAGAAAGACCGGCTTGTCGCAGCGCTTGAGCATGCGAGCGACCGACTCGTCCTCCTCGGTGACGCCGGTGCGGCCGTCGACCACAAACAGGATGACGGCGGCTTCCTCGGCGGCGGCGAGGGCCTGGTCGCGGATGGACGTGGCAAAGACATCGTCGCTCTTGAGCGGCTCGATACCGCCCGTGTCGACGATGGTGAACTCGCGGCCGTTCCAATCGGCCGTGTGATACGAGCGGTCGCGCGTGACGCCGCGGGACTCGTGGACGATGGCGTCCGAGGTCTGGGCCAGGCGGTTAACGAGCGTGGACTTGCCCACGTTGGGGCGTCCGACGACGGCGACGATAGGTTTCATCTGCTCTCCTTTAATGGGTAGGGTCAGTGGAATTAGTAGAGTCGGCAGGCACAATGCCAAGGATGCGCTCCAGGGTATCGAGCAGCTCATGCGGCATGGTCGACACCACATGAACCTCGGCGCCGCGACTGGTAAGGCTTGCGAGTAAATCGTCACGATGATACTCGTCAAGCGTCATGCCGTCAGCGTTGAACATGAGCTTAGGCACAAAGAGCATAACCCCCGACAGATCTTGGGGCAGCTGCTCCAGAATGTCACACGCGACGATGAGGCCGGTCACGTCCACGTTGCCGCCAAAGTAGCGGTTCTTGATGGCCGTGACAGTGCCGGCGAGACCATACGGCGACTCCACAAAGCGCGCCACGGTGTCGCGCGCGCTGTCGCCGGAGAGGCACAGCAGGCGCTGGTTGCGCTCGGCGATGCCAGCGCGGACGCGGGCCAGACGCTCGGCGTCGGCGGCAAGCACGTCGTCGGTCTCGTCCAGATACGAGCGGATCATGCCGATGCCGTCGTAGTACTGCGGGTAACCGTCGTAAAAGTCCGCCTCGGGAGGATCGATGCCGGCGTCCAGATAGAATTCGTCGCTCATCTGGAAGGTGTGGCGGCCAAAGCGCTCATAGGCACGATCCTGGAAGGGCCTGATCATGGCGATGGTCTCGCGCGCTAGCTCGGGTTTGTCGCTGTAGGACCAGCTAAAACGGTTCTGATGCTTGGTAAAACCGAGCGGCACAATGCCCAGGCTGGTGATTTGCTCGTGCTCCTCGCAAAAGCGCAGGGTCTTTTCCAGCTCCTCGCCGTCGTTCATGCCGGGGCACAACACGATCTGCGCATGAATCTCTATGCCGGCGGCCATGATGGCCTCGAGCACATCCATGCCGCGCTGGGCGTTACGGCCCATCATGCGGCGGCGGACGTCGGGGCTTACGGCGTGGACCGACACGTTCATGGGGCTCATGTTGCGTTGGATGACGTTTTGCACGTCCTCGTCGGTGAGGTTCGTGAGCGTAACAAAGTTGCCCTGCAAAAAGCTTAGGCGATAGTCGTCATCGCGAATATAGAGCGTGGAGCGGCCGCCCTTGGGGAGCATCGTCATAAAGCAGAACACGCAGGCGTTCACACAGGTGCGCATGCCATCGAAGATAGGGCCATCGAACTCAAGGCCCCAGTCCTCTCCTGGGAAGCGGTCGAGCTCGACGGAGGTGACGGTGTTGTCGCGCGGGTCGAAAACCTCGAGGTCGACGGTATCATCGTCGGCCTCCCAGAGCCACACAATCATGTCGGTAAGCTGCTCACCGTTGACCGTGAGCACGCGCATGCCCGGCTCGATACCCACATCCCACGCGGGCGATTCGGGACGCACGTTCTTAACGAGCGCGCCCTCACCCGGCTCGGGATCGCGGCTGCGCCCGTAATCGGCCACCTCGGCGGCGTATGCGGGTACGGTCTGGTCCATGATTAGCGGCAAAGCTCCTTGATGCGCGTGACCGCGCGCTCGATGTGTTCTTGCGGGGTGGAAGCTCCGGCGGTGATGCCGATGTGGTGAGCGTCGGTAAACCACGCGGCCTGGAGCTCGGAAGCTTCCTCGATATGATACGTGCGCTCGCAGGCGTCTGCGCAAATCTGCGCCAGGCGGCGGGTGTTGCCCGAGTTCTTGCCGCCCACCACGACCATGCAGTCGCAGCGGTTGGCAAGTGTGGCTGCTGCCTGTTGACGCTCACTCGTGGCGGCGCAGATGGTGTTGATCACACGCAGCTCCTGCACGCGCGGGGTTATGGCGGCCACGACCTCGGCGAGGTTCTGCGCGGTCTGGGTGGTCTGCACGACGAGGCCTACCTTGCCCTTGAGCGGCAGCGCGTCCGCATCGGCAGCGCAACTCACGACCTGCGCGTCATTGCCGGCGTGGCCCAGAATACCCTCGACCTCTGGGTGGCCCGGCTCGCCCACGACGATCACGCGGTAGCCTTCGCGCACCAGGCGCTCGGCCGCCACATGGACCTTCTTCACGTAGGGGCAGGTGGCGTCAACCACGGTAAGGTCGCGCTTGCGGGCAGCATCGATCACCTGCGGCACCACGCCGTGGGCGCGGATAATCACGGTGCCGGTTGCGGCGTCATCCAGGGTTTCGGCCAAGCCAACGCCCGCCTGAGCGAGCTCGCGTACCACGATGGGGTTATGGATAAGCGGACCCAAGGTATGAACCTGAGTGCACTCCCCTGCCTGCGGCGCGGCGGCCAGCGCCATATCGAGCGCACGCTGTACGCCATAGCAAGTGCCGGCGTGGGCGGCGATCTCGATGGAAGGCGCGATTGCCTGGTCGGACGCAGTCGCGGAGGTGTTCGTCACGTTCTCGCTCATGGCTAGAACCTGCCCGGATGCTCGTCGCACAGCTCGTCTCGCATGGCGTAGACGCGGCTCATGGCCTCGGACTCAAACCATTCCAGGCGCTCCGTGCGCTTAAGCCCGGCCGGTGCGTCGGAAAGCGAGACGGCCTTGCCGGCGCGGATCCAGCACTTCTTAGGGCGCATGATCTTTTTGCCCGCGGGCGTGATGTCGGACCAGCCGCAGATGGCGAGCGGGTTCACGGGTGCCTTGCCCATCTGAGCGATGAGCGCAAAACCGCCGTGGACCTCGGGCTTGATTTCGCGCGAGCGGATGCGCGTGCCCTCGGGGAAGATCAGGACGTCCTCGCCGCGCTGCAGCGCATGCTGGGCGGCGCGCAGGCACTTCATATCGGCAGTACCGCGCTCCACGGGGATGCCGCCCACGCGGCTAAAGGCCCAGCGCACAATCTTGGACTTGGCAAATTCGGACTTAAAGATGGGGCGGATGCGGCGGCCGCCAAAGAACAGCGCCGTCTCCACGGCCAAGAGTTCGGCCATCGAGGTGTGGTTGCAGATGACTACGCTACCGCGGCCTTCCTGGCGCTCAAACAGCAGGTCGGCGTCCTCGACCTTCCAGCGCCACATGAGCTTGGAGAAGGTCCACAGGATTGCCATGACCACGACAACGGTGCCGCGGATGAGCGCCGGGAACTCGGCGTAGGGGGCGTTGTAGTAATCCTCGGGCGTCTGTTTAAACAGGCGCATGGGCTACCTCCTTTGGTTGATGAGGTCTTCGATGATCGAGACGACCTCGTCGATAGTGTGAGCGGTGGAGTCGACGTGCACGGCGTCCTCGGCGGGCACGAGCGGGGCGACCTCGCGGCTGCTGTCAAGCTTGTCGCGCTGCTTGAGGGCGTCGAGGGTCTCGTCGACCTCGGCTTCGAGCTGCTCGGACGTGAGCGGCTGGGCATCGTTTTGGTGACGCTGAAGCACGCGGCGGCGGGCGCGCTCACGCGGGTCGGCAGTCAGGAACACCTTGACCTGTGCGTTGGGGAACACGACGGTGCCGATGTCGCGACCCTCGGCGACGATGTCGCGGTCCTCGGCGGCGCGGCGCTGATGGATGAGCATGGCGGCGCGGACGCCCGGGTAGGCCGAGACCTTGGATACGTTGGCGTCGACCTGCGGGGTGCGGATGGCGGCTGAAGCGTCCTGACCGTCAATGGTCAGGCGCGTGTCCTCACCGGTGCCGTTGGTAAAGCGGATCTCGATCTGCTCGGCGAGGGCGTCGATTGCCGCCTCGTCGTCCAGATCGATGCCGCGGTCGAGCGCGGCGAAGGTGACGGCGCGATACATGGCGCCCGTGTCGAGCTTGTTAAAGCCCAGCTGGCGGGCGATCTCCTTGGCGATGGTGGACTTGCCGGAACCGGCGGGGCCGTCGATGGCGACGATCATGCAATGCTTCCTTTCGATGATTGACGTGCTGGTATGGTTCGCGGGCGTTGGGGCGCGGCGGATTGCCTAGCCCGTGTAGCGCTCGCGGTAGGTGTTGCGCTTGGGCGCGGAGCCGTGGCTGCCGTGGTGACGCGTGCGGCTGGCGGTGTTGGTCGCCGGCGCGGCGACGCGCTTGGAGCTGGCCTGCTTGGGCGGGATGCCGCCGCTTTTTAGGATCTGCACCTCGCGGTCGGTGAGCTCGCGCCACGAGCCCTTGGCCACGCCCTCGAGCTCCAGGCCGGCAAAGTTGCAGCGATGCAGACGGATTACCGGATGGTGAATCTTGCCCAGCATGCGCTTGACCTGGTTCTTGCGTCCCTCGCGGATGATGACCTCCACGGCGGTGGTGCCGGGCTTGACGCCTTGCGGAGCCACGGCCTCTGCCTCGCGCGCGTTGATGACGCGGCAGATTGCCGGCTGGCACAGGCCGTCGTCGAGCTCGATGCCGCGACGTAGCGGGGTAAGATCGCGGTCGGACAAGTCTCCGTCCACGAGCGCCTGGTAGGTCTTGTAGACGTGCTTGCTCGGGTGCAGCAGGTCCTGCGACAGGTCGCCGTCGGTGGTAAAGAGCAAAAGGCCTGTGGTGTCGCGGTCCAGACGACCCACCGGGAAGAGTCCCGGAAAGCGGTCGCGGGGGACCAGGTCGGCCACGCAAGGGCGCTCCTGCGGGTCGCTCATGGTGGTGAGGTAGCCGGTCGGCTTGTAGAGCATCAGGTACACGGCGCCCTGGTTGAGCTTGACGGGCATGCCGTCGACCTCGATATGGTCGCGGTCGACGTCGACCTTGGTGCCCAGTTCGGTCGCGACCTCGCCGTTGACGGTCACGCGGCCGGCGGTCATCAGGTCCTCCGAGCCACGGCGGCTCGCCACGCCCGCGCGCGCTAAAAAGCGCTGCAGGCGCATGGTGTGCGGATAGACGGGCTGGGCGTCGGTGGCGGGTACTGCGTTGCCCATGGCGCGCGTCTCCCCTACTTCGTTAGTCCTCGTCATGCAAATCCTCCGAGGTCTCGTCGACGACCAGGGTCTCCAAGTTCTCGACTGCCTCAACATCTACAACATCGGTATCGAGCAGTTCGCGCTCTTCGTCTAAGTCCTCGGCTTGCTCCTCGAGCGTGGACTGAATACTGCGGCCGCTCAGACGCTCGCGGATAAACTGGCGCGACTGCTCGTCTGGGGCAAACTGCTCCAGGTCGGGCAGGTCGCGGGTGGAGCGCAGGCCGAACTTTTCCAAGAAGGCGTTGGTCGTGCCGTAGATGATGGCTTGACCGCGCTGGGGATCGCGGCCGAGCTCACGCACCAGACCCTTGTCCACAAGCGACGCGATGACGCCGTCGGAATTGACGCCGCGGATGCCCTTCACCACCTCGCGCGTCACGGGCTGGTGGTATGCGATCACGGCCAGGGTCTCGAGTGCCGCTTGCGATAACTTTTGCGTGTCCCAGCTCAACACATAGGCCTCGACCACGTCGTGGTAGGCGGGGTGCGTAAACAGGCGCCAGCCGCCGGCGACCTCGCGCAGCTGAAAGCCGCGGTTGGCCTCCTCGTACTCAACCTTGAGCTCGGCGAGCAGCGACGCGCACTCGCCGGGGGCGATATCCAGTGCGCCGGCCAGCGCGGGCGCACTCACCGGGTCGCTCGACACCAGCAGCAGCGCCTCGAGGGCGCCTTTGAGGCTGTTTGCCTCCAGCGTGGAAAGGGTTGACATGGTTGCGGCTCCTATTCGGTGAGCTCGGGGCCCTCGCCGGGCACATAGGCCTCGGCACCCTCGACGCGGTTGATGCGGATGGTTCCAAAGATCTCGTCCTGGCTCAGCGTGAGCGAGCCGCGCTTGGCGAGCTCAAGCATAGCTAGGAAGGTGACAACGAGCTGCTCGGTGGTGGCATCGCCGTCCAGTAGCTCGCGGAAGGTGCAGGTTTGGTGCGCCATGGTAAAGCGGTCGACTGAGGCCACGGTCAGGTCGAGCGGCACGCGATGCGGCGCCACGTGCTCGGCCTCCAGCAGGAAAGTCTGGCGCTTGCCGTCCAGGTCGGCACAGATGACGGCGAGACCGCGCAGCGTGATGCCGGCAAGGTAGTCGGGCATAAGGCCTAGGAACTCCGGGTCGGGACCGGCCACACGCGGGTGCATGCGGCTTTCGGCCTGCATGCGCGCGCCAAGGGCCGCGGCCGCGCCCTTAAACTGCTTGTAGGCAATTAGGCGCTGGATCAGGACCTCGCGCAGGGCGTCGCCGTCGAGCGCGCTGAGCTCCTCGAGGTCTTCGTCGAACTCGTCATCGTCGTCATCGACTTTGCGCGGGGCCTCCTGCGGCACTAGAGAGGCAGCCTTGATGTCCAAAAGGGTTGCCGCCACCAGCAAAAAGTCGCTCGCCACGTCCAGGTCCAGCGCCTCAATGCGCTCTGCCTCGGCAAGGTACTGTTCGGCCACCTCGCTGATGGAGATGGCGCCGATATCTACTTTTTGGCGGGTTACCAGCTGCAGCAGCAGGTCGAACGGTCCGCTGTAGACCTGCGTCGACACGCGATACGACATCTTCGACCTCCTTTGACGGCGCCTTCGCGGCGCGGTTTGGGCGCATGTTCTGACCGTTTTGCACGGTCGACCTGTAAGTTTACCTTAGATGCCGGCGATTGCGAAGTTGAGCAGCTGCTCAGCAAGCGGATACACGGTAACGTCGAAATAGCGGCCGATCACGTCGATGCCGGTCCACATGGGCAGCAGGTACAGCACTAGGATGAGGATGGGCATAGCGTATTGCTGCAGACGATAATAGTTGTTGAGAGCCTTGCCTTTAAGGAACGGCACAATGATCGAAGAGCCGTCGAGCGGTGGGATCGGGATGAGGTTGAAGAACGCGAGTGACAGGTTGACTACGATAAACGTGGCGCCGAAGTTCATGATCTGTGACGCCAGGGCAAAGGACATGCGGGTGTAGAGGTTGCCGTATGCCGTGTGCATGAGGGCGGCCGCAAGGCACGCGAGGGCGATGTTCGATGCGGGGCCGGCTGCGCTAACCAGGACCTCATCGCGCTTGGGGTGCTTGAGGTTGTTGAGGTAGACGGGCACGGGCTTGGCGAAGGCGAACACCGGGCCGCCGGCGGCAAGCATGAGCAGCGGCAAGATGATGGTGCCAAACGGGTCGATATGGTTGAGCGGGTTGAGCGAGACACGACCGCGCGAACGGGCCGTCTTATCGCCGAGTGCCCAGGCCGCGGCGGCGTGCGCACTCTCGTGGATCACGATGCCGACGATGACGGCGACCGCGCTGGCGAGCAGGTTCATGAAGTAGCTGCTGGACATAACAATCCCCTAGCGGACGCGGCGCGAGGCGCGCGTGAGCAGGTAGTCGGCCACAAACAGGATGACGGCCACGATGGCGTAATCTAAGCGGAACACGCCGCCAAAGGGCGAGGTGATGACGCCGTAGCCGGCGATGGCACTCGGCAGTGCGCGCGAAAGCTCAACGACAAAGCCGACGATCTGCAGCTTGGCGGTCAGGCCGCTAAAGCACAGCAGCACGGTCATCGCGCTCATAAAAATGCCGCAGATGCGACAGGCGATGGCGATGATGCTCATCGCCACGGCAGCGGCCTTACGAGAGTTCACGCGCGGTCTCCTCTTCGATCTGGGTGGAAAGCTCCAGCCATTCGTCCTCGAGCTTGGGCAGCTCTTGCTTAAGGCCGTTATATTCCCCCAGCGCGGCGTTGAACTTGTCCTGATCGGCATAAAGCTCTTCGCTGGCCATCAATTCCATAAGCTCGTCATAGCGGGCGCGTTTTTTGTCGAGCTCAGCCTCGATCTTCTTGAGCTGGTTGCGCACGCCCTTGAGCTTTTTGTTGAGCGCAGCGCGGGCCTGGGCCTCGGCGCGCTTTTGCTCCTTGGTCTTTTTGCCCTCGGCAGGCTTGGAAGCAGCGGCGGGCGTATCGGGCTGGGCTGCGGTGACCTTAGCGGACTTGGTCGCGGCCGGCGTACTCTCCCCTGCTGCTTCGACGGCGGCGCGGGCTGCGAGGTCCTCGCGCTTGTAGAGGTAGTAGTCGTAGTCGCCGTCGTAGACCGTGACCTTACCATCGCGGATGTCGATGATGCGGTTGGCCACGGCGCGTACCAGGTGCTCGTCGTGGCTGATCAGCACAATGGTACCGGGGAAGTTTTGCAGGGCGTTCTCGAGCATGTCCACCGAGTCGATGTCCAGGTGGTTGGTGGGCTCGTCCAGGCACAGGAGCGCCTCGGGGGCCACGAGCATCTTGGCGAGCGCTAGCCGCGCCTTTTCGCCACCGGAGAGGACGCGGACCTGCTTCTCGATGGAGTCGTTGTCGCTAAACAGGAAGGCGCCCAGCAGGCTACGCTGTTGCGGCACGGTCCACTTGGGTGTGACGGTGTCGATCTCTTGCAGGACGGTGTTGGACTCGGTCATGCCTTCGAGCGCGTGCTGGGCATAGTAGGCGACGCCGACGTTGGTTCCCAGGTCGCGGGTGCCGGTGGTGGGCGGCTCCAGGCCGGCGAGGATCTTCATGAGGGTGGACTTGCCGGCGCCGTTAGGGCCGACGAGTGCCACATGCTCGCCGCGGTAGAGTTTGAGGTCGATGTCGCTGTAGATGTGCTTGTCGCCGTAGGACTTGGAGACGCCTTCCAAGCCCACGACCATGTCGCCGGAGCGCGGTGGGTCGGGGAACTTAAAGTCGATGTGCTTGTGACCCTCGGGCAGGATGACAAGCTCCTTTTTGATCTGCTCGATCTTGCGGATGCGCTCTTGGGCCTGGGCGGCCTTGGTGGGCTTGTAGCGGAACTTGTCAACGAAGACCTGCATGTGGGCGATGTCGCGCTCCTGGGCGGCGCGCTTGGCACGCATCTGCTCCAGGTTGTCCTCGCGCTGCTTGAGGTAGCTACTGTAGTTGCCGGTGTAGGTGGTCACGCGGCGGTTTTCGAGAGCGGCGACATGGTCGACGCAGGCGTCCATGAAGGCGCGGTCGTGGCTGACGATGAGGACGGCGCCGTCGTAGTTGGCGATAAAGCCGCGCAGCCATTGGACGCTCTCGAGGTCCAGGTGGTTGGTGGGCTCGTCCAGAAGCAGCAGGTCGGGGTGGCGCAGGAAGAGCTTGGCAAGCGCGATGCGCATCTGCCAGCCGCCAGAGAACTCGGAGCACGGGCGCTCAAAGTCGGTGACCTTAAAGCCCAGGCCGGACAGGATTTTGCGCGCGTTGCTCTCGAGCTCGTAGCCACCCAGGTGCTCAAAGCGGTCCTGGACCTGGCCGTACTCGTTAAGGAGCGCATCGACGTCTTTGCCCTGTTCGGAGAGCTCGGTGATCTGAGCCTGCAGCTCGTTGGCGCGCTCGCCCATGCGGCGGATTTCCTTGGCAGCGGCCATGACCTCGGCGAGGATGGTGGTGTCCTTGTGCTCGAGGTTGGTTTCCTGCTCTAGGTAGCCTACCTGGCAGTCCTTGGCGTACTGGACCTGGCCGGCGTCGGGGCTGTCGATGCCCATGATGATTTTGAGCATGGTGGTTTTGCCGGCTCCGTTGGGGCCCACGAGCGCGAAGCGCTCGCCGGGGTTGATCTGGAAGGACGCGCCGCTAAAGAGGACGCGCGCGCCGAAGCTTTTTTCGATCTTGTCGACCAGGAGGATCATGCTGCCGCCTTTGACCTTGTGTTCCTATATGAAAAAAGGCCCCAACTTGCGTTGGAGCCTCATTCAATGCTCGGGTGGAGACGAGGGGGATCGAACCCCTGACCTCTTGACTGCCAGTCAAGCGCTCTCCCAGCTGAGCTACGCCCCCGTGCGAAGAAGTACTATACGGGAACTCGGACGGCGATGCAAGGACAATTTTGGAAAAACTTTCCGGGGGCGCCGTCGCGCCCCCGCGGGGCCGGGCCAGCCCGCGGGGGCGCCCGACCCCCGCACGGCCCGTACGCCGGCCGAATTGGCGCGCGGAACGTGACCCTCCCCGCGCAACCGGATTTCCTATGCGTCGCCAGTCCCATTATCGGGTCCGATTGCGAACCGTCCCTCATCTGCGCCTCAGAACTATGCCGGTTTACTACGATGAATCAGGAATGTTCGACCACGCACGCCTTTTCGTGTAACCGTCGGGCTTTCTACCTGCGGTTTTGCAAACGGAGAACACGCGGTGCTCGGGGGTCGCCGATCCGTCGTAGTAAACCAGCATGGTTTTGAAATGGCATCAGGTTGAATTCACGCAGAAATGTTTTGGAGCCCTGAATTTAAGGCCTTAACTTTTTATAAAACACTTTTTATCTGCGGCGGGCCTAGATTAGCTGTTGTTTAGCATCGAACTTGATCTTGCGTTGTGCGACTTGCTCGTGCATGGTAGTATTTCACGACGTGAAGCGAAGAAATTAGGCCTGAGTTGCCTTTGCTAGAATTGCATTCACCGTTCATAAGGGCTCTTGGCGCAACGGTTAGCGCAGGGGACTCATAATCCCTGGGTTCTGGGTTCGAATCCCGGAGGGCCCACCAGAGTATTTCGAAGCCGGGCATTACGCCCGGCCTCTTTGTTATTGGCGCTGCAGACTAGGTTTGCCATCCAGAAACGTAAAGTTATTAACATTCATATTCGTAATTAACAATGGGTATGTCGCCAAGATGCTGCCCAGTCAACACATGGCGTAAATCGATAGATATGAAAAAAGGCCCCAACTTGCGTTAGAGCCTCATTCAATGCTCGGGTGGAGACGAGGGGGATCGAACCCCTGACCTCTTGACTGCCAGTCAAGCGCTCTCCCAGCTGAGCTACGCCCCCGTGCGAAGAAGTACTATACGGGACCCCCCCCGCCGATGCAAGGACAATTTTGGAAAAGATTTTACGGTGCGTGGAACGGCGCGGGGCCGAAGAGACACACGATGCCCGAAATAGCCCGCGGGGCGCGCCCCGCGGGCAGCGGCAAGCTCGCCCTCCTTCCCGGGGTTCGGCATGTCGACCCAGGTGCCACCGGTCAGAACAAAGCAATCCGCGGTGCTTCCGCGGGAGGGTTTCGTCTGAGCCTCTATCCGCGCCTTCGGGCCAATTTACTGAACCGTGCGTAGCTCGCGCCAGCTGGTCGCTTCATAAACGGACCGGTTTACTACGACGATTCCCGGATTTCCGACCTCACGCCTGCTTTCGCAAAACGGGCAGGTTATCTACCTGCGGTTTTATGAGCGGCGAATTCGGTGTGTTCAGCCACCCTCAATCCAACGTAGTAAACCGGCATTGTTTTAAAATGGCACTTAATTACTGGCAGCATATAAAGTATTAAAAATGCTCACTAGGCCATTATTACTTACCAATACCAAGCCAATTGCACAGAACGTTGGCCCGTAATCTGGTTTCAGCACATCTCATCGCCTCGGTTTTTGGCTTGTAGCGCAACTCCAATCGCTTACACACACTGTGAATGATGGCATCAAGCTGTTCGTGATCATTGAGCATGTCATGAGTTACAAGAAATACGTCGTATCCCATGCTTTGCAATGCTGTCATTCGAGAGGCATCGTGGTCAAGCACAGCGCCCGATCCATGGATAACCTCTCCTTGAAGTTCGATAATCACAGCCTTCATTGTTATTGGGTTTACGATGACGATATCGCCGTAACAGACTTTCTGACCTGCGATTTTCCGAGCTGAATTCGACAGCGGTGTTAAGTCGTTGACGTATATGTTTTTAAACTCCGCTCCGCCGGCACGTCTCGGATGACTTAGCAACATGATTCCAGCAACTTCTAGCGGGGATGCCGCAATACCCATTACCTGCTGTGCGGCTTCGTAGAATTGCTTTCCCCACATCTCGCCCTTAACCTTCGCTGCAAATCTGTGCAGTTCTTCTATTTCAATAAGAGGCTTTCTCATCCAGAGCGATGTTCCCTTTCCGTTAGCTTTATTTCCGGATCCGTTATTCTGCTGCCCACTTTGATTATTCTCACTATCCTTCTGGTGCGCCCGAGCATAGACTCGCTTCCATGGGGCCTCGTCTTGTGTTTCGTCTAGTTCAAACAGACTTTCTGTGGTGTACTGCTCTTCTTCTGATTTTGCCTGCTCAAGTGCCATGTCGACCGCGGGCGATGGTTTAAAAACTGAGAACCATCCGCAGAACTCGTACATAGCCAGAACCAAGTCGCATGAAGAAACGCTTCGAGTCATGGTGTATAGCGTATTAAGAGGGTCTGTGACGCTAAAGCCCATACCCGTGTCGATGGAAACCTTCTCTATATAGGCGCTGTTCCATCGGATGGTCCGTCTTGTCTCGGAATGCAGGTTGCTTCGTGTTGATGCTGCTGTGATGACTGGCGTCTTGAGGACGTCGGTTACGAAAGGGGCTTGGGATAGGGCGCGCCAGCCGTCTTCAGAGTTGGGCAGACGCGGGTAGAGATCGCGCACCTGCGGTGGGCAGCGCCAGTAACGGAATGCGGTGTTTGCGCAGACAATCTCGTCCATGTGGACCTCCCCCTAGCTTCCGGCATGAGCCGTGTGACTTACGGGTCTGATTATCTAGGTGAGCATCATGCGGGTAAGTACCGGAAGCTGACCAAACACTGACCAAAAGAGGGATGGGTTGTGATGAAAGCAGGCGCGATTGATGGAATGCGCAGGTAGTGAAGCCGTGCGTCTAGTCTCAGTCTTCACAATTGCTCGTAGATTGCGCAGAGAATTCAAGGAATGAGCGCAGACGCTTTTCACAAAACGTGCGATGACGTCACCTAGCGTGAGCCGGTACGGGTGCTTTTATACATGTGTAGGAATTGTGAAGGGGACATGCTCAATATAAAACGGGACCCCATTTTAATAAAAATCAAAAATTTGGTGTCACTTTTGGTGTCAGCCTTGGTGTCAAAAAGAAAAAGGTCAGAAGCTTAACACCTCTGACCTGCGCTTTTGATGGTGGGCGATACAAGATTCGAACTTGTGACCCCATCCGTGTGAAGGATATGCTCTACCCCTGAGCCAATCGCCCGTCGCCTTTCGGCAAAAGAGATACTAACATAGCCGCGCGAGGTTTTCCAAGAACTTTTTGCCCTCGATTTTAAATTCGTGGGTGCTAGCCAAGTCAAAACAACCAAAACAATCGGCAAAACCGCAGCTAAATCACCCTTTATCGTTTAATCCACGAGGTTTCGGGGCGGCAGATAAGTCGCGCGTTGTTGTAGGCCATGTCGAGCGTGAGACAGGTGCGCGCGGCGTAGAAACCGTCCTCGCGTTGGATGGTCAGCGCCAGCTCGGGCTTGTCGCCGGTCAGGCACAGCGGTAGGAGTAGCTGGATCCGGCCGCCGTAGAACTGCGGCACCGCGAGCGTATATTTGGCTGCGGCGCGGCGGGCGGCCTCGACGACAGCCCCCTCAAAGGCGCGACGCAGCAGCAGCGAGTTGTCCTCCCCCATCAGGCTAGCAGGAATGCGCGTCAGGTTCTCCTCGTCGCCCAGAATGTGGTCGATGTTGGAGCGGATGGGCAGGCGGTAGTCAAAGACAAGCTCGGAGGGGTCCTCGGCAAAGCGCACGCGGCACGGCAGGTACTCAAACGAGACCAGCATGGGGTCGCTCTCCTTAAAGAAGCCCTTCAAAAACCAGCGCTGGCGCGCGTCGGGCTTGGTGTTGGGCTCAAACAGGCCGTAGATGGTCTCGTAGCGGCGCGTGTACAGGCCGGTGTTAAACAGGCATCGGTCGTCGTCGAACACCAGCGGCAGGTTGGACGGCGCGGTCTGGTCCACGTCGCGCTCGGTCAAAAATACTGCGCGGCTAAACGAAAACGACAGGTAGTTTTTGAGGATGCGGTTGCCGGGACCCCAGTCCTCGGGGTCGGCGAGGTCGGCCAAGCGGTCGTAGCAGGGCTCGGGGCAAAACGCGAAGTCGTATACATTGCTGCACAGGGTGTTGGGGATCTCCATGTGGCGTCCAATCCATCTCATAGCTGGCGTGCGGATGCTTTGATTCTGTACGTGCGACGGGTCGGCCATATCCGCAATGCAACCGCGGCGTAGCTCTTCGGCGAGCCCACTGGTCGTGCGGTTTCCGGATACGAGGTCTTGGATCCAGGCGTAGTACTGGTTGTCTTTGGGCTCGGGGCTGTCGGACAGCTCGACCGGAGTGCCGGCGAACCTTAAGACGGACAACGCAAAGACAAGGCTGGTTCGTTTGTTACCGTCTTCAAAGATGTGGTCCTTGACCATGTGCTCGGCCACGTAGGTGACCTGGTCAAAGATGTCTGCGAAGCGATCGGCCGGCGATTGACCGAATATCGTACAGAATGCACCCGCAAGCACGGACTCGACGCGTCCAAGCTCAAGCGCGGCCCGGTCGCCTGTGGCGTCGGTTGTATAGCAGCGCCCGACCGTCATCAGCGTGCTGTGCAGGCGCATCGCGGCCGCGGCCATATCTTCGAGCGAACCGGCATCATCGAGCACGAGCGGCGCGAACGGACGAGCGCTCCGCCGCGTAGCCGCCATCATGAGTTCTCCAAGAGCCTGAGCGCGTTGGGCATGCCCGTAATGGTTAACTCAACTGCATGGTCGATTGACATAGAGTCGTCGAGCGAAATCGGTAATGTTGAATTTGCCTCGTCCGCTATTGAATGATCTTCTTGTGCAGCTCGACCAGTACCGTCTTCTAGCTGAACATAGCTCCAAAGCATTGCTACCTCGTTTACAACTTTTTGAGTTAAAAGACTGCCCCTAACGCGGGTTGAATCACACTAGTTACCCGACCCAAATACGTCATCTACAAGATCAGGCAAGTCTGTCCATACTTGATAGGCGGCAACGTTGTCCGGATTCATTTCTCTTGCACGACGTTTATCATCCGTATTGTGCTTTGCGGCATTGGTCAAAGCCTGGCCCTTGTTGCCGTCAATTATTTCAAGATTTACCGACTTGAACTTTGACGCGGAGGACCTGTTGGGGTCAGTAGATTTTAGAACGCCAAGGTCGCGCGCTCTTTTCTCACATTGTGGCGTCGATGCAAAAGTTTCCGGGCATGGTGAGACATGATCGATAAGCCATACTTCAAAGCATGGATTGGAGATCGCGAGCCTAACTCCTTTTGTCTTTGCTTCTCGTTCTGCTGCGGTTAGGTTTCTGAACTCATCTGAATCGACTACGATCCATGCGGAACTCAATGCTTCGATTTCGCCTGCTTTAACGGCCTTTTTATCTGAATCGAGCTCTCGCGAGAGCTGCTTGGCGACCTTCAAGGGGTCTCCGTCAATATGCCGATAACGCACGCTTCCGCGAACGTCCATTTCATTAATAAGGAAGTTGAAGTATTCGGTTTCGGTCACCTTTCCATTAGACACAATTAGGTGGCGCTTTCTTTTGGCTCTTGTTTGCTTTTTGCGGCCGCGAGCAAGCCCTCTCCTTTCTGCCTTAGCCATTTATGTCAGCGCCTTCCTTCATGAGTTGGGCCACAAGTTGATGAAAACTTGGGTTGGGCAGCGGCACATAGACACCGTTTAAGTAATTGCGCCCCAGATTCTCATTTGCACGAGGCGAATACTCCATCGCAGCAATTAATTGCGAATCACCTTCAGAGTCCTTTTCCACAAACCAGACCTGGTCACGTTCAAGCACCGCTTCCATAGGGCTGGTTCGCGTCATCAAGGTGACATCATGGGTCGAGAAGATTAGCTGCGCGCCCTTTGGATTTGTGTCGGGATCGGCGAACAGTGAGACGAAGTCGCGCAGGAGCGTAGGATGAAGGCTCGAATCAAGCTCGTCAATTACTGTTGTGGCTCCACTGCTTAAAGAGCGTAAGGCAACCGAGAAAAACGCCAGCGCAGCTTTTGTGCCCTCCGATTCATGGGCGGAGTCCAGCCAAAAGCCATCTCCCGAGCCTTTGTGGTGGAAGAACAGATCATAGGCAAACGACCATTTAAAGTCTTCTGCAATTTTATTACGTGCCTCTTCCGGAATCTCATCTAGTCCAATGAGTGAGTCTTTTAAACCCATGACACCTTCCGATTGACGGACATCCATGCCGTCAATTCCAATGTCAGCATATTTAATGAGCTGAGATAGCATCTGAGCTCGTGCGTCATCGTTGATAAACAGCTTTTTAATGGTGGCGAGCTCTGCAAGATAATGCGTTGCATCATAGAGATTGATGTCATTGGCAAGGGCTGCGAATGCGGGTTGAATTACATCACTTCCAGCCGCCGCGGCGGCAGATAAGAACAAAGAATTATTGCGCGTGATATCCCAAAGTTGTTTTTTTGCACCTGTAAAGGTACTACCAAATTTAATTGACTGTTCCCCGTTTATCGAAGAGCGGTCATAGAGAAGGGACGGCTGTTTTGATCGATACACAGTGAGGTTCTCATATGTAACCTCATTTTTGTTCACACCAAATGAAAACTCATACTTTAAGTTGCTAGCGATAAAATCTATCGAGAATTCTGTGTCACTTGATCGCGATTCCGAGTCAAGTAAAAAGGGGACGATGGGTATTTGAGAATTCGCATCGCCTGCCGCATAACCTGTACGAATAAAGTAAGAGACAAAGTAAAGAGCATTTAGGAAATTTGATTTGCCTGACGCGTTTGCGCCGTAAACCGCAGCCACTCGCACAGGCCCAAGTTCCTTTTTGCTCGAAATCGGTTCAAACGAGAACTGTTGAGCATCTCGAAAGCTCTGAAAGTTCTTAAATGAAAAATTGAGGATCATCTTCAGAATCCTTTTCAAAAAAGTTGATTCACCGCAGACATTCTTTAATAACAAGGAAAATTATATTGTTTTAAAACCATTATTTGTTAGTTTCGAACAAATATCTACTTTAAATTGAGATTCAAACTAAAGGTCTCAGCAAGTCCATACAACATAATGTCTGAAACTGATTTTCTACACTGCTTTTAAGAACAATTTTTAATGATGTCCGCACGCGGCTTTAGATTTCTTTTGTCCATCAGAGCTGTAAAACGAAAGGGACGAAATGTTGTTTTGCAAGGACGGGTCCAGTTGGCTGGATGTTATAGATGATGCAGGCGTTCTGGTTCGCCGCCTAGAAATACTTGAGAACCTTCTCCGAAAGTGCACCTTCGATATGCCGAGAACAGAATGCAAGTTCGTGGATGATACCGCTGAGGGATATGACGGAAGCGAAATGTTGCTGTTTCTCGATGAGTCTTTATTGGAGCTAATTGAAGGCTATAGAACTCAGATTGAGAAATACAAAGTTGCATCTAAAAGGGGCCAGACCGACTTTGGAACCAGCACAAGCTTAGGAAGAAAGAAATCGAGGATCCCCGCTATTCAAATTGATAAAGCAGCATAATAAATTTGAATTTGGGTAGGGCTGAAAGGTAACACGGAGGTCATACCTTAACCCTGTTTGCCCTCGTCATTCATTCACTTGTGACGAGGGCCTCGCACCTTCTATAAAAGCGCGAGCTGAATTATGTTTTACTTATAAGGGCGGAGGATCCGGCATGAGCAAGAATAAAAGCGACCAGAACGCGCACGAAGAGCAAGTGTTCAATGATGTTCTTAGGCTATCAATGGCCTCGGGTGGATACAAGAAGAAAGCTGCCTTGAAGGTGTGTGGATCTATTAACGCAGGCAGCGAGTGCCCTGATATTGTTATTACCCGCGAAAATGGATCCATTGTTGGTTTGGAGCATTTTAGAATCGACCATAACATCAAACATGGTCGAAACGCTCAATCAAAATCTGCTGAGCTCACATCTGCGTTGAAAGCTGAGCGCGAAAAGCTAATGCCAAGGCTTGAAGCCGACGATGTTTTGCCGGAGGAATTGGCGAGCATCGTCGCAAACTATGTCTCGTTGGCAAAATATCATCAAAGCTGTGCATGCCGTGACGATCTGACGCGCTCTCTAGATGCCCGATTGTTTGGTGGAAAAACAGGTCATGCTCGCAAATTACCTAAATACCGCAATCACCTTACTGAACTTAGCGGTGATGATGGACGCATTGAATTGGGCTATTTAATTGAAATTCATTCAGATTTTCAGGGATTATTCATTCACGATGGAACAAGAGTGGCCCGCCTCGACAGTGGACAATGCCCACTTTATGCGGAAATTTACGATCTCCTTTGCAAGGCATCTTGCGAGGTCGATTGGATCCTAATAGGTTTTTACCCATGCCTGACTGACCAGATTGCGAATGCCGCCATCATAGATTGTCGTAACAATATGTTTAAGGAGAGCTGCCGCAGGCAGCGTCTTAAAAGAACGGAATATTTAGGTCTAGGTAAAACGGAACCCTTTCTCAAACAAAGCAGAGCCGGAGAAACAGAAATTGAGCTTTGCGCAGATAAGGTAAATATCACAATCGAAAACCCCGCTGAAGGGATTTGCCCTGAGCTTCTATTTGGCACCGCGATCATTGATGCTGCAAGAGCATTAAATCTTGATAGAAGCGGTGAACCGTATACAGCAACGATTTCTGTTCAATTGATTTACGAACTCGTGCGGATGAGGAGCAAGGGGATTCGAGGCATTGTGACAATTTACGATGTTATGCGGCTGCTTTTAGAAATTGAGTGGGCTGTATTAAAACAAGAGATTGACAGTTTTGGCGTACGGTACAACATTTCCGAAACACCAGACTTTTGCTTATAGACAATCCGGGATGTCACTAAGAAACCAGCTCATACAGCTCACCAATGAGTCCGGTTTAATATTTGCCCGCTTTAGCACCGTCGAATATTGCGAGGCAACTCTGATGGTCTTTCGCTTGGGCACCAGGGTCGACAAAGATCCCGGTGCCCTTTCGTTGCCTTCAGTCTAACCTGCGACATTATTGAATGCTTTTCTCATTCATGTGGACCTGGGTCGCATGTCACGATTCAGCCCATGATCACGTCCGTATGGCCTCTGCCTTCGATAATTGGGTGCCTATAGACAAACACGCAAATAGTTATACCTTGTGGATGTCTCTTTCTTCCAAATGGCAGCTATCTCAACAACGACATGCGGCAGCTAGAAGCACTGTCCCCAGCAGGAAAAGCGTCGCAGAAGCGGCTATCCAGTTGTTGTCGCCGGTCTTGGGGAGTGCCACAGTTGTTGCGGTGGCAGGCTTGGGCTTGACCGTCTTGGCGACCGTGGTCTTGGTTGTCGTAGCCGCGGGTTTCAGCGCGGGATTTTCCGTGGACCCCGTGGTGGGCTCTCCGGCAGCGGGGTTAGCATCGATGGGAGACTTATCCACGCTATCGCCAGGCACAACGACCCCATCGGTCTCCTCCGCCGGCGGCGTGGCCACATCGGGCTCAACCACCACGTGCGCTGCCACGACCCCTGCAGCATCCACCACGCCACCAGCACCAAAGACTCCGTCAGTAGGCGTCACAAACCGTGCGGACACAAGCGACCCGCCCGTGCGCGCAACGCCGCCGTCGGCACCGGCCGCTTCAAGCCACGAGGCGTCGACGGAAAGCCGACAGCCGGCCGCACCATCGCCAAGGCCCGCATCCTGCAGATACACGCCGTAGGCGCGCACGCCCGCTCCGGACCCGGCGCCCGCGGCAACGACGCGTCCGCCGCCGCGCACGGCCATGTCGCCTGCGATCACGCCGGCGACCGCCTCGTCCGTGATATCGGCCCCGTCTGCCCGGGCATCGACGGTGCAGCCGTCCACCGCGAGCGCCTGAGAGACGTGGATCCCGCACTGCGAGCCCGTCGCCGTCAGGGTCCCGGTACCGCGAAGCGTCAGGTTGCCCCACACCTCCATGCCGCACAGCGTGATGTCCGCATCGGGCGCATGCGTCTCCGTCACCGAGTTGCGCCCCACAAGCGTCACGACCAGGTCGCCGTCTGCGCCGATGGCCTCGCCCGCGTAGCCGTCAAGCTCCAGATGGCCGGCATCGGTCCAGGCCCAGCCGGGGCCCGACACGCCCGGCTCGTAGTGCGTCGCGCCCGCGATGAACAGGCTCTCCGCGCCCGCGGCGCAAGTTGGCTCGCCCAGCAAGACGCATAGGCAGGCCATGGCAGCGATCGCAATGTGATGACGGCTGGTGTGGGACTCGGCAGCAAACATACCCGCTCCGATCTTCGCAGAGCCAATAGAATGTGCACCAGAAAATGCCCTGGTAGCAGCAGCTATTAGTTTAGCGAGATCAGGCCGTAAACAAAGAAAATGCCTCTGAGCTGTGCCAACAATTAGGTGTAAATCGTTTTGCCAGTCGGTGAAAGGAGGGATCAACAGATTAGATATCCATCTTATTAAAGTCGATGGAATATCCCATGGACTTGAGTTCTTTCAAGAGGCCGAACTCCCAACTGTCTGTTCCGGTATAAACGACGCCCTGTAGATCGGAGGGAATCTCGATACCTTTGTCAACAAGAATTGCAACGTTTTCCCTGCCAAGCCGACCAATAAAGTATCCGGCTTCAAATACAACATTTTGTCTAGCCCTGGGCTTTTCCGACTGTTCTGCCTGGGCTCTTCCTTCGTCGTCCGCCGTAAAAAGGCATACCGCTCCTGCTGCATCGCCTTCAATTTCCAGCTTTTCGATGATTGTCTTGCCCTGATTTGACTGCTCGTTTAGGACAACCGCCGTCAGGCCCTGCCTTTCGATGATTCTCGCGACCCTTTCTCTAAGCTCTCCGTTGTGACCATGAACGATAAATACCTTCGAATAATCTCCAACATTTGCAGTCGATCCGGTTTCCCCTTCGTCTGAAAACTCATCAAGGTATGTCTCCAGCACAGCTTTTGCACTGCGCAGGCCGTCCGCACAGGCTTCAACGAAAGCCGAGTCGGGCGTACCGGAGGTGAAGAAAGACAACGAGTAGCTGATTTTGTTAAAGCTTTTAAATTCGTAGCTGTCTTTTCCAAATCGCCTAATTAAAAGCCTGTCCGCCCTTGTCTTCCATGCTTTAAAGTCAGGCGAACTAGAGCTGATGTATTTCTTTGAAAGTTCGTCTGCTGTTTCGCACAACTGCTGCAAAATTTCAAAATCAGACATTAAGCCTTCTTTCTATAACCAATAACGGAGCTAAGAAGCATCTTCTTCCAATGAGCGGCCAAATCTCTTTACTGTTTCCTCGGTGCCCCTATCGGAGATGGACTTGCCCAGTGCGAACTCAATAGCGTCCAGCAAAGCCATGACGCGAGCTTTGAAATAGGCATCAAAGTCATCATTAATGAACGCATCCCAGTCAATGAGATTCGATTCGATGACGGAGTTCACAGTGTTCGATGTCAGCTTTCTTAACGAATTTCGCTGAGTAGACGCTGGGGGCCGCGCCTCCAATTTCTGTGCCCGAATAGGAGTACGAGCACGTCGGTCAAGATGCATTCGGTGGTCAACATGGCGGGATCTATCTGCGAGCGGAAAACAAGCGGCGCTGCTAATGGTAGCGCCGCTCGCATCATCAAAGAAGAATCGTTATCGATTGTCTCTGGGACTTTTCGTTCAAAACCAGAGCATGTCGACTACTGCTTATCGAAGTACATCCACCCTACAGGCTGCATTAGTTCGTAATAATCGACGGGCGTTTTGAAGCGAATCCTGCCCAAATAACCACGCTTTTCAGCAACCAACTGCATCTGTCTGCGTCACGGCAAACTCTTTGAATTGGCGTTGCGGCAAGTTTGTCTTAAGAAAATAAGGCTGTTAAGACAAACCCATTTTGACGTTTACGTAACGTCGACCATCGATCAAGCCGTATTATTCGGAGTTAGATTTATCGCCCCACGACGCTAAGCTGGTGACCATCCAGTGCCTTTTGATATCGATATAGACATCGCCAATCTGATTGTCCAAGCATTCATCGGACTCGTTACCTTGGGGGCCTTGATTGCCGCACTCTGGCAAAGTAACCAGAGCAAAAAGAACAGGGAGGACGACATCAAGCGGCATCAGCCATCCCGCATATCGGCATGGTACGAAGGGGATCGAAACCGAACTGATCAGCCCGAGGACAATCGGTTCGTCTGGCAATTCGTCGTGCTTCGAAACGAAAGCGAGTCCCCCGTCTACGACGTAATCGTCACCTGCGTCGGGATTAGCGGGGCCGGCCCCTCTTTCAAAGGTGAGGATAACCGCCCCGCTTATCCCAACCGCGTCTGCGTCGGCACGCTTCCTCCTGGAGCATGGTGCATATGGCTCCCGACGGAAGGGCACGGAATGGGAGTACGCACGGCACCCGAAACGGCTTTCACCGACGCAAGCGGAACTTCATGGGTTCGGCGGGGCAACGGAAGGCTCGAGGAGATCCCTATGGAGCCAACCTCGTTCTACAGGCTGCCCCTTCCCTTGACCTGGCACGGATGCAAGAAGCTGACCGAGTAACCCCTTGGCATCGTCGTTTCAGGCATTGGGTTTTCCGGACTGGGACGCGAACTTCCCCAGATGTTCCGGATAACGGGAAAGTCAGAACTATTCGGGTTTGCGAGACGGGATCGAGAGAGCGACTCCGCCCTATTATTTCGATGCGTCCATGAATTGAAGTGAGATCGGCATCATCACCTCGAAGCACTTACATACAGATCCATATGGCAAAGGCAGCAATTCGCCACCTTGGTTGCAGCAGCGGAGGTTATTACTCAGGATACAAGCGGAAGTAGCCAAATAGGCGCTGGGCGCAACCGAGACGCAGCCAGAGAAGGGTGACATGAGAGTTGTTTCAGAGGATTGGGGTGATATGGATGAAGTTGACTGGTAAGTGCATCTCCAGGTTCAACGGATGACTGATCAAGGCCGTCTTTAGGTTCACGTAGGGATCCGCTTTTGCTGACAAACAAACACGTGATTGATTTATGGCTTCCAGACGCTTAGCGTGTCTGGAAGCTCATTTATTTTATTGTCAGCAACCACGAAGCCAGCGCTGAACCTCGCCCTAGTAATTGCAACATAGAGCTTGGAGCGTGTTTGCGGCTTCAGATCCGTCGAGGCATCTTGCAACCAAGAGGCCATATCGGCAACTGGATAAATCAAAACATGGTCATATGTTCGGCCTTTTGCTTTGCCGAAGTTGCAGATCGATGAAGCGTTCGCGGTCTGAGTGGCGACGCTACGTCTCAAAATCACTGGATCCAAAAACTCGCAATACCTTTGCGCAAGTGACTCTGGAATGGCCCAAACTCCATTATGGGTTTCATTTGAGGCGGCGCGCAAAGATGCGGTTGGTGAAAACTCCGGATAAACCATGTTTGCGAATCGCCATTCTTGATTTGCTGCTTTTTCGTTATCTTGTCTATGCAATGCAACTGAAACGCATCGGTGTCTCATCTGCAAATACTCGTAGGGCGATAAATGATTATTTAGCCGATCCTTCTTCGAATCCGAAAAGCAAACCGTCCTCATTTGGTAAACAGCCCCGTTCGACGCATTCCAAGATTAGCGCTTGCAATAATTTTGCAGAATCGGAAACACAAGACTCAGAAGGTTGTTTTCCCTCATGAACGGCTTCTGACCTTGCTCTATATAGTTTCTTTATTTCTTGCTGTTTTTGCTTGCCTCCTCCAAGAAACAAAGCTGCGAGAGTACTGACACGAAAAACAAGTTCGCTCCGGACTCCAAACAATGACTCAATCCCAGCCCATATAATCGCCATTTGAACTGAAGGTCGAAGCGATTGCTTGTAGCTCCACAAGGAATTCACCGCGGTCTCAAATCGCGTGTTTTTATCAAACAGTTCCCATGCGTCCCGATAATGCTGTCTTATCCACTGCTTCTCTGAATCGTTGATCACTTTCAATTTTCTTGGAATGAACAACCTTGTAGAAAGAACAACATTGATTGCCGAGCATGGCGAAAAATCTTCTGTCCGCGAATCGCTCTGAACATGCCAATACAATTCGCAATTCAAAAGCGCGGACAATAGAACTATTGCAGATTGGGCATTCCAAACTCGAACTGCAAGCTCTTTGCCCTCTCCAACAACGCGCAACTGAGCTGTAGTTTTCCTAAGGACGGCAATCAAGACACCTAAATCGGTCTCATCTCCGCTGCCATATTTCATCACAGAATTTATCATGTCGTCCGGCGAGGCCTTGCACGTGGCCGGCAATAGAGTGAGGTGTTGCGTAAGCGGCAGCTCTTCGTCTATGGTTAATCCCATTAGGTATAGATATGAAGCAGCAGCCGATTCATTTACAACAATCATCATCTTCGCCCCCCTGCCATAGCGCTCTATACCTAATCCATCCGAACAGCGCCAAACTGAGAGACGTCGATTTCGCCCTACATGAGTTTGGGAAGCAATGCGTCACGCAGTTCGCCAAGAGCCTACGACTTGAGTATATTAGCCTATATGAGCTCAAGAATACCATTGAGCGTCGAAGTCGTTCTTTCTATTGCACAAGCTGGAGCAAACGGGACGTTCATCGACTTAATGTTTTTTAATGCAAGCTTGGTCTGAACGGCACCAACAGTTCCAAGCCTAATAGCTTCCATGCCCATTGAGCTACGAAGAAAGAAATACGACCACGCCGCAAAGTCGCCTTTAAACGAAGTAAGTTTGTTGCAATTCTCTGTGAGGTTTGCCTCATCGAGCGTTTTTCCGATATACGCCGTAAGGCCAATCGTTCCGACAACGGAAACAATTAGATCGCCAGTGTTGACAACGTAGCGCGAAATATTAGATCGTGTTTCATCGTCGATATATAGCATTTCCGAAGTGAGTAAGAGAACAGAAGCGTTGTTTAAGTCGCGGACTCGAATATATGGATGAGAGTTTGCCTCTGCAATTAGCTCTGAACCTTTAGGGAGCCTCTAACCGCCCTTGACTTCGCAGAATGACTCGACTGAACGGTAATGATTTTCTCGCTTGTTCTCTTCAATTGTTTGAGCAAAAAGGGCTTCTCCGAGTTCAGCTAAATAATCATTTACCGGAACATAGGCCTGCACTTCAGAATTGTTTCCATCGAACCAAGGGGAAAGGAGCCCCCGGTGGAAGCGATGATCAATATGGTTCTAACACAGATGTAGCCGGTTCTAGACTATCTGCAGATAAAGCAATCTTAAAAGCAGTGCTCGAAAGCACTATGTGTAGCCATGCCGAAAGCAGCGTGCCCAGCAACTCGAGTCTACTCGGTCTCTTCCTTACCGACAAGGAAGTCGAGGGGTGCTCTCCGAGAACAATCGCGTACTACGAAAGCACCCTCAAACCATATGAGGCATGGATGGAAGAGAAGACGATGCTGAGCGAAGACGGCCGAATCGTCAGGGTGGACAACCCATGGTGTTCGTTCTACATCGACACCGAGCTGGCACCTGCGCTAGACGAGAGCAGGTGCGGGAAATGGATGTTCTACTTCAACGATATCGAGTTCGCGGAGGAAGTCTGCCGCAAGGCGGCCCTCGGAATGGTCGTCGCGGAATGCAAGCACAGCTCATTCGAGTCCGTTATCGAGAACGGCAGAGGCGTCGCCTGCTTCTACCTGAACTTGGACGACGTCGAAGCACATCTCCGCGTTGTCGCATTCATGTTGGAGCATGGCCTGGTTCGGAAGACGAAGTCGGGGAAGCTGTATAACATCGGCTTCAAGTTGGATGACCAGGCACGGGCGGGAGAATATGGAGCCGGTTTCAAGGCACGAATCACGTTGAGCGATCGCTCGAATTAGGCGAATTTTACCTGCGAAGAACAATGAAGGGCGGGGGTGTATCGGCTAATGCCGAACACCCCCGCCCTCGACGCGGTTAAAATAGCGAATGATTGAAGCGGATCAGCCTGGTTCCGCCCTCTTCCCTAGTCCCTCTTAAACAGATCCCTCGTGTACACCTTGTCCGCCACGTCTGAGAGCTCGTCGCTCCAGCGGTTGGCGACGATCACGTCGCAGCCGGCCTTGAAGGCCTCCAGGTCGTGGGTCACCTCGGAGCCGAAGAACTCCGGCGCGTCCAGCGTGGGCTCTTAGACCACCACGGGCACGCCCTTGGCCTTCATGCGCTTCATGACGCCCTTGATGAAGCTCGCGCGGAATTAGACGGAGCGCAGCTTCGGAATGCGCTCCGTCGGCGCGCCGACGCAGGTTGCGAGCAACCTCTCACGGTTGCCGTTGCGGCTGTTCGTCCCACCTCCGCACGGCTGGTCGACCACGGCGACCAGCCGTGCGTACATTACTTGCTCGGCAAGGCGCCTGAGCAGGTCGCGCATGTTGATGGCGCCGCCGTCGAACCAGAGCATGGCGAGAATGTCCAGCGTCGAGTCAAAGAAGATTTGCGTAGCGGTATTCTTCCTTTCCTAGAAATAGCTGTTGTGGTGATTTCCGAATCTAGAACGAGGGCCGATCTTCGTTAAGCGGACGCAAGGGCGTCACCTTACACCAACACTTCCGACGCGATCGGCAGCGCGCCTTCGGTGTCGAGTTCGACGCCGGTGTAAACCGAATGATGCAGCAAGCCCCAGAAGGACCTGCTGTATCATGCACATGACTCATTGGCAATTGCCTTCTAAAGGCGCTGAAGCAAATAGAATCCGAGGAAACAGAAAAAACGTAAGCTGCATTTCATTGCTAGCGTTCTCGAATCCTATATGCCCGAAATAACCGACGCCCTATGAGATATGCCGATCGCGTTCAAGGGACCAAAGTACGAGGCAAGAGTAAGGCGGTTATCGAAAAAATGAATGCTGTCTATACCGAATAACGAATTAGTTACGAGAGCCTATTATCTACCGCAACGTCTCAGATCAGTTTGGCCGTTACCTTCCATCGCTTGAGCACGATGCTAATCGCCAAACTCACAGTGAGGGATATGAAAAACAGCGTCACAACTATCGCCAAAGGCGGAACACCAGGTACGTTGATGAGGCTCAGCAGAATCCAGTCAACCTGCTGGTGAAACAGGTACACTCCGAAGCTGTGTTTCTCGAATAGGCTTCCGTGAACCTTGTCTATCAGCCACTCGGCGTGTCCGAAGATCGACAGGAGTACAAGCGGACCCACAAGCCTCAAAATAAACAGTAGGACTTTCGAGGCCGCACCGAGAGCCCCCCCCGAGGCGCTGCAGACGTACCACGCCACGAACAGTGCGACATCGGCTGCAAATAGCGCTGCGGGCTTTATTCGCCAGAAGCGAGACGTGTCGGTCTGTCTCAGCAACGCGCCAAGTAGGAAACACGGGAAGTAGTCGAAGGCCCGTGCCACTTGAAACAGGTCGAGAGGCAGCGTGTACACGGCGCGTGCGAAGATGTAAGCAACAATGCCCGATGCTAACAGCGTCGGGCATTTACACAACAAGGCTGGCTTAATGCGCCACATCAGTTCGACGAACACGAACATCCAGAACAACGCCAGCAGGAACCACAGCTGCGAGGGGTTATTGCCGAGAACAAATGACTCGACAGTCGAGACAGGACCATAAAAGAAACAGTAGACAGGACCCGCCCACACGACGCCCGCAAAGAGGTAAGGTACGAGCAGGCGTTTGGCTTTCTTCTTGAGAACTACGCACGCATCGTCATATTTGTCCGTCTCCATTTTGATGTACGCCCAAATGTAGCCGGAGACAAGAAGAAACAGCGGCACATGCATGGTGGAGAGCCACTGAACAAATACGCCCAGCGCGGGGCACGGCGTAGCGGGCTCGCCGAACCAGACCCCGCCGTAGATAGCGCATGCATGATACAAGACAATGACGAGCATCGCCAGCGCCTTCACGGGTCCCGTGAGTTCAAGCTCCCGCTCCTTGGTCATCGCAAACTCACCCACGCCCGAGCCTCTTTCTCGCCCCCGTTATAACCAGCCTTACGCCGTCTCTATCGCACCATAGGTATGCGACCAGCATCAGCAGCACCACAGGCCAGCTCCACGCGCCCAAAAACCACGACGCCGTCATGAACCCTGCGGAAATCAAGGCCTCCGAAACACAGAAGTGCACCACGGGATTTCCAAACCTGCGCGATATGATTAACTCGAAAGCCAGGTCGCGCAGCGCCACCGAGGCCACAATCCCGCATGTCGCCAGCTCCACACTCGCCAAGCCAACGATGCTCGCAAGGGCCAGCACCGCGTTCAAGATCATGGCAGCAACGTTCACCGTGCACAGTGTTCCCTCGCGTCGCCCCATCTTAAGGTAGGTATTGAACAGCAGGTTCGCCTTGCAGCTATAGACACACAGAGGCATAGTAAGAGCCAGGTAAACTAGGCTCTTGCTGTATGCCGGAAGCCACAGCCCCAGCACCAGTTTCGCAGGCACATAGAGAAGGTACGCACAAGGAAGAGCCGTGTGCAGCAGCAACCTAATGGCAAGGTACTTCTCCCTCCGCCCCTCGGCGTCCAAACGCTTGAGCACGGGAAACGCCACCATTGACACTTGCCCGATAAAACCCAGAACGAAGTTCGTCAACGAGAAAGACAGTGACAACTTGCCAAAGGCCGTAAGCCCCAGTTGCCAGTCTGTCAACATACGAGTGAAGCCAACAATCAGCGAGTCGGCGTAGTAGGCTACCATGACTTTCAGACCTGCCCGTACGTCGGCGGCGCATGTGCGCAGCACGCCCTTGAACGCCGCCTTGCTGCGTAGGGTGCTCCTAGCGCAGATGAGTACATACAGAAACGCCAACGCCTGGCAGGCTATGTAGCCCAAGATAAACGGCAGCGATGAGTCAACGCCCGCGAGGAGAACCGTCATCATGAACGCGACGAAAAGTCCCTTGGAGAATAGGTCGGCGAGTGATGAGATACGCGTGAGGTTCGTGCATTGGAACACATAGCGCAGACACTGGGTCAGGTTTGTGAGCAATCCGAAAAAAACGCACAGCGCGAGCACGAGGGACCGGTATGGTTCGAAACCAGCGGCTAGGACGGCGGCCAGGCAACAGGCAGCAACTAACAGCTGCGAGGCTGCGACGACACACTGCTGCGCCTTCAACTCCCCGTGATTGACCTCCGAGTAGCGTTTTCCGCCGAGTCGCAGGTAAATGCCGTCATTGAGTCCAAGCAGGGCAAACCCAGAGTACGATGAGTACAGCAAGAACAGCTGCCAGTACGCGTAGTCCTCCACGCCCAAAAACTTGGGAAGCACCAGGGACGTCAGAATGCTCGAGAGCAGGCCTATTCCCTGAGCTACAACGGCGTATGCCAGGTTGCCGGCGATACCTCCCCGCTCCTCGGTTGAAAAAATGTTTGTCAATTTTAAATCCAATTCAAAAGGCTTATGTCGCGGCATGTCTTCAAATGAACTGACATGACACAGTCTATCTTCTCGCTTTAGCCGCCCTGGCCATAGCGATGCTAGCTATAATTGGGTATGCCCGCCATCTCAATGCCCATAGGACTAGACGTCGGTCAAATCGAAGTAACTTACCCGCACCTGATGTCGTCAGGCAACGCGCAAAGTCACGAGAGGCGAGGAGGTCATCAAGACCCACCGTATCGCCCTGCGACGCCATCCATTCAGCATATTGCGCGCCGGAGTCAAGCCTGCAAGCGGCGAGACCGACCATGAGATCGTTACAGCCGTACTCGCGCTCCCAGCGACGCGCGTAGCCTTCGCCCTCGTCGAGACATCGGCAAACATCGCAGTAGAAATGCGGATCATATGCTCTAGTAATTCCGGAACCTGGGCGATAATAATAAAGAGAGGCATTGATGAAGCAGAACGTCTGAGCGCGATCATATACGGTAAGGGTCTGCAGAAAGTCCTCAGCAAACGTGAGACCTTTGAATTTCGAGAAGTCCACATCGACTCCGACACACGACCGACGAATGGCCTTGAACCACATCGGGTTCTCTGAACCACTGGTCGAGCGGCACAGGGCGCTTAATATCGAAGGCTTCTCCTCGGCGGAATAAAGTTTGAAAGGGATAGATGACTCAACGGGTACGGCCTCGCTCTCCTCCCGTGTAAAACCGAAGCGCACAACATCCGCTCTCGTCTTTGCCGCCGTAGCGGCAACTAAAGCGAGGGCCCCGGGGACAAGCGCATCGTCGGAATCCACGCACATAACGTAGTCGCCTGCTGCAAGCGCAAAGCCGTCGCGGCGCGCGAGCAGCAGGCCCTCGTTGTCCTTATGGAAAACGAGGGCCTGCTGCGGATAGCGCGCGGCATATTCATCGCAAATAGCACCGCTGCTGTCGGTAGAGCCGTCATCGACCAAGACAACGTCGAAGTCGGCGTAGTTCTGGGAGAAGATTGAGTCTAGGCACTCACAAAGATAACGCTCAACGTTGTAGACGGGCACGCAGACGGTAATAGTCACGCCGGAGGAAGGCGCAACCGTTGTAGTCGTTCCATTAGAAGGCATTATCAGAAACCTCCAGCATGTATTTCCCTGTATGCTCAAAAGTCTGCGTGACAAGCCCACAGGTCATGTAAGCAAGTGTGAGACAAAAGTTTGAAGTCAACGAATCCGACGTAATCATGTTAATCATGAAGTAGCCAATGATGACGACGCCCCAGAGGGAATCTCCCGCGACATCCCAGAAAAGCCACACGAACAGAACCGTGACCAGCGGGGTAAGCTCGAAAGCGATCTTTGTTAGGTCCATCTCAAACGGAGCGGCGAAAACCGCCTTAGCCACTTCATTGGCGGAGCCGTACCCATAACTCTCGAAGCCCGAACTTAAGAAGTAACCAAGCACATCGCTTCTGCCCATGGAGAAGTGCGACTGCGTGTCACCGAACAGATGAATAAAAAGATACTGCTGCTCAGGAAGTAGCATCCAAGTCCAAAGGAAGGCGCCCAGAACTGTGCAGACCTTTAGGGCAACTATAGCGCCACGGGGGACCTTGATCTTCATGAGCCTAGGCGCGATGAAGCTGACAACGGGAGCAAATAGAACGGCGACGATTGCAAGTCTCTTGAAAGTAAGGATGCAGAATAGGGCGGAGAGAACCAGCCATACCTTCTTATGCCTGAAGAAGGCAAAGTAGAAGGTGAGCACGAGAAAAATCCCAGAAAAGGTCGAAGATTCTGAGGCACTGTTTGAATCCATGAAGCTAGCTTCGAGGATCTCGGAAACGCCCACCCCCTCATGAGATAGCGACAACAGGTAGCCGAGAATGGAAACGAGCAGGACGGCCACCATGCATCGGTAAAGCGCATGAGGCGTCAAAGCGTTAAGCATGGTGTATGCAAGAATGATGGGGATGGCGAACTTGAAGAGCTCAAGGAGAACCCCGGTGGAAAAGTGTCCAGTCTTAACCTGCAGAAAAGTGGACACCGCCGTGAAAATAATGAAGATGAAAGCAAGGGCGTTGAACTCTTTGATGAACACTCGCTCGCCGTTCTTAAGAGCATATGCTAGCGCCGCCAAGCAGGCGATAGCCGCGGTGACATACTTGGTGTAAGCAATACCCGCGGAAATATCGCCCCTGGTGAAGGCGTCATCTACGAGAGCCTTGATGAGAAAGGTGAGGATGAAGAACAGCGCCGCAATCATCGGTAGGACGGGGGAGGACGAAAGGCTGTCTAGCCCGACGCTGCGCCTCGATAATGCGTCGTCACGCCCGGATGCGTTAAATCCGCTCATCGGCAATACCTCCTCTTGAAAATGTAGTCGAGTAGCCCCGTCCTCATAAGTACAAACCTCCCGAAGCGGTCGAGCCCCAGGTGGGAAACACCGACCTCCCTCACACGGGAGGTGATCTCGGCCTTGTACCGCATACGCAGAGACTCGGATTCGGTCCCACGCCATTCGACGAGCTTGTAGGCATTAAATAGGAGACTAATCTCAAGGGACAGCTTGCCCCTGGGGTCACCGGCGTCGTCATGCGCAGAGAGGTCGAGAACCGCGCGAAGGCCGCTGTCCGCCGCCTTGTTGCTCGGCTTCTGCGTCATCGAGCCGGCAGACTGCCTATAACCGTAGTATTGTCCCCTGAGGACCTCAACGCCGTCGATGCGCCTGAGTATTTCTTCCATCGAGACAACGTCCTCATAAAGGGAGAAATCCTCGCGGAAAGGCCATCCCGCGAGCTCATTCCTGCTGCGATCGGCCGCGGCGTTGTCATTCCTCTCGAGCAGCGCATCCGATCGCAGCAGGAATGAGCACATATAGTGCTGTCCGCGGCCGCGGTATATCTCGCGCAGATATTCCTCGGATGAGAGGGCAACAGGGCTTTCGGACAACATTGGAGCCGGCCAAGCCGGCTTCTCGCCGTCCTGAAACCTCAGGAACTGGATCTGAACGGCGTCGCATTCCGTCGCAAGGGTACACTTCCTCAAAACATCAAGCGCGTAGGGTGCGATGACGTCATCGGAATCGACGAACCAGATCCAATTACCTTCAGCGCGCAAGCAACCTGCGTTGCGCGCTGAAGGTAATCCGCCGTTATCACGGTGGATCACCTTCACATTCGCAGATCTGGACGCAAGGCGGTCGCAGATCCCTGGTGTATCATCGGTTGAGCCGTCATCGACAACGATAGCCTCGACATCGGGGTTTTCGTCGAGCCCGAAACTCGAGACACATTCCTCGAGAAAGAGCTCTGCGTTGTATGCGGGCACCACGATCGATAGCCAAGGTTTGCTGTTACTCACAAAATGTCCCCTTACCGAGCATAAGCGCTCCGTAGATGCCTTCAACCTGGGCTAGGGTCCTGTCGAGCCCAAATTTACGAACGACCTTATCCCTGCCATTGCGTCCAAGCTCTTCTCGTAACTTAGGTTCCGCAAGTAGCGAGGCCAAACTCTCAGAAAGCGCTACCTCGTCATCCACGTCAATGAGGAATCCGCTAACACCGTCCTCGATGATCTGCGGTACCCCTCCTACGGCGGTGGCAACAGCCGGTATGCCGTGCGCCATGGCTTCAAGTACGCTCATGGGCAGCCCCTCGTTCTTGGAGGGAAGGCAGAACAACGCGGCACGCTCAAAGAGGGCCTCACGCTTGTCGCCGATGACCCAGCCGTGAAACTCGCAACGGTCGGCAATGCCAAGCTCCTCGGCGAGTGCTTTGTTCTTCTCGATTTCGCCGTCGCCGCCAAAGACAATTTTAGTCTCCGGGAAACGTGGCAGGATTTTTCTTGACGCGCGCAAGAGCACGTCAGGGCTCTTGCGCGCGTCAAGACGTCCTAAAAATAGGACATCTTGACGCGAACAAGGTGAGCACGGCTGCGCCGGTACTTTAACACCATTATGGACAACCTCAATCTTATCGAGGTCGCAAACGTTTTCCGCAAAGTAGTCGTGCCACTCTTCCGATAGAACCACAACTCGGTCGGCGATACCAAAAGTCTTTCTTACGTCACGACGGTAGGAATCTCTGCCCTCTTCAAAGGCCTTCTTAAACTCACCATCGTGGTCGTGCAGTATTACATACTTGCCGGCTTTATGGGCCATACGAGCCATAATTGACTTACGTTTGTAGGACCCACGGGCGCTAATGTGCAAATGAATAATGTCATAGGATGGCATGATCATCGCATAGCGAAACAACGCCCGGGCAAATGCGAGAGACTTACCGAACTTTGAGGAACCGACACCCGTCCCCAAGTACTCGAAGGCATCACATACTTCAGGAAGGCCCCCATCGAGATAACCCTGCACGACAGAAACAATTCCACCGTGCAAAGAAAGGTCGGGACCAACCATTAGAACTTTCGCGTGTATTTTATTCTTAGCTGAAGCCATCGTTATCCTTTAAGCCGCGAACCTAAGCAGCGAGCGGGTACCCCCCCAGATTGAATACTCAGGTTCCACGTCTTTGGTCACCACAGCGCCAGCAGCAATTACGCAGTGATCAGAGATATGGACGCCCTTGAGAATCGTTACGCCGCTGCCCATCCATACGTCGTTACCGATAACGACGTCTTGGTCGTTATCGGGGGCCTTCTCCTCATCGGTAAGCTTCATCATGGGGCGATCGAGGATATCGATGCGGTGGTCGCCAGTGATGATGGTAAGGTTTGGACCGCTCATGACATAGTCGCCGATGCGGATTTTAGCTCGGGTTGTGAGCAATGTTGTTCCGGCTCCCAGGTACACGTCGTGGCCCATGTAGATATTTTCAACTCCGGCAATCTCGCTGCGGCGACCAAGAGTCACGTTCTTGCCGCACGCAGCAAAGGAGCGACGTAGCGAGGGCATAAGAAATAGCTTGTTGTAAGCACGGGGGATACCGTCGAGAATCCTATAAACGAGACCCATAGCTAGGCTTTCCTCCACACCATCTTGTCCACCACGCCGGTGTAGCTCTGGATGATCTTGACCACCTTGGTGGACACGGTCTCGTCGGCGTAGTCAGGCACGGGCGCCTCGGGCAGCGACCCCTCGGCGTCGAGCTCGATGGCCGTATGGACGGCCTGCAGCAGGCCCTTCTCGGAGATGCCGGCGAGCGTGAAGCAGGCCTTGTCCAGCGCCTCGGGGCGCTCGGTGGAGGTGCG
Source organism: Collinsella sp. AF28-5AC (assembly GCF_003457875.1). Lineage (NCBI taxonomy): Bacteria > Bacillati > Actinomycetota > Coriobacteriia > Coriobacteriales > Coriobacteriaceae > Collinsella > Collinsella sp. AF28-5AC. Next base: position 317,286 of record NZ_QRTA01000001.1, on the reverse strand, counting down.
GATGCACACCGCCGGGAAAGGGCGGCCGACGCTCGCGAAGAAGCTCGACTCCTCTGGCAGGGTGCCGGAGTCCGACACCACCGCGAAGGCGTTCATCTGCAGGCAGTTGTAGTCATGGAAGCCCATGGGCTCGTGCATGCGCACGCGCGGGTCCAGCTTGAAGCCGGTGGCCTCCAGGCGCTTGCGGGAGCGCGGGTGGCAGGAGTACAGGATCGGCATGTCGTATTTCTCGGCCAGGGCGTTGATCGCGGTGAACAGACTCGTGAAGTTCGCCTCGGTGTCGATGTTCTCCTCGCGGTGGGCGGAGAGCAGCATGTAGCGCTTGGGCTCCAGGCCGAGCTCGGAGAGGACGTCGGAGGCTTCGATCTTCTCCAGGTTGGCACGCAGGACCTCCGCCATGGGCGAGCCGGTGACGTAGGTGCGCTCGGGGGCGCAGCCGGTGTCCTTGAGGTAGCGGCGCGCGTGCTCGGAGTAGGCCAGGTTGACGTCGGAGATCACGTCGACGATGCGGCGGTTGGTCTCCTCAGGCAGGCACTCGTCCTTGCAGCGGTTGCCCGCTTCCATGTGGAAGATGGGGATGTGTAAGCGCTTGGCCGCGATGGCGGACAGGCAGCTGTTGGTGTCACCTAGGATCAGCAACGCGTCTGGCTTCACCTGGTCCATGAGCCTGTAGCTTGCGGCGATGATGTTGCCGACGGTCTCGCCCAGGTCGGCGCCCACGGCGTCCAGGTAGACGTCCGGGTCGTCCAGCGACAGGTCGCGAAAGAAGATGCCGTTGAGCGTGTAGTCGTAGTTCTGCCCGGTGTGCGCCAGCAGGCAGTCGAAGTGGCGGCGGCACTTCTTGATGACCTCGGACAGGCGGATGACCTCGGGGCGCGTGCCCACGATGATCAGCAGTTTCAGGCGGCCGTCGTCCTTGAATGCGATGTCGGAATAGTCCTTGCCCATGCGGCTAGACCTCCTCGTAGTAAGTGTCGGGGTCCTCGGGGTCGAAGGGCTCGTTGGCCCACATGACCGTCACGAGGTCCTCGGTGTCGGACAGGTTGGTGATGGAGTGCGTGTAGCCGGGGACCATCTCCACGGCGCGCATGTCGGAGCCGGAGACGACGTACTCGTCGACGGGGAACGGGTTGCCGCCGGCATCCTCCCCCACCTTCCTCAGCTTGATGGAGGCGGTGCCGGAGACCACCAGGAACCGCTCCCACTTGCTCATGTGCCAGTGGTTGCCCTTGGTGATCCCGGGCTTGCTCACGTTAATCGAGACCTGGCCGCGCTCCGGCGTGCGCAGGAACTCGGTGAACGAGCCGCGATCGTCGGTGTTGGGCTTGAGGCCGTAGGCGAAGCGCCCCGGCTCGTAGTAGGAAAGGAACGTGCTCCAGAGTTTCTTGGAGAAGGAGCCCTCGGTGAGGTCGGGCACCGAAAGCGTCTCGCGGCTGTCGCGGAAGCTGCCGAGCAGGTACACGATCTCGCCCAGGGTCCTCACGTCGGTCCCGGGGACGTAGCAGAACCCGTCGCCCTCGACGCGCTCGAGCCCCTCGTATCCGCAGCGGTGCTCCTGGCCCAGCAACGCCCCCAGCATCTCGTCTACCAGGTCGTCAATGTAGAGGAGCTCGAGCTCGACATTGGGGTCGTTCACGGTGTAGGGTCGGCCGTTGGCTATGGCGTCGCAGAAGGTGGCCACGGCGGAGTTGTAGTGCGGGCGGCACCACTTGCCGTAGAGGTTCGGGAAGCGGTAGATGAGCACCGGCGCGCCGGTGCGCTCGGAGTACTCCCGGAACAGGCCCTCCCCCGCGAGCTTGGACTCGCCGTAGACCGAGCCCTCGAAGCGGCTCGACAGGCTCGCCTGCGCGGAGCTGGAGAGCATGACGGGGCACGTGTTGCCGTGGCGCTCGAGCGTGTCGAGCAGCGTGGAGGCGAACCCGAAGTTGCCCTCCATGAACTCGGACTGGTCCTTGGGGCGGTTGACTCCGGCCAGGTTGAATACGAAGTCCGCTCGGGAGCAGTACTCCTCTAGCTCCCCGGGCGTCGAGTCGACGTCGTATTCCATGACCTCGAGCGGGAGCAGGCCCGCGTATCTCTCGCGGCGGTCCTTGCCGTCGCGGATGTTCTTCAGCGCGCAGCAGAGGTTCTTCCCGACGAAACCCCTGGCTCCGGTGACGAGGACGCGCACCCTACTGCACCGCCTCGTGCTCGCGGCCCTCCAGGGCCAGCTGCACGTACTCGGCGGTCTTGATCTTGGCGATGGTGCCCGCCACGTCGAGCCTCTCGGTGTTGTGGGAGGTGTAGGACTCGTCGGCCTGGGTCTCCACCTCGCCGTCCACGACGAACTTGTCGTAGTTGAGGTCGCGCGAGTCGCATGCCACGCGGTAGTAGCCGCCCATGTCCTCGGCCCTCAGGCGCTCCTCGCGGGTCATGAGGGTCTCGAAGAGCTTCTCGCCGTGGCGGGTGCCGATCACCTGGGTGCCCACGCGGCCGAAGACCTCCTGGACGGCCTCGGCGAGGTCGCCGATGGTGGAGGCGGGGGCCTTCTGGATGAACAGGTCGCCGGGGTTGGCGTGCTCGAAGGCGAACTGCACCAGGTCGACGGCCTCGTCCAGGTTCATGAGGAAGCGGGTCATGTTGGGGTCGGTGACCGTGAGCGGCTCGCCCTTGCGGATACGGTCGATGAACAGAGGGATGACGCTGCCGCGCGAGCACATGACGTTGCCGTAGCGTGTGCAGCAGATGGTGGTGCGGCCGGCGCCGTTTCGGGCGTTGGCGTAGATGATGGACTCCATCATGGCCTTGGACTTGCCCATGGCGTTGATGGGGTAGGCCGCCTTGTCGGTGGACAGGCACACGACGCGGTCCACGCCCTCGTCGATGGCGGCATGAAGGACGTTGTCCGTGCCGATGACGTTGGTGCGCACGGCCTCCATGGGGAAGAACTCGCAGGAGGGCACCTGCTTCAAGGCGGCGGCGTGGAAGATGTAGTCCACGCCGTGCATGGCGTCGCGCACGCTCTGGGCGTTGCGGACGTCGCCGATGAAGAAGCGCACCTTGGAGGCGAGCTCGGGCGACTTCTCCTGCAGGCGGTGGCGCATGTCGTCCTGCTTCTTCTCGTCGCGCGAGAAGATGCGGATCTCGGCAAGGTCGGTGTCCATGAAGTGCTTGAGCACCGTGTTGCCGAACGAGCCGGTGCCGCCCGTGATCATGAGGGTCTTGTCTTTGAATGCGGTGGTGGGTTTCATCTACTTGCCTTCCTTGCGTTTAGCGCCCGTGAACTGGTAAAAGAGAAATTTGGTATTAGTAACGAGATATCGTTTGAATAGTCGCTTCGGCTCCTGCATCAGGCGGTATAGCCACTCAAGACTTAGGTTCTGCATCCAAATCGGTGCCTCCGGCACCACGCCGGCGAGAACGTTAAAGGCTCCCCCTACACCAATCATTAGTGGCTGGGGGCCGCCTTTAAGCTCATGCATGAGGACTTCCTGCCGCGGAGCACCAAGTGCAATCCACGCAAAGTCGGCGCCAGAATCAGCAATGCGTTGTGAAAGGTCTCGTTTCTCGCCATCTGAGAGCGGACGAAAGACGGAAGGCTCCATGCCAGCAATTTCCAAGCCCGAATACTTTTCTTGAAGCGACTCCATGAGCGCCTCGAGGTTTTTCTGTTCGTTGCCGTAGAAGTAATGGCTCCATCCGTACTGGGCGGAAATACTGAAAATCTCGCGCATCAAATCCGGACCTGTCACTCGTCCCATCGACGTGATCGTCTTTCGACCCACAATCGATAGGGGCTTCCCATCGGGAACGGACATAACGGATTCAGCCTGACAGGTCCAGTAGCTGGGATCGTCATGGGCCATAACCGACGTATGGGCGTTAGAGACACAGATATACTCGCCATGCAGATCGTCGATATTGTGAGTAATGAAATCGACGCATTCAGACATATTGGTGCCCGTGATCGGGACATCGATCACGGGCACGCGGTTTAATTCGGGATAATGAAGATAGGACTTAAGCACTAAAACGCACCCTTTCCCGTGATTACTTCAATAACGGTGAGGGCGATAATCCTTAAATCGGTGAGAATGCCACGCCTCGCAATGTATTCAAGATCTCGCTGGACCATACCGTCGAAACCAGTTGAGTTTCGATCAGTAACCTGCCACCATCCGGTAATGCCGGGCTTTACGGCCAGGCGCTGCAGGTCGTACTCGGTGTACTCGGCAACCTCGTTGGGCAGCGGCGGGCGCGGACCCACGACGGACATTTGGCCGAGGAACACGTTCAGGAACTGCGGGAACTCGTCGATGGAGTGCTTGCGGATGAACTTTCCGATCTTGGTGACGCGCGGGTCCTCCTTCATCTTGAACATGGCGCCGGCGATCTCGTTCTGCCCCTTGAGCTCGGAGAGGCGCTCGTCGGCGTCCCTGTACATGGAACGGAACTTCCACATGCGGAAGGTGGTAAGGCTGCCGTCGGGTCGGGTCTGGCCCACGCGGATCTGGCTATAGAAGGGGCTCCCCTCGCTCTCCAGGCGGATGGCAGCGGCGAGTATGAGGCCGGGGATCGCGATGAGGACGAGCGCGGCACCGCTGAACACGATGTCGAACGTGCGCTTCACGGCACGGTAGGCCAGGCGCGAGCGATCCCAGTCCATGATTGATTGCATGGCCCTGTAACGGCCGGCACCCTCACGCTGGTCCATGGCCTGAGCAATCAGCGCCGCACCCGCTGGCGCATCCGTTGCATATTTTGTTTTATCCGACACGTTCTCTTCCAACACTTTGTCCCCAGGTCGGGGATCCTTCCTGTTCTGTGTAGCGGTCGCCAGCAGCTAGGCGATCGCCTTTTTAAGGTTTCGCATTACGCGCTGCTCGGCCGAAAGCACGGCAAGGCCAACGCGGGTGGTTACGCGTCGGCCGCACAGGTTGAGCTCCAAATAAGCAGTGCTCTTGCGTCTGTTAATGGTTTTGATAAGGCCTTCGTGGCCCAGCAGCGGACCTGCCGTCACTACGACCTTGTCGCCGTCTTTTAGGGCCTCACTCATGGGCACTACGCGGTCTCCCCTATGCGTAAAGCCACCAATGAGCTGGACCTCTTCTTTTGCCAACGGCAACAACTGACCGTCCTGGGAAAGCACCCGGGCAAAGTCGTCCATGCGCAGCAGATACTGTTGCACGGTGCGGGGATCTGTCGTGTCGCAGATAAGATAACCGGGAAAGAGCGGCTTGGCCGTATTGACCCATTCGCCGTGTACTTTAATCTCAGTTTGAAATTGGGGATAAAAGAGCTCCTGCATGGCACTCGCCGGCACCATACGCTCAATGCGCTCGCGCATTACATCTTCGCGACCATTAATGACCTGAATCACATACCACACGAGCACCACCCCCTTGCTGTCTTACGTGTGGCTCACGGGGTTTGGGTATGGCTTCGCCAGGGCGCTTGTGCGCTAAGGCGCTCCATATTCAAACCCTGAGCCCAGTTAGACAAGCACGTGGCTCTGCCCCACCGTGAACGGTATGTACAAATGCAGTTGCTAGAGACGCGGACGTGTATCGCAAAATGACCGCGTCTCCAGCTGGCTGCGTGCGAACCAGTCAAGCGGGTACCAAAACTGGACCGCACGCAAACAGCTGAAAACTGCTGAGGTTTGCCGTAGCAATTTGATGCATTACCAAATGCGAACTATTAAATGCCCGCAAAAGCAAGTGCAAAATCGCGCATGGCAATCGATATTGGAGCTCATGGTGTTTCTGGCACCGCCGTTACGGCCGGATGCTGATCGACCCTGCGTTTTGCGACTTGCTGGAGCCGTGAGCACAGTTGAACTCATGTAACGTTATGTATCCTAGCACAAGCTGTTAGCGAAACTGATTTGGGCAGTACTGGACAACATTTCGTTCATTTAGCGTGTTCAAGGGGGCTGTTTTGCGATGTTGTTCACATTGATGCAGGTTATTAAGGTAGTGGCGGTGATTAGGGGCGTTCCTGAAGCCCAAATGGAACGGCGATCTACACTGATAATCGCGTTTGTGTAACAAACTATGTACAGACATGTGAAATAAATTGTGCAACTTTTTGTTGGCGTAGGTGGGGTTTGTGGCGCGTGGTTTTTTGGCATGAAAAAAGGCCTTCGAAATTCCGAAGGCCTTTGCATTCACGATGGTGGAGACGAGGGGAATCGAACCCCTGACCTCTTGACTGCCAGTCAAGCGCTCTCCCAGCTGAGCTACGCCCCCGTGACGAGGAGATACTATAGGGGAAGTTGGCGCGGCGTGCAAGGACTTTTTTGGGTCAGATTCTAAATGCCTATTGATATAGGTAAGCGATGGCGGTGCCGGTGTGAACTTGGATCTTGGCCGTTTTTCTGACGACATTAGAGATGCCGGTGTCGGCCAACAGGCCCAGGGAGCTGTGGTCTAGCTCCCATTCTAGGCCGTGTTCGCTTACCACGGTGTTGGGGGCAATGGCGATGATGGAGAACGTCTTGCCTTCGGCGCCTTCGATGGTCCACGATTCGCCTGCGCGAAGGATGCGGGCGACCGCCCTGTCCTCGGCAATCCAGACAGGGGCATCCTCGTAGCCCGCGAGCAGGCCCAGTACGGAAAGCGCCATATCAGGACGGCCGCCGGTGGCGCAGGTCGCAACTACTTCGGCACCCGGCCAGCGACGACGGACGGAATCGAGCGCCAGCGCCAGATCGGTATAGTCCTTATACGGGTCGTGGCGTTCTACTTCAAAGGCTTCGGCGGCATCGACCAACGCACGACCCGCGTCGCTCACCGTGTCGGCGTCCCCCACATACACATCGCAGCCCAGTCCCGCGCCCAGCAGCGCGTCGAGTCCGCGGTCCACGGCGACGACGTGGTCGCACTCCCCTGCTAGCCTACGTAACAGATCCGCGCTCGCCACCACGGGCGAGCCGCAGACCACTAATACCTTGCAAGCCACGGCCCTCGCCTATCCCTCAAACGAAAGCACGCGGGCCAGATCCAGCTCCTCGTAGCTGTCGATAAAGATATCGCAGTTGGCGCGTACATCGTCGCGCTTCATGCGGCCGTGCGGGTCATAAATACCCACACGCTTAAAGCCAGCGACCCCAGAGCTCTTAAGGCCAAAGACAGCGTCCTCAAACACCCAAGCGCGCGCAAACTTGTGCCCATGGCGCTCCTCCAGGCGGCGCAGCGCCAGCTCGTACACATCGGGGAACTGCTTGGAACGTCCCGCCTCACCCGTGGTGGTCACAAACTCCATGTACGCGTCGAGCCCGGCACCAGCGAGCGCGGACTGCACCAGTTCGGTCGGCGTGGACGTAGCAACGCACATGGCAACGCCGGCCGCCTTCGCCTGCTCCAAAAAAGCCAGGAGCCCCTCGCGCGGCGGCACCTTGGAGTACCCATCAATCAGAATATTGCTCAGCTCGCGATACAGCTCCTCGCCATTCGTACCAATGCCCCAGGTGTCGTGGTAGGCCTGGCACTCGTCCTCGAGCGACAAATGCTCAAACTGGGCAAAATCCTCGACCGTCACGTCAACTCCGTGGCGGTGCAATAACTCGGGCTGAGAATAAGCCCAAACGGGGGTGCTGTTAACCAGTGTGCCGTCGCAATCGAAAATAAAAGCGACACTTGAGGCGGCGATGTGGTCCATATACGAGCCTTTCGATGTCAAAGGGTAAACAACCTGCTAAAAACGTTTTACCAAACGTCAACCTAACAATCTAGAAACGCTAATTGATAAAACTGTCAAGAGTTTTACCACGTCAATTCTGCAAGTGGTATAAACATGGCGCTTACCGATTAAACGCCCCCGCAAACCCTCTTTCGTTCATAAAAGTAACGTACAGGTGTTATCGTAGTTTCTGCCGAAAGTTCCACCGAGCACGCGAGGTGGAACGAATCATAGAACTATCGCCGTCCCTTCGATTCGTGCAGCCTTGGACCTTTCGCATCTAGTCACCAAGGCAACACGCTGCCGCGTCATGATGGGATCAAACGTGAGCGATACAAAGCTAAAGCCAGCAACCAAAAAGCCTGCTACCCGTAAAGCCGCCCCGCACGCACCGGAGCTCTCCAAGGACGATGTCTACCTGTTTGGCATTGGAATGTGGGAGCGCAGCTGGGAAAAGATGGGCGCGCATCCCGACACGCAGCAGCGCACACGCGGCTGGCGCTTTTGCGTTTGGGCGCCCGACGTAAAGAGTGTCCATGTCATTGGCGAATTTAACGACTGGGATGAGGAAGCCAACCCGCTGGTGCCCGTGCATACGAGCGCTATTTGGGAAGGCTTTATTCCTGGTGCCGAGCAGGGCCAACTCTATAAATATCTCATCGAGACCAACGAGGGCGAGAAGCTTTACAAGGCCGATCCTTATGCCTTTAAGGCCGAGTGCCCTCCGGGTACCGCGAGCGTGCTGTGGACCCTCGATGGCTACAAGTGGAATGACGCCGCTTGGCTCAAGCGCCGCGCCAGCCATAACCACATGTCGCAGCCGCTCAACATCTACGAGGTGCATATTGGCTCGTGGAAGCGCCACGGCGACGCGCCGCAGGGCGAGCCCGACGAGTACGGCAATTACCCCGGACCCATGGACCCCTTCCCCGCGCAGCGCGGCGAGTTCTACACCTACGACGACCTGTCGGTGGAGCTCGTGGACTACGTGCACGACATGGGCTACACGCATATCGAGGTCATGCCGCTTATGGAGCATCCCTTCGATGGCTCCTGGGGCTACCAAACGACCGGCTACTACGCCGCCACGTCGCGCTACGGCAACCCCCAGCAGCTCATGCACTTTATCGATGCGTGCCACGAGGCGGGCATCGGCGTGATCATGGACTGGGTTCCCGGCGGTTTTTGCGCCGACTCCCACGGCCTTGCCACCTTTAACGGCCACATGCTGTTTGAGCACGAGATTCACCCCAACTGGGGCACGCACAAGTTTGACTTCGCCCGCGGCGAGGTCCGCTCCTTCCTGGTCTCCAACGTGCTGTACTGGCTCGAGAACTTCCACGTGGACGGCATTCGCATGGACGGCGTGTCCAGTATGCTGTACCTCAACTTTGGCATTGACGATCCCAGCCAAAAGAAGTTCAACAAGTACGGTACCGAGGAGGACCTGGACGCCAGCGCGTTTATCCGTCAGGTCAACTGCGCTGTAGAGGCGCACTACCCCGACGTGATGATGATGGCCGAGGAGTCCACCGCGTGGCCGCTTGTGACCTATCCGCCGCAGGACGGCGGCCTGGGCTTCCACTACAAGTGGGACATGGGCTGGATGAACGACACCCTGCACTACATGCAGACCGATTTTCCGTGGCGCCCCGGCAACCACGGCCTGCTCACGTTCTCCATCATGTACGCCTTTACCGAGAACTTCATCTGCCCGCTGAGCCACGACGAAGTCGTGCACGGCAAGTGCTCGCTCATCGGCCGCATGCCGGGCGACTGGTGGCGCCAGTTTGCCGGACTGCGCACGCTGGCCTTCTACCAGATGACGCATCCCGGTGCCAAGCTCAACTTTATGGGCAACGAGATCGGCCAGTTTATTGAGTGGCGCTACTACGAGTCCATCCAGTGGTTCCTGACCGAGGAGTACGAGACCCACCGTCATCATCAGGCGTTCATCAAGGCGCTCAACCACCTGTACACCGCCGAGCCCGCTCTGTACGAGCGCGGCTACACCGACGACGGCTTTACCTGGATCGACGCGGACAACTCCAAACAGTCCATCGTGAGCTTTGTGCGTCAGGGCGAGGACGTCGATGACGACTTGGTGATCCTGATCAACTTTGATCCGGCGAGCTACGAGAGCTTCCGCGTGGGAGTGCCGCGCGAGGGCGACTGGGAGGTCATCTTTGACTCCGACCGTCCCGAGTTTGGCGGCAGCGGCTATGCCGGTGAGGAACCCTACACCTGCTCGAGCGAGCCCTATCCCTGGAACGGGCAGATGGACTCCATTGAGATTAAGGTGCCCGGCCTGGCAGGCGTGGTGCTTAAGCGCCGCGGGCCCAGCAGCTATAAGCCGCCCGTGGTCGAGAAGCCCAAGAAGGCGACGCGCAAGCGTGCGTCCTCGGTAAAGCCCAAGCCTGCGGCTGTTAAGAAGGCTCCGGCAAAGGCGAAGGCTGCCAAGCCCGCTGCCAGGGCTTCGGCCAAGACCACCACGGCCAAGAAGGCGGTCACCAAAAAGACTGCTTCCAAGGCCAAGGCAGCCGCTGTTAAGGCTCCTGCCAAGAAAGCGTAACAAAAGCGTTACGGGTGCAATTACCCGTCCCGTGGGGGCGTAGGATACAAGTCATAACCGTTCCGGGAGAAACATCCCCGGGGGAAAGGAACGTATGAATAAGATCTTCGACAACAAGCAGGAGTTTACCGAGCTCTATCGCGATGCCGTCATGAGCATCAGCGGCAAGAGCGTCGAGGCCGCCAGCGATCTGGACCGCTTTAACGCCCTGGCCAAGCTCGTGGCCGAGAAGGCCCGCACCGTTGCCACCAAGAGCGACGCCCGTGCCACCGCCGAGGGCAAGAAGCGCGTGTACTACTTCTCGATCGAGTTTTTGATCGGTCGCCTGCTCGATAACTACCTGCTCAACTTTGGCGTGCGCGACATGGTCGCCGAGGCGCTCGACGACATGGGCTTCGACCTTTCCGTCATCGAGAACCAGGAACCCGATCCGGCGCTGGGCAACGGTGGCCTGGGCCGTCTGGCCGCATGCTTCCTGGATTCCATGGCAGCCGAGGGCATCGCCGGCTACGGCAACGGCATGCGCTACCGCTACGGCCTGTTTAAGCAGGAGATCGTCAACGGCAGCCAGGTCGAGGCCACGGACGAGTGGCTCACCCACGGCTATCCCTGGGAGGTCCGACGTCAGGACAAGGCCGTGACCATTAAGTTTGGCGGCCACGTCGAGGGCTTTGAGGAGAACGGACGCACGTTCTACCGCACGGTGGACACGCAGGACATTCTGGCCGTCCCTTATGACATCCCCGTGGTGGGCTATGCCGGTGAGACCGTCAACAAGCTGCGCGTCTGGGCCGCCGAGCCGGTCGAGGAGCACTTTGACCTTGAGGCCTTCAACCGCGGCGACTATGCCCTGGCCGATGCCGAGCGCGCCGAGGCCGAGGCCATCAGCGCCATCCTCTACCCCAACGACGCCGGCGAGCACGGCCGTCTGCTGCGTCTGAAGCAGGAGTACCTGTTTGTCTCGGCCGGCATCTACAGCCTGCTCGACACCTTTGAGAAGGAGCACGGCGAGAACTGGGAGCTGCTGCCGCAGTTTGTGGCCATCCACACCAACGACACGCATCCCGCCATGTGCGGTCCCGAGCTCATGCGTATCCTCATCGACGAGAAAAAGCTCGAGTGGGATGACGCTTGGAGCATCGTGACGCAGGTCGTGAGCTACACCAACCACACCATCCTGCCCGAGGCCCTGGAGAAGTGGCCCATCGGCATGTTCTCCAAGCTCCTCCCCCGTGTGTACCAGATCATCGACGAGATCAGCCGTCGTTGGCACGAGTCGTTCGACACCACGCAGGAGGGCTGGCAGGAGCGTCTGCGCCAGACCGCCATCCTGTGGGACGGCGAGATTCGCATGGCCAACCTGTCCGTGATCTGCAGCCACAGCGTCAACGGCGTGGCCAAGATCCACTCCGACATCATCAAGAACATCGTGCTCAAGGACTTCTACGCCCTGACGCCCGAGAAGTTCAACAACAAGACCAACGGCATCTCGCACCGTCGCTTCTTTGCCGAGGCCAACCCCACCTATGCCAAGCTCGTAACCGAGGCCATTGGCGACGGCTGGCTGAAGGACGCCTTTGAGCTGGAGAAGCTCAAGGAGTTCCAGAACGACTCCGAGTTCCTGAAGGCCGTGGGTGCCTCCAAGCGCGCCAACAAGGAGCGCCTGGCCGCCTATGTCAAGTCCGAAACCGGTCTGGTCATTGACCCCAACACCGTCTTCGATGTTCAGGTAAAGCGTTTCCACGCCTACAAGCGCCAGCTCATGAACATCATGAAGGTGATGGACATCTACAACCGTCGCATCGCCGATCCCAATTTCCACGTGACGCCGACGACCTTTATCTTTAGCGGCAAGGCCGCCTCGAGCTACACCTTCGCCAAGGAGACCATCCGCCTCATTAACTCCGTGGCCGACGTCATCAACAACGATGCCCGCGTCAACGAGGTCATGAAGGTCTGCTTTATCCCCAATTTCCGTGTGAGCAACGCCCAGCTCATCTACCCTGCCGCCGAAATCTCGGAGCAGATCTCCACGGCCGGCAAGGAGGCCTCGGGCACGTCCAACATGAAGCTCATGATGAACGGTGCCATTACGCTGGGCACCCTCGACGGCGCCAACATCGAGATCGCCGACCTGGCCGGACGCGAGAACGAGGCTATCTTTGGCCTGACCGCTCCCGAGGTCGAGCAGCTCTGGGCATCCAATAGCTACTTTGCGTGGGATACCCTCAACGGCGACCGTGAGCGCCTGGGCCGCGTGATGGACGAGCTCAAGGACAACACCTTTGCGGGTCTTTCGGGCAACTTCGAGAGCATCTACAACGAGCTCATGAACAACAACGACCCCGACCTGGTCATGGCAGACTTCCGCAGCTACGTGGATGCGTGGGAGAAGCTCACGGGCAGCTACGGCGACCAGGAGACCTGGAACCGCAAGGCCCTGCTCAACACCGCCTCGAGCGGCTGGTTCTCGAGCGACCGCACCATTCGCGAGTACCGCGACGAGATCTGGCACGCGTAAAGGCGCACGAGCTCCCCTATGCCAGCACGGCATTACTCGACGGGCGTGACGTTGCGCCGCGCCCGTCGCTAATGGGTTTAGGAACATCGATGACAGAAGGAGAAATCGATGAGTAAGAAAGAATGCATCGCGATGCTCCTCGCAGGAGGACAGGGCAGCCGATTGGGGGCACTCACCCAAAAGATCGCTAAGCCGGCGGTTAGCTTTGGTGGCAAGTTCCGCATTATCGACTTTTCGCTGTCCAACTGCTCCAACTCGGGCATCGACACGGTGGGCGTTCTGACGCAGTACCGTCCCTACCTGCTGCATGCCTACGTGGGCTCTGGCGAGGCTTGGGATCTGGACAGCCGCGACGGCGGCGTGTCGATTCTGCCGCCGTATGAGACGCAGACCGGCGGCGCCTGGTATGCGGGCACGGCCGACGCCATTACGCAGAACCTCGACTACATCAAGGCCAACGACCCCAAGTACGTCCTGATTCTTTCGGGCGATCACCTGTATCGCATGGACTACCGCAAGATGCTCAAGACGCACATTGAGAACAACGCCGACCTCACGGTGAGCGTTATGCCCGTGCCTTGGGAGGAGGCCAGCCGCTTTGGCATCCTGACCACCGACCCCGAGGACGGCCGCATCACCAAGTTCACCGAGAAGCCCGATAAGCCCGATTCGAATCTCGCGTCCATGGGCATCTACATCTTCTCGGCCGACGTGCTGATCGAGGCGCTCGAGGAGGACGCTCTAGACCAGCGCTCGAGCCACGACTTTGGCAAGGACATCATCCCCAAGCTGCTCGGCGAGGGCAAGCGCCTGTACAGCTACGAGTTCCACGGCTTTTGGAAGGACGTTGGCACCATCGCCAGCTTCCACGAGACCTCGATGGACCTGCTGGGCAACAACCCCGAGTTCGATTTGTTCGACAAGCACTTCCCCATCATGTCCAACATCACCACGCGTCCGCCGCACTACATTGGCCCGGACGGCCGCCTGGACGACTGCCTGGTCTCCAACGGCTGCAAGATCTACGGCACCGCTCGCCACTCGATCCTTTCGACCGATGTCATCATCGAGGAGCGCGCCGTGGTCGAGGACTCCGTGCTGCTGCCGGGTGCGCACGTTAAGAGCGGCGCGCACATCTGCCGCGCTATTTTGGGCGAGAACTCCACGGTCGAAGAGGGCGTGAAGCTCGGCTCTGTCGATACCACCAAGGATACGGCCGTCGTTGGAAATGACGTCGTTATCGGGAAGGGGGAATGATCCGATGATCAATCGCAAGGCCATCGGTTATATCACCGCTAACTACTCTTCGACCTACGGCAGCGTGCTGCTCAAGGACCGCCCCATCGCGTCCGTTCCGTTTTTGGGCCGCTACCGCCTGATCGACTTCCCGCTGTCCAACATGATGAATGCCGGCATTAAGACCGTCGGCGTCGTCATGCCGGGCAATTACCGCTCGCTGATCGACCACGTGGGTTCGGGCAAGGACTGGGGCCTGGACCGCAAGAAGGGCGGCCTGTTCATGGTGCCCGGCAACGCGTATGGCACCACCAAGGGCGGCATGCGCTTCCTGCTGCGTGACATCATCTCCAACAAGACGCTGTTCCAGCGCTCGGACAAGCCCTATGTTGTGATGATGGGCACCAACATCATCTTTAACATGGACCTCAACACCATCATCGACGCGCACGAGAACTCCGGTGCCCAGATGACCGTGGTGTACTGCAAGGCCACGCGCAACGTCGATGACGAGACCAAGCTCGAGATTAACGAGAACGGTCGCCTGACGGGCGTGAGCGCTGGCGTCGTGTACGGCGACAACGCCTCTATGGACTGCTGCATCGTCAACCGCGATACGCTGCTCGAGATCATCGACCACTACCAGGCCGCCGACTATCTGGACCTGCTCGAGGCACTCCAGGGCGACTTTGGCAACATCGACGTGTGCAGCTACGAGTACAAGGGCGAGGTCGTGGGCGTGTTTAGCGAGAAGTCACTGTATCGCCGCAGCATGGACCTGCTCGACCAGACCGTGGCCGACCAGCTCTTCGATCCCGAGCGCCCGATCCTGACCAAGGCTCACGACGTGCCGCCTTCGCGCTATGCGACCGGCAGCCACGCGTGCAACTCGATCATCTCGGCCGGTTGCATCATCAAGGGCACCGTGCGCAACTCGATCCTGTCGCGCGGCGTCGTGGTCGAGGAAGGCGCTTCGGTGACTAACTCGATCATCAACCAGAGCTGCATCATCAAGAGCGGCGCACGCGTCGAGAACGCCATTCTGGACAAGAACAACGTGGTTCCCACCAACACCGAGCTTCGCGGCACGCCCGAGAACATCCTGGTGCTGGGCAAGGCTCCGTTAACTTCCGACACCACCATCGTACGTTAACGTTGGCACCGCAACATCGCTCGTAACAGGTAGAATAGCCGCCCGGTTAGCGCCAGGCGGCTATTCTCGAATTGCAACATGGGAGACAATATGGCAGATTCCAGCAAAAAGATGCAGATCGTGTTTGCCTCGGCCGAGTGCGCACCGTTTGTTAAGACCGGTGGCCTGGGCGACGTGGCGGGCTCGCTGCCTGCGGCGCTTGTGCGCGCCGGCGCCGAGGTCATCGTGATGGTGCCCAAGTACGCCACCATCAAGGACGAGTACAAGGCGCAGATGGAGCACTTTGCCGACTTTTACGTGAGCCTGGGCTGGCGCAATGAGTACTGCGGGCTCGAGAAGCTTGAGCACGACGGCGTCACCTATATGTTCGTTGACAACGAGCGCTACTTTGCGCGCGACTATCCGTACGGCTTCTTTGACGACGGCGAGCGCTTCGCGTTTTTCTCCAAGGCTATCACCGAGAGCCTGCAGCACCTGCCCGAGGGCTTTGAGTGCGACATCCTGCACTGCAACGACTGGCAGACGGCACTAGCGCCCGTGTTCTTGCGCGAGTTCTACCAGGGACTGCCGCTGTACGACCGCGTCAAGACCGTGTTCTCGATCCACAACGTGGCGTTCCAGGGCCAGTTTAGCGACACCGTGATGGAGGACATCCTGGGTGTGGCGCATATTCCCGCGGCCGCCACGCAGTTGCGTTGCGACGCCTGCAGCATCAACTACATGCTGGGCGCGCTGCACTATGCCGATGCCATCACCACGGTGAGCCCCACCTACGCGGGCGAGATCCAGACGCCCGAGTTTGGCGAGGGCCTGGACGGCGTACTGCGCGAGCGCTCCTACGCACTGCAGGGCATCCTCAACGGCATTGACGTGGCGGCCTTTGACCCGGCAACCGACAAGCGCATTGCCGCCAACTACACGGTTGACGACCGTTCCGGCAAGGCCGTGTGCAAGGCCAAGCTGCAGGAGGAACTGGGGCTCGAGGTGCGCGACGACCGCCCGCTTATGGTGATGGTCACGCGTCTGACGCGCCAGAAGGGCATGGACCTGGTCATGTACGCGCTCGACCGCATCCTGTCCGGCGGCGTTCAGGTGGCCGTGCTGGGCACCGGCGACCGCGACTACGAGGACGGTCTGCGCTACTTCCAGGACAAGTACCCCGGCACCATGGCCGCGCGCATCGAGTTTGACCCGGCGCTGTCGCAGCGCATGTACGCTGCCGCCGACATGTTCCTGATGCCTTCGAAGTTTGAGCCCTGCGGCCTGTCGCAGATCATCGCCATGCGCTACGGCACCCTGCCCATCGTGCGCGAGACCGGTGGCCTGAAGGACACCGTGCAGCCGTACAACGAGTTTACCGGCGAGGGCACGGGCTTCTCGTTTACCAACTTTAACGGCGACGAGATGGGCGACGCGGTGTTCCGCGCGGCACGCCTGTTCTGGGACAACCGCGATGCCTGGAACCAGCTGGTCACGCAGGCCATGAGCCAGGACTTTAGCTGGACGCGCTCGGCCGACAAGTATCTGGACCTGTACTTCTTTATGCACCCGGAGATTGAGCGCCCGGCGGCTGTGGAGGCTGCGGCCGAGGAGCCCAAGGCTGAGGAGAAGCCGGTTACTGCCGAGGCCGAGCCTGCGGCGACCGTTAAGGAGCCCGCTGCCGCTGAGGAGCCCAAGGCCGAGGAGAAGCCGGTTGAAGCTAAGCCCGTTAAGGCCGATCCTGAGGTGAAGGTCGAGGCTGCTCCCGAGCCCGAGCCTGAGGTGAAGCCCGCTGCGAAGCCTGCCACCAAAAAGACGACGACCCGCAAGGCAACGGCTAAGAAGGCTACGACCACGAAGGCCGCTGCGAGCAAGACCACCGCTGCCAAGGCAACTACTGCCAAGGCATCGACCACGCGCAAGCGCACGACCGCCGCTGCCAAGAAGGCCAACGAGGTCGAGGCTGCTCCCGAGGTAAAGGCCGCCGCCGAGGCTAAGCCTGCGGCAAAGGCTCCGGCCAAGACCGCTGCCAAGAAGACGGCTGCAACCACCAAGAAGGCAACGGCAGCCAAGAAGACCACGGCTACGAAGTCGACGACGGCCAAGGCCGCTACGACGAAGGCCGCCGCGAAGACGGCCCCGAAGGCTACTGCAAAGCCCGCCGTCAAGGTCGAGGAGGCGCCCTCCGAGCCCGAGGCCAAGGCAGCTGTCGAGGCAAAGCCGGCCGCCAAGACCACCACGCGCAAACGCGCCGCGACGACGGCCAAGAAGACCACGACCAAGGCTGCAGCTCCCAAGGCAGAGGGTAAGGCCGAGGACAAGCCCGCAGTAAAGGCCGAGCCGACTCCGAAGGCTGCCGAGGTTAAGGCCGCTCCCAAGACTAAGGCAAAGACCGAGCCCGCCAAGGAGACCCCGGTCTCCCCCGCCGTTTCGGCCGAGGAAAAGGCTCCGACCAAGAAGACCTCCGTCCGCAAGGCAACGGCCGCCCGCAAGCGCCGCTAATCCGGACGATTAAAACTAAATCCTCAACGCAAAAGAGGGCGCCCCAACCAGGCGCCCTCTTTTGCGTTGAACTTCGCATTAAAAAGAGGGCCGGTTTACTACGACAAAATGGCTCCGGCCGACCACGGCGAGTAATCTTCGAAATTAAGAACGCTTCTAGCTGCGGTTTTAATATCACCAAAATGACTGTTGTTGAGATCATTCAATTCGTCGTAGTAAACCGAAGTACTTTTGTTTGGATACAAATAGTATCGGTATAGACGTTTTTAAATATCGCGATAATTTGGGTGGTAAAACGATTTTCTAGGACAACCGTTCGCCGATGGTAAACGGATGTTGTTTATACAGCCTGTGTGCAACATATATACTTATATCCTGTGCGTAAAGCCCATGGCCCGCAGGCCGTGATTCTATTGAACTGGACCGAATTATGAGATTGATTCACAACAGCCGTCTGCCGCAGTTTCGCACTCCGTTTGGCGCTGTGACCACTGGAACTTCCGTTTCGCTCTCGGTGATTTTGGAGGATGCCGACCCCAACCAGGCAACGCTTACGCTGCGCACCTGGGTCGATGAGATCGGTGAGTCTCTGTATCCCATGACGCACGAGGGCGACGGCATATTTACCGTAGAGCTTGAGTGCGCCGAGCCCTGTCTTATCTGGTACAGCTTTATCTGCAACATCGAGGGCCAGCCCGAGGTCCGTCTGGGCGCACCGCAGGGTCGCACCGGTGGCGAGGGCGTAACTTACAACTACGCCGAGGTCCCGTCCTTCCAGATCACCGTCTACAAGCACCGCGAAGTTCGTCCCGAGTGGTACGAGCGTGGCATGGTCTACCAGATTTTCCCCGACCGCTATGCCCGCGATGAAAACTGGCGCGAGCGCACGCTTGCCGAAGTTGAAAAACCGCGCAACGGAATCCAGCGCCGCATGGTCGAAGACTGGAACGAACCGCCCGAGTACGAGCGTGCCGAAGACGGCTCCATCAAGACC
The DNA here is from genome assembly GCF_003457875.1 of Collinsella sp. AF28-5AC. NCBI lineage: Bacteria > Bacillati > Actinomycetota > Coriobacteriia > Coriobacteriales > Coriobacteriaceae > Collinsella > Collinsella sp. AF28-5AC. Next base: position 298,667 of record NZ_QRTA01000001.1, on the reverse strand, counting down.
TGGGATTTTTACGGCGGCTCGCTCAAGGGTATCCAAAATGACCTGCCCCGCATTGCCGAGCTGGGCTTTACGGCCATCTACCTCAACCCGATCTTTGAGGCCGCGAGCAACCACCGCTACGATACGGCCGACTACACCAAGATTGACCCGATTCTGGGCACCGAGCAGGACTTTACCGAGCTGTGCGAGGCGGCCGAGAAGCTCGGCATTTCCATCATCCTGGACGGCGTCTTCAACCATACGGGCGACGACTCGATCTACTTTAACCGCTACGGCAACTATCCCGGCGTCGGTGCATGGCAGAGCGAGGACTCGCCGTGGCGCGATGCATTTTACTTCCATGAGGACGGTTCGTATGACTGCTGGTGGGGCGTGGGCAACATGCCCGCCATCAACGAGAATTCCGAACTGGTGCGCGAGCGGCTCCTGGGCAAGGACGGCGTGATCCGTAAATGGCTGCGCGCCGGTGCCCACGGCTGGCGACTCGATGTGGCAGATGAACTTTCCGACGACTTCCTGGCCGAGATCAAAAAGGCCGTGCTCGCCGAGAAGCCCGATGCGCTGCTGCTCGGCGAAGTCTGGGAAGACGCCTCCAACAAGATCAGCTATGGCCACCTGCGTCGCTATCTGCAGGGCTCGGAGCTCGACTCCGCCATGGACTACCCCTTCCGCGACATGGTTATCGGCTTTTTGATGGGCTACAAGAACGCCTACCAGGCAGCCGAGGATATCGAAACCCTGCGCGAGAACTACCCGCGCGAGGCACTGGCCTGCGCACTCAATCTGCTTTCGAGCCACGACCGTCCGCGTATCATCTCGGTGCTCGGCGGTGGCCCCGACGAGTCGCAGCTGCCCGAGAGCGAGCGCAGCAAATGGCGCCTGGACGAGAACTCCATGGGCCTGGCCAAGAGCCGCTTTTGGTTGGCGACGCTCATGCAGATGACCTTCCCGGGTGTACCCTCAATCTATTACGGTGACGAGTACGGCTTGGAGGGCCTTACCGACCCGGGCAACCGCCGCACCCTGCCGACCAAAGACCAACTCCATGACTTCGACACACTGGCCATCGTTAAGAACGCGTCTGCCGTGCGCCGTGCGCTGCCCTTTATGGTCGATGGCGAGATCAAGGCCTTTGCGCTCAACGACGAAGTCTTGGCTTACACCCGCACGGGCAAAGACGGCGAGGCCGCGACGGTTATCATCAACCGCAGCCTGCGCAATTCGCACCGCGTGACGATTCCGGCGCTCGGCGAATGCGCGAGCGACGTGATCAGCGGTCACGAGTGCGAGATCCACAACGGTACCGTCACGCTCGACCTGTACCCGCTGGGCTCTTCGATCATCTATCACCATGCCGAGAAGCGTCTGCAGGAGCCGCTCGATCATGGCGCGGGCGTTGTGTGCCACATCACCTCGGTGCCGACCGATGACGGCAAGCCCGGCACAATCGGTGCGCCCACGCGTCGCTTTATCGACCATCTGGCCGCTATGGGCATGCGCTACTGGCAAGTCCTGCCCGTCAACCCGACGGACTTCTTCCGCTCCCCTTACGCTGGGCCTTCGGCCTTTGCGGGCAATATTGACCTGCTGCCCGAGAGTCACGAGGAGCTGGCCGCCGACTTTGCTGCATGGAAGGCTCACGGCGGCGAGGATGCCGACCCGCTGTACACGGCGTTTAAACATCGCAACGCTGATTGGCTCGAGAAGTACTGCGTCTACATGGCCGTTAAGAAGTACTTTGAGGGCGAGTCGCGCCACGATTGGCCGGCAGATGTCGCGCGCTACAACGAGTATCTGATCAATGACAAGCGCTTCCACGACGAGGCCGAGCTGCAGGCGTACATGCAGTATCGCTTTGACCTTGCCTGGTGCGAGCTCATGAACTATGCGCACAAGAAGGGCATCGAGGTCATCGGCGATATCCCGATGTACGTTTCGGACGATTCGGCCGACGCGTGGAGCGAGCCCGAGAACTTCTGGCTGTCCGATACCGGCAAAGCGATTGAGATTTCGGGCGCGCCGCCCGACAACTTTGCGCCCGAGGGCCAGGTGTGGGGCAACCCCACCTTCCGATGGGATCGCATGAAGGAGAACGGCTATCGTTGGTGGCTCGACCGCCTGCGCCGTGCGTTTTCGCTCTACGACCGCGTGCGCCTGGACCACTTCCTGGGCTTCCACAGCTACTTTAGCATTCCCGCCGGTAAGGCCTGCGCCGATGGTCGCTGGCTGGCAGGTCCGGGCAAGGACCTGTTCCAGACCGCCTATGACGAGCTGGGTCCGCTCAACTTTATTGCCGAGGATCTGGGCTATCTGACGCCTGGCGTTCGCGCCATGGCATCGACCTGCGGCTTCCCCGGCATGGACGTGCTGGAGTTTAGCGACTACGACGTTCGTTGCGGAATTCACCCCACACCGGGAAAGATCCTGTACACCTCGACGCACGACACCTCGACACTTGCCGGCTGGTGCACGCGCTCCTTTGCAGGCGGCGATGAGCCGAGCGGCATTACATTGGCAAGCGAGCTCATGGGCGATGCCCTGGCAAGCGATGCACCGCTCGTGATGATGCCGCTGCAGGACGTGCTGGGACTGGGCGACGATGCACGTATGAACGTGCCGGGCGTGGCCACGGGCAACTGGACATGGCAGGCACGGGAGGCCGACGTTGCGGCAGCCGAGGAGAAAACTGCGAAGCTCCTGCGCAACACCCATAGATTCTGGGGCGAAGCGTGATAAAACCCCCGATATAGGGTACAGTTACAGCTGCTTGAATTTTTGCGGGCAGAGCGATCTGCCCGCTTTGTGCTGAAAAGGAAGTATTATGGCGCGCTACGATTACAAGTGCACGAGCTGCGGCAACGTGTTTGAGGTTGAGCACCCCATGTCCGAGACGCCCGAGGTCGTATGCCCTAGCTGCGGTGCCCCGGCATCCAAGACGTTCTCGGCCAGCGGCATTAAGTTCGAAGGCAGCGGTTTCTACAACACCGACCAGCGAAGCGGTGGTTCCAGCACCAACGCCACCAGCGGCTGCTGCGCCAACTGCCCGCATAGCCACTAGGAACCAAACAGCCCCGCGACCGACATCGATCGCGGGGCTGTTTCTTTGCGCTATAGGTGGCTCTATGAGTTGCGGTGAAATAAGGACTTTTTGGCGGGTAGATGCCGCTATTCAATCCCTATTTCAACGCAACTTAGTAGTTACTTGCGAATCAGGCGGGCGCAGAAGTGGCCGTCGTAGGAGTCGGCGTTTACCGGCACGCTTTGGAAGAGGCCTTGATCGTTCTGGCGTACGGATACGAGTTTCTTGGCCTGATCGAACTCAGGGAGTTGCAGAATCTGCGCCTCGGAGAGCGGTGCGACGCTAAAGTCGGCGCCCTCGGAAGAGGCCAGGAAGGCATCCACGACCTGCGTGTTCTCTTCATCAAAAACCGAGCAGGTGGCATAGATGAGCTCTCCGCCGGCGGCCACGCGCGCAGAAGCCTCCTTAAGCATCGTCAGCTGAAGCTTGGGTAACTCGGTCGTCACATCATTCTCGGTTAGGCGCCACGGGATCTCAGGATGACGGCGCATGGTGCCGGTGCCCGAGCACGGCGCATCGATAAAGACCGTGTCGAACTTAACCGGCTCTCCAAGCATGGCATCAAACGATGTGAGCACCTCATCAAGCTCACAGGCATCACCCGAAACCGTACGAACGCCCTGAATACCGGCCTTATGCAGGCGAGCGAGATTCAGATCGCACTTGCGGTCATGAAGATCAAGTGCCGTATGCTGACGCTCATAGCCGGCGCGCTTAGCCTGGCACATCATCACATAGGTCTTGGTACCGCGACCGGCACCAATCTCAAGGCAGCATCCAGGGCGCGTGGCAGCCGTGGCGATAAGCTGCGCGTTGAGATCAGACGCCACCGCGGCAGCACGCTCAAACACACCCGAAGCAACGGTAACCTGGGCATCAACCGGGGCATGGCAGCCCGGGAAGACAGGCGCGACGAGCTGCGAGATATACGGATCGGGCTTGTTCGCAAAGGCGTTCTCATGCAGGGCCAGAGGCGCGGGGGCCAGATTGCCAGCAAAGTTGAGCGCACCCTCTGGGGTATCGAACGAGGCCATAATACGAGCGCAAAGCCAACGCGGCAGACCCATCAGGCGCGACAGACGAACCAAGCGTCGCTCAGACTCATCTACATCGGACGCAGTGGCAAAGTTCTCAACGTTGTCCGCGACCTTATGGAGCACGGCATTGGCCAAACCAGCGGCAGACTTAGCTCCGCTGCGCACCAGCTCAACGCCCTGACTCACCGCAACGCGGCCAGGCGTATGCAGATAGAGCATCTCGAAGGCCGAGATGCGAAGCGCCATGCGAACACGCGGCGCGACCTTTTTGGGCTTATCGAGAAACTGATCGAGCAGTTCATCCAAAATACCCTGTGTGGCGGCAACACCGAGCGCCAAGCGAGCGGCAAACGCGGAATCGCGTTGATCAATGGCCTTGGCAGAAGCACGGGAAGACAACACGTCGCGTGCATACATACCGCGGCGATCGGCCTCCATCAATACATCGAGCGCAAGCTTGCGCGCGGGTGACAGCTTGCTCATGACAAAACACCCCACGAAAGATCGGCGCCCTGCAGGCCAGCAGCCCAGGCAGAAGCAGACATAGCACGCTTGCCATCGGGCTTAACCTCGAGCAATTCAACCGAGCCATCGGAAAGACCAAGGTAAACACGCTTGTTCTTAACGTCAACGGCGCCCTCGTCAAGCGAGACATCGGCCGGTGCAGCATCGAGCACGCGCACGGTCTTGCCGGCAATCACGCATCGGGCAGGCGCGGTATCGGACGAGGCCAGCACATGACGCACGCAATTGAGCGCCCCCATCTGCGGATCAAGACGCATCTCCTGCTTAGAAATCTTGGCGGCATGGGTAACAAGCGACTCATCCTGCTCAGTCCACACGGCGGTGCCATCGGAAAGCGAAGGAAGCGTATCGGCAAGCAATTTACCGCCAAGCTCAGCAAGCTCCATGGTCAGCGCCTCAGCATGCTTACCGGCAACCGACGTGGAAGCCTGAGCACAATAAGCGCCAGTATCCACGCCATGCCCGATGCGCATGATAGAAACGCCAGCAACCTCGTCACCAGCGAGAATCGCACGCTGAATAGGAGCAGCCCCACGCCAACGAGGCAGCAAGGACGCATGAACATTCACAATGCCGAGCGGCGCCATATGCAGCACCTCATCGGGCAAAATGCACCCATAAGCAGCCACGCAGAAAATGTCAGCCTGGACAGCCTGAAGCGCCTCAACAACCTCAGGCGTCATACGATTGGCCTCAACAACCGGCAACCCCAACTCAAGCGCCTTAGCCTTAACAGGAGACGGCTCCAACTTTTTACCACGCCCACGAACAGCATCAGGACGAGTAACAACAAGCGCAATCTCATTCCCAGCCTCAACAAGCGAAACCAGCGAAGGCTCAGCAAAATCAGGCGTACCCATAAACACAATACGCATAAAGGACGTCTCCCCTCAACCAAAGCCGAGACGGCTACAAAGAACAGCGGAAAGCCAAGTACCCGGCCCATCCGCAAGAACAATTCAACAAAAACAAATATACCCAAAACCAAAGAAAGAGCCGCAATAAAAGCAGCTCTTCCAACAAAGCAATTATCAGCGAAGACGCCCTTCCCTGGCCCGACGGCACCCGGGCGAGTCAAGCAGCGTCAACGTAGTCCCCGGGGCGCCCGCCTATATCGTCCCGCGCGCAGTTTCGCAGCGCAGCGAGAATGTTTGAGCAGGGGATGATATAGGGGGGCGCCCCGGGGACGGACAAACCTACTCCGTCTCGCCCGGTCGAGCGCCGCGGGCCAGGGCGTCCTGGTACTCCTTGACGGCCTTGATCCTCTGCATCGGCTTGAGTCGCTCGAACATGGTATTGCCGTGCAGGTGATCGATCTCGTGCTGCAGGCACACGCAGAACAGGTCGCCTGTGGCCTCATAGCGAATCAGGTTGGCATCCAGGTCATACGCCTCGACGACAACGTGATCGGGACGCTCGATCTCGCAGCTAATGCCGGGGATGGAAAGGCAGCCCTCGTTAAACGGCACCAAATGGTCACTCTGCTCGACAATGACGGGGTTGATGAGCACGTACGGGTCGTAATCGTTCTTGTCGCTGTAGTCGCAGTCGATGGTGACGAGCTGAATGAGCTCACCGATCTGCGGGGCGGCCAGGCCGCAACCGCCGTTGTCGAACATCATCTTCTTCATCTTCTCGGCAAGCGCCTCAATCGCCGGGGTGATCTCCTCGATGACGGCGCACTCCTGGCGCAGACGAGGGTCGGGCGACAGTACGATTCCGTTGGCTTCCATGGCCATCCTTTCGGGTTGTTACATCAAATCATAGGCATCGACGTCAACGCTCACGCTCACGCCGCGCATGGAGCCCGCCTCTTTGAGGCAGGCGTCGATATCATCAGAGACATGGTACCCCACGGGCGACTTCACAAGCAGATGGAAGCGGTAACGGTCCTTGGCTCTCTCGATTACACACGAAGCCGGGCCCAGCACCTGCGGCACCGCGCTGCCCGCCCGCAAAAAGTCTGGCGCGGCGGCATGCCAGCGGCGCTTAAGAAGCTTTGCAATGCGCCCGATGTAGTCGTGCGCGTCGTCTCGGTTCGCCGACCACACCAAAATGTTGACCAGGCGAATAAACGGCGGGTACAGCGCGTCGCGGCGCTGATCCAGGTCGTAGTCGGTAAAGATCGAACGGTCGTGCTCAGCGACGGCGCGAATGACCGGATCCTCGGGCAGGTAGGTCTGGATGATCACCTCACCGGGACGATCGCCGCGACCGGCACGGCCCGCCACCTGTTCCAGCAGGTCGTAGGCGCGCTCCCCTGCGCGGAAGTCCGGCAGCTTGAGGGCAAAGTCGGCATTGACCACGCCCACAAGCGTGACCTCGGGAAAGTCAAGGCCCTTGGCGATCATCTGCGTGCCCAGCAGCACCGCACAATCGGCGGCATCGAACTGCTCGAGCAGTTTTTTGTGCGCATCCTTGCCGCGCGTGGAATCGGCATCCATGCGAATGATGGCGACATCCTCGGGCAGCATCTGGTGCAGCGCGTCCTCGATCTGCTGAGTGCCCAGGCCCATTTTTGCCAGATAGCGGCTACCGCATTTGGGGCAACGACTCGTGGGCGCGGGATACGGCTGCACGCGCCAAGACGATCCGCAGGTGTGACACTGCAGCGTGTGCGTGCGCTCGTGATACGTAAGCGCGGTGGAGCAGTGGTTGCAGGTTGGGACGCAGCCGCACTCGCGGCACATCAGGAACGGCGCAAAGCCACGGCGGTTATGTAGTAGCACTGCCTTCTCGCGGCGCTCGACCACACGCTCCAGACCTTCCATCAAGGGTTTTGAGAACATAGAGCGGCTGCCGTGCGAGAACTCGCGGCGCAGGTCGGCAATGCGGACTGTCGGCAGCACGGCGTGTCCCGGGCGCTCGGGCATCTCGACGCGCGTCCAGGTGGCACCGTTATACGTGCCACGGCGGCAGCGGTCGAGGGCCTCGGCCGAGGGCGTGGCGGAGCCCAACACGAGCGGGCAGCGGTAGCGCCGCGCCATCTCGGCCGCCACCTCGCGCGCATGGTAGCGCGGACTAGAGCCCTGCTTGTAGCTGGTCTCGTGCTCCTCGTCGATGATGATGAGACCCAAGTCGCTGAGCGGGCAAAAGAGCGCCGAGCGGGCGCCGACTACCACGCGGGCCGCACCGCTGGCGACCATATCCCACTGGTCCAGACGCTCGCCGGCCGAAAGGCGCGAATGGAACACGGCGACCGTCTCGCCAAAGCGCGAACGGAAGCGGCCGACGGTCTGGGCCGTCAGCGAGATCTCGGGCACGAGCACGCAGGCCGAACGGCCGGTCGCCAGCACGCGCTCAATCGCCGAGAGGTAGACCTCGGTTTTGCCGGAGCCGGTGACGCCGTCGACCAGCACCACGTCGCCATGAGCGTCCAGACGGGCGCGCTCAATCTGCGCGAGTGCCTGTTGCTGGCCGTTGGTAAGAGAGACCGGCGCCTTGCCGCTTGCCGAGGACAGCGTGGTCTGCTCGCTGCAACCGCGCCAGGCACGGCGCTCCTCCACCACCACGACGCCGCGTTTTTCGAGCGCCTTGATGGTCGCCGACATACTGTTATAGAGCAGGTTGAGGTCGCGCGTCGTGACCGGGCCGCACTGGAGCGCCTCGATGAGCTGACGCTGACGGACCGCGGTCTTTGGCGGCGTGTAGTCGAAACCCTCGGGCGTGAGCATGACCCAGCGGTTTTGGATGGGTTTAACGGCAGGGCGCTCAACGGTCCACACGCCGTCATCGCCCTTGACCACGCGCGGGCTTCCGCCCGGAGGCAAGAACAGGCGCAGGCACTCGGAAAGCGTCGCAACATACTCGCGGCTCATCCAACGTGCAATACGGGCGGACTCGGCGCCAAAGAGCGGTTTGCTGAGGATGGTCTCGATGGGCTTGATGCGCGCGGTGTCGAGGGTAATGTTGCCTTGCAAGTCGCCCAGTTCGGGCGCAATATCGACGATATAGCCTGCGGCAGCACGGTTACCAAAGTGGACCAGGACCGTGGATCCGATCTGCGCCTCGTTGGCAAGGGACCGGGGGATACCGTAGGCGAATGGCTCGGACAGCGCACGGGTCGGGATGTCGAGGACCACGCTCGCGTAGGCGGCAACGGGCTCGGGCGCGGACTCGGGCTTGGCCTGCTCGGCCGAGCGGTCGGGCTTTTCGAGGGCCTGTTTTGGTTCCGGCGAACCAAACAGCGAAAGTTGCTCGGCTATGGCCCCAGCACCTCCTATCCCATACGTCTACAGAAACAAGAGCCCCGCTCTGAGTGAACGGGGCTCGGATACATACATTTGCGCAGCGATTACAGCGCCATCGTGCGGGCGCGGTCGATGCGCGCCAGGCAGTCGTCGCGGCCGACGAGCGCCATGGTCTCGCCCAGCGGAGGACTCACCATGTTGCCGCAGACGGCGACGCGCACGGCCTGGAACACCACGCGCTTCTTAAGGTCCATCTGCTCGGGAAGCGGCTCAAGCGCGGCGTCAATGTTGACAGCCGTCCACTCGTCCACGCCCTCGAGCGCGGCCTTGGCGGCATCCAGAATGGCACCCATGCCTTCCTTGGCCAGGCCCTTGTTGACGGACTTCTCGTCATACTCAAGCGTCTCGACCGTAGCAAAGATGGGAGCGGCGACGGTCACGGCGTCGGTCGGCATCTTGGTGCGCGGCTTGACGATGGCGGCAAGCGCATCAATCCAGTCCTCGCCGTACTCGACGTTGCCCTCGATGAGACCCGCCTCGTGCAGCTTGGGGACCATGATCTCATCGGCAAACTGCGCGTCGGACATGCCGTTGATGTACTCGGCATTGACCCAATCGAGCTTCTTGGGATCGAAGGTCGCCGGGTTCTTGGAGATGCGGTCGAGCGAGAACTTGCTGGCTAGGACATCGCGCGGGATGATCGTGGTCTCGCCGTCGAGCGACCAGCCGAGCAGCGCCAGGTAGTTGACGAAGGCGTCGGAAAGGTAACCGGCGTCGCGGTACTCCTCCACCGAAGTTGCGCCGTGGCGCTTGGAGAGCTTCTTACCGTCGGCGCCCAGGATCATGGAGATGTGGGCGAACGTGGGCACGGGCGCGCCGAGGGCCTCGTAGACCATGACCTGGCGCGGGGTGTTGGACAGGTGGTCGTCGCCGCGGATGACATGGGTGATCTTCATCATGGCGTCGTCGACGACGGTCGCGAAGTTGTACGTGGGCGTGCCATCGGAGCGGAAGATGACAAAGTCGTCGAGCTCCTTGGCGTCGAAGGTCACCTCGCCGTGGACGGCATCGTGGATGACGACGTCGCCGCGGTCCACGGGCACCTTGATGCGCAGGACGTAGGACTCGCCGGCCTCGATGCGGCGGCGGGCCTCCTCGGGATCAAGATCGCGGCAACGACGCTGATAGCCCTGGAAGGGGTCCTTGCGCTCCTGCGCGGCCTTGCGGTCGGCGTCGAGCTGCTCCTTGGTGCAGAAGCAGGGATAGGCCTTGCCCTCGTCCCAAAGTTTCTGGGCGGCCTGCTTGTACAGGTCCAGGCGCTCGGTCTGGGCATAGGGGCCAAAGTCTCCGCCCACCTCGGGACCCTCGTCCCAGTCCAGGCCCAGCCAACGCATGGCGCGCAGGATGATCTGCGTGTTCTCGTCGGTAGAGCGGGTGGGATCGGTGTCGTCAATGCGCAGGATGAACGTGCCGCCGTTAGCACGGGCGAAAGCCCAGTTATAGATAGCGGTGCGGGCGCCGCCGATGTGCAGCTTGCCCGTCGGTGAGGGTGCAAAGCGGACGCGAACGTCTGATGCCATGGAAATCTCCTCGATTGCAGGATGGATGTCTAACCGCACCAGTATAAAGCAACAAAGCAACCTCCGCACAAAGGGCACCGACCCACTCATTGGGGACAGACTTAAATGAGTAGGTGCGGAAAGGGTGTGAATGTTTGATTTACGCGCTATGATGTGCCCTTGCATAGAGAGCCCGGCGGAATGGTAACGGTCGCCGGAACACGTTTTTGAAAGGACAATCATGTCAGAAGAACTTCGTTCCATTCCACCCCAACACGGGTCCTTTGTTTTTACGTCGGAGTCGGTGACCGAAGGTCATCCCGATAAGATCGCTGACCAGATCAGTGACGCCGTCCTCGACGCAATCCTCGCCAAAGAAATAGAGCTCCAGGAGCAGGGCTACATCGCCCCCAACGGCGTGCCTGCCAACGTGGAGAACGTCCGCTGCGCCTGCGAGACCCTCGTGACCACCGGCACCATCATCGTTGCCGGCGAAATTCGCACCCAGGCCTACGTCGACGTACAGGAAATCGCCCGCGGCGTTATCCGCCGCATTGGCTACAACCGTGCCAAGTTCGGTTTTGACTGCGACACCTGCGGCGTTATGAGCCTCATCCACGAGCAGTCGCCCGATATCGCCCAGGGCGTCGACGAGTCCTTCGAGACCCAGACCGGCGCTACCACCGACCCGATCGACCTGATCGGCGCCGGCGACCAGGGCATGATGTTCGGTTATGCCTCCAACGAGACCAAGACCCTCATGCCCATGCCGCACTACCTGGCAAGCCGCCTGGCCGAGCGCCTGGCTGCCGTGCGCCATGACGGAACCCTGCCCTACCTGCGCCCCGACGGCAAGACCCAGGTCACGGTGCGCTACGAGGAAGGCAAGCCCGTGGAGGTCACGACCATCGTCATCTCCACGCAGCACGCCGCCGAGATTGAGGACATGGGCAAGATCAAGGCCGACCTCATCGAACACGTCATCACCCCGGTCATGGCCGCCGAGAACATGCCGTGGGACAACGCGGAGATCTACGTGAACCCCACCGGTCGCTTTGTCGTGGGCGGCCCCATGGGCGACACGGGCCTCACCGGCCGCAAGATCATCGTCGACACCTACGGCGGCTACGGCCGTCACGGCGGTGGCGCCTTTAGCGGCAAGGACTGCACCAAGGTCGACCGTTCCGCCGCGTATGCCGCGCGCTGGGTCGCCAAGAACGTGGTCGCCGCCGGTCTGGCCGACCGCTGTGAAGTCGAGCTCGCCTACGCCATCGGCGTTTCCAAGCCCCTCTCAATCATGGTCGACACCTTCGGTACCGCGCATGTTGCCGAGGACAAGATCGTCGAGGCCGTCGAGAAGACCTTCGACCTGCGCCCGGGCGCAATCATCCGCGACCTGGACCTGCGTCGACCGATCTACGAGAAGACGGCAGCCTACGGCCACTTCGGCCGCGAAGACGCCGACTTCACCTGGGAGAATACCGACCGAGTCGAAGAACTCAAAGCAGCCTGCGGCCTGTAAGCTAGCGGCAAAAGCTACAGCCAAATCGAAACGCACCAAAAGAGGTACCGGACCAACCGGTACCTCTTTTTTATTAACCGGTGGTGAAGATGAGCCGACCTGGGACGCAGAATAGGTCACCAGCTCATGAATTTTGCAGCACGAGCGCCTCTACCATGTATCCTTAGTCCCGAGGGGCGGGGCATAAGGTCGATCGCGAGTTCCGCACGAGCCGGAGAGCACTTAATGTGCTCTCCGTGCGAGTCAGGACTGTCCGAGCAGGCGACCTTATGCCCCGCCCCTCGGGACGACGGGATAGAACAGGAGCGCATATGGCAGGCAAGCCACAAACACTAGCTACGACCTCGGCATTCGAGATCTTGGGCCCCGTCATGGTCGGCCCCAGCTCATCGCACACCGCCGGCGCCCTGCGCTGCGCACAAGTTGCCGCCAGCCTGCTGGAAGGCCGCATCACCAAAGTCACCTTTGGCCTGTGGAACTCCTTCGCCCACACCTACCGCGGCCACGGCACCGACCGCGCTCTCGTCGCGGGCATTCTGGGCCTCGACACCGATGACGAGAACATCAAGCAGGCCTTCGACCTCGCACGCGAGCAGGGCCTCGACTACCACTTTGAAATTAAGGGCGACGACGCCTCCATCCATCCCAACACCGTCGACATCGACATGGCCGACGATACGGGCGCCACGGCACAGGTCCGCGGTGAGAGCCTGGGCGGCGGCAAGATGCGCATCAGCCGCATCAACGGCGTCGGCGTCGATATCTCGGGCATGTATTCCACGCTCTTCGTGGCCCACCAGGACGTCCCCGGTGTGCTCGCCGCGCTCACGAACCTGCTCGCCTACGCACATGTAAACATCGCTTTCTGCCGCACCTACCGCACCGAGGTGGGCGGCCAGGCATACTCCGTCTTTGAAACCGATGGCGCCCCCGACGACACCGTCATCCCCATGCTGCGCAAGCTCGACAATGTAAACTACGCCACCTTTATCGAGCTCCCGGGCTCGGCCTCGTCGCTCTCCCCCGGCGTTTCGGCCAAGGAAATCTTTGACGATGGTGCGCAGTTGCTCGACGCCTGCGCCGAACTCGGCCTCAACATCGGCGCCGTCATGGCCGTTCGCGAGGCGCGCCTGACCGGCGAGGCCCACGCCGTCGCCGCCATGCGCCGCGTGCTCGACGTCATGCGCGAGGAGACCACGGCCCCCATCGCCAATCCTCAGCGCTCGCTCGGCGGGCTTATCGGCGGCGAGGCCAAGCTCGTTGATGCCACCGGCCGCAACGACTTGAGCGTAAGCCTGATGGGCGCCGTCCAGACCGATGCCGTGGCCCGCGCCATGGCCGTCCTTGAGCGCTCCGCCACAATGGGAGTGATCGTCGCCGCCCCCACGGCCGGCTCCGCAGGCGTCGTGCCCGGCTGCGTGCTGGCGCTCGCCGACCATCTGCAACTGGACGATGAGCAAGTCATGGACGCCCTCTACTGCGCCGCCGCCATCGGCCTCAACCTCACCACGAGCGCCTGCGTCGCCGGCGCCGAGGGCGGATGCCAAGCCGAGGTGGGAAGCGCGGCCGCCATGGCCGCCGCCGCGCTGGTGCAGATGCTCGGAGGCACGCCTGAGCAGGCACTCGACGCCAGCTCCATCGCCCTGAGCAACCTGCTGGGCCTGGTCTGCGACCCGGTGGGCGGCCTCGTGGAGGTGCCGTGCCAAAACCGCAATGCCATCGGCGTGGCCGCGGCATTTAGCTCGGCGCAGCTTGCACTTGCCGGTATCAAGAGCCTGGTGCCGTTTGACCAGATGGCGCACGTCATGCTCTCCGTGGGCCACGCGTTGCCGGCCACGCTGCGCGAGACGGCAAAGGGTGGCATCGCGCAGGCTCCGGCCGCACTTTCGGCCTGTGCAAAATGCGGTGAGTGCGGATAGCGACAAAGAAAGACTCGAAGGTGGGACAAATGTCCCACCTCTTTTGAATGCCACCGTTTCCATACCACAAACAACTGGGTAATCGCTATAATGCAAGCCCAGTAAAAACACGATGAGCCGCAAGGCGAAATCCGAAGGATATGCATACGATGTCGCAAAACGATCGAACTCAACTGATTCCCGATCCGCAGCAGCCGAGCAGGCACACCGGCGGCGTTCAGTCGCCGCGTCCTATCGCGCCGAGCCGCGGTCAGCAGCGAGGTGCGGCAAACGTTTCCCAACGTCCGAACAAGCAGCATCAGCAGCGCCAGGCAAATGGCAATGCGCCCAAGCAGCCCCCCACGCACGCTCGAGGCGATCGCGGCCCCGCACGCAAACCCGCCGAGAACAATAAGTCGGGCAAAAAGACGACGCTCTTTGTCGTTCTGGGTCTTATCGTCATTGTCTATATCGTAGGCGTTGTAGCGTTTTCGCAGGTAGCCTACCCCAACACCACTATCGCCGGCGTCGATGTCTCGTTCTCCAACGCTTCGTCTGCCGCCACCAAGGTCAACTCGGCTTGGAAGCACTATAAGCTCACCGTGACAGGCGATGATTTTAGCTGGACCTATCAGCCCGAGTCCGATGAGCCCATTGTCGACGGCGAAGCTGCCGCAAAAGAGATTATCAGCCGCAACGAAGCCATTGTATGGCCGGTTCGCCTTGTAGAATCCTTAAGCGGCAAGACCAAAACAACCGCTAGCTCCAACGAAGTCGATCTTGATCAAGACGTCGACCTGTCCATGCTCTCCGACACCTTTGACCAAAAGCAGTTTGAGAAGGATCTGGGCGCCGCCATCGACGAGTTTAACGAGGGGCGTTCGGGCGCGTTCGAGGCCAATAGCTCCTATGACGAGCAGGCCGGCAAGTTTACCGTCGAGAAGGCGCGCTCCAACGAAAAACTCAACCGCGAGCATGTCATTAAGTATGCCGAGCTCGAGCTTGCCTCGCTGGCCGAGACCGTAGATCTTTCCAAGCTCGGCAACGATGCCTATGAGCCGCTCAATGGAACGCTGACCGATGATCAGATTCAGGCCGCATGCGATGCCGCCAACAACTTCTTGGGCGTCAACGTGACCCTCAAGCTCAACGGCGAGGATGCCGGCAAGGTTGATGGCAGCTCCGTATTGCAGTGGATCAGCTTTGCCGATCCGGCCAACCCCACGCTCGATACGTCGCAGATCAGCAGTTGGGCAGCCGAGCTCGCCAACGGCTTTAATACCGTGGGCTCCACTCGCTGGTGGACGCGCGCCGATGGCAAGCAGTGTGCCGTCGAAGGCGGTGACTTTGGTTGGTCCATCGACAGCAGCTCGCTCGCCAAGCAGGTCGAGGACGCCATTAACAACAAGCAGACCGGCGAAATCGAGATCAAGTACTCCCAGAAGGCCGACACCTTTACCGCAAAGGGAGAGCCCGACTGGAAGGCGTATATCGACGTCGATCTGTCCGAGCAGCACGCGCGCTACTATGACGAGAACGGTAATATCGTTTGGGAGGCCAACTTTATTTCTGGCAAGCCGGGAGAGGACGCCACCCCCGAGGGCGTATGGCAGATCAACAGCAACAATGGCGCCAGCAAGCTTATCGGTGCCAAGGACCCCGAGACCGGCAAGCCCAAATACGAGAGCCCGGTAAGCTACTGGATGCCGTTTGAGGGCAACATGATCGGCTTCCATGATGCCACCTGGCAAAACGACAAGAGCTTCGATAACGCCGAGTCGTACAAATGGTGCGGCAGCCACGGCTGCATCAACCTGCGCCTGGCAGACGCCAAGGCACTTCACGACTGCATCAAAGTCGGCCTGTGCGTGGTCGTGCACTCGTAGTGCAACGCGCACATTCATACAACGTGGAACCGCTGCGACCAATCTAACAGTTCCGAAAGAAACCGTTCTATGCGCCCGCCCCAACCGGTGGGCGCATATAATTATCGAGGTTCTTTCTATAAAGGAGACGCTATGCCGAATGTCCCCACGATCACCCCGGGCCCAGATGATACCGAGCGCACGCCCGAAGGTGCCACCGAAACGATTCCTCTGATTACAAACGTACATGCCGATAAGCAGAGCGGACGCGCGAACGATGCGACCGAGATTTCCGATGAAGAGGCATATGCCAAGCTCAAGGCAAAACGTGCCGAACATCGACGCAAAAAGCTCATCCGACGCGGCATTGCGGCCGGCGTCGTGGCCGCCATTGTGCTCATCGCCGTTGTCGTGACCTTAGCCATCAACGCACGGCCCGCAGGCAACAACGGGCCGGTGACCGACATGGTGACCGAGGGCACGTTTACCACAACGGTCGAGGCGAAAGGCCAGCTCAAACCCATTTCGTCCTCAGTGGTCTCCCCTTCTGTCGACGGTACGGTCGATTCGATCAACGTGCAGGCAGGCCAATCCGTCAACGAGGGCGACGTGCTTATGACCATTAAAAACGACGAGCTCGATCGCAACGTTGCCGAGGCGCAGCGTGCAGTTGCAGCCGCCCAGGAAGACCTCGCCAACGCGCAGAAAGCCGCAACCGCCGCGCAGACCACCCCAACGACGGACGTCGATGGAGCTTCCGCAGCGGCTGGCGTCTCCGCCGCATCAGCGGACACGAACGCCGTATCGGCCGCGCAGCGCAGCCTGGCATCGGCCCAGGCAAACCTCGACCAGGCGAACGCCAAGGCCGCCAGTCGCACGGTCACGGCCCCGAGCTCGGGTAGTATCGTGGAGCTCAACGCCAAGGTGGGCGCCACGGTAACAGGCGGCATGATCATGGGCGAAAGCGATACGAGCGGCGGCAAACAGTGCATGCAGATCGCCGACCTATCCAAGATGAAGGTGACCGTGCAGGTGGGCGAAAAGGACATCGCCAAGATCGCCGTTGGGCAGAGCGCCAACGTCACGTATCCCGCGTTTCCCGATATCGTGAGCCAGGGCACCGTCACGGCTATCGCCTCGGTGGCAAACTCTGACGCCGCCAACGGTGACGGCAGCAGCGTAACCTTTAACGTCGACATTCTCATAGAGGCGCCCGACGCGCGCCTGAAGCCGGGCATGACGGCCGAGGTATCAGTGGTGACCGAGCAGCTCGACGACGTGGTGATGGTGCCGACGATGGCGCTCATGACCGAAGACGGCGAACACTATTACGTCAACGTGGCGACTGATGACGAGGGCAAGCAAACCCGTCGCGTGAAGGTGACAGTCGTGACGCAAAACGACAACGAAGCCGTAGTCGGCAAGACACAGGTCAAGCGCGACGACCAGGGCAACGAGATCAACCCCAACGTGCCGGTTACCAAGTTGCGCGATGGCGACACCCTCGTCATGGACACCGGAGCGGACGCAACGGCTGACGGCGGCTACGGCGCGGATTCGGGCAGTATGTCTGCCGACGAGGGCATGTAATGCGTCCCGTTATCGACATCCGCAACGTGCACCGCATCTTTGAGAGCGAGGCAGGTTGCGCCCACATCCTGCATAACGTGAGCCTGGCGGTAAATCCCGGCGAGTTCGTCGCCATTACCGGCCCTTCGGGCTCGGGAAAATCAACGCTCATGAACATCCTAGGCTGCCTGGATAAGCCGACGGCGGGCGACTACTACCTGCAAGGGCTCAACGTGGCCGAGCTCGATGATGACGAGCTCACCGAAGTTCGCGCCCTGAGCATTGGCTTTGTCTTTCAGAGCTTCAACCTGCTGCCGCGCCTGTCGGTTATCGAAAATGTGATGCTGCCGCTGGCCTACACCAATGTGTCCCGTAGCCAGCGCGAAATGCGCGCCGTGCACGCGCTGCAGGCCGTCACGCTGCCCGTCGACCACTGGGACCACCGCATATCCGAGCTCTCGGGCGGCCAGATGCAGCGTGTCGCCATCGCGCGCGCCCTCGTCAATGACCCGCCCATCATCCTGGCCGATGAGCCAACGGGAAACCTAGACTCCGCCACCGGAGCGCTTGTGATGGAGACCTTCCATAAGCTCCAGAAGCGCGGCAAAACCATCGTGCTTATCACACACGACCCCGGCATCGCCGCCGAGGCCGACCGTGCCGTGACCATCCGCGACGGTCGCATTCACGACGGCGCGTATATTCCACATGCACCGCGGACCCTACGCAGCGCCGTAGATAGCCTGCCCATGATTTCCGCCCCCGCCAACCCGCCGAAAGGAGTGGTGGCATGAGCGCCCGCGATCTCATCCAGGAAGCCCTTCACTCGCTCGAAGCCAACAAGGGGCGCAGCCTGCTCACCATCCTGGGCATTGTCATCGGCATCGCCTCGGTAATCGCCATGACTTCGCTCATCGGCGGCATCCAAAACAGCCTGGTCAACAGTCTGGGTCTCAATGCGGCACGCATGGTGCAAATCTATTCGTCGCAAGAACTCACCGAGTCGGACATCGAGAAGCTTCAAAAACTGGTGCCGCAGATAGAGCAGATCGGCATTGTCGACAGCGCGTATACCGAGTACAAGACCGGCGATAAAAGCTATACCGTCATGGCACAAGGTGTCGATAGCGACATGCTAGACGCCGTGGGGGCCAGCAAGCTCGTTGCGGGGCGCACCTATTCCCAGGCCGAGTCCCAGTCAGGCTCGCGCGTGGCGCTCATCAGCCGCAACGGCGCCGATCAGCTTTACGGCAACGAACAGGATGCGCTGGGGAAAACCATCAAGGTGTCCAACGGCGAGGTGCAGATTGTAGGCGTGATAGATGGTGGCAGCGACTCCATGGGCTCGCTCACGCTGTATATGCCACGCGAAACCATCTCCGGCCTGTTTGGTGACGAGAATCCTTCATTCCCCAGCGTGACGGCACTTGCCGCCGAGGGCACGGACATGGATGAGCTCTGCAAGACCATCGAGTCCAAGGTGCACGCGATAAAGGGCATCGCGGAGGAGGATGAGTACGACAGTGTATCGGCGACATCCATGAAAAGCGCCATCGATGCACTCAACTCCTTTATGGGCGCGTTCTCGCTCATCATGGGTGCTGTCGCCAGCATCTCGCTGCTTGTCGGCGGTATCGGCATTATGAATATGATGCTCACCAACGTGACTGAGCGCATCCGCGAGATCGGCATCCGCCGCGCTCTGGGCGCCAGTCGTCGCGATATTACCGCCCAGTTTTTGGCCGAGTCCTCGGCGCTGTGCGTCACCGGCGGACTGTTGGGTGTCCTGATTGGCTATCTGCTGGCCTGGGCTCTTGCGATGTTTGCCTCCGGATCCGGGATTCTTGGCGAGCTCGGTGCCAGCGGGCAAATCACACCGAGTTTTTCAATCGCCACGGTGCTGCTGGCCTTCGCCGTCTCCGTCGGCATCGGCGTAATCTTTGGCTTCTACCCCGCTCGACGCGCGGCAAAGCTCAACCCGGTGGAGTGCCTACGCTACCAGTAAGTCACCACCAACAAGTTGCGGTGAATTAGGGACTGAATATGCTATCTAGCAGCAAAAACAGACACTATTTCACCGCAACTTATTGAAGGGCTGCTTGCGCCGGTTCCGGGCGTCGTCCTCGAGCTTTTGGCGGATGACGGGCTTGTACGGGTCGAGCTTGCTCGGGGCGCTCCTCCTCGCGGGCGAGAGGGCGCGCAGGCGTGGCGAGCGCCTAGCGCGCGAGCTCCCGTAAGAGCGCGTCTTCCACTTCCCGAAGCGAAAGGGCTCCGCCTCCCTCGGCGGGACGGGCGACCACGATACAGTGCGCTCCCACGCCGCGCGCGGAGGCGATCTTCTCGGCCGTGCCGCCTACGGTTCCCGAGTCCTTGGTCACAAGCCACTGGGCGCCCACCTGCCGAAGCATCGCCTCGTTGAGCTCGCGGGTGAAGGGCCCCTGCATGCCGATGACGTGCGACGGCGAGAACCCCGCGTCGATGCACTTCGTTATAGCACCGGGCAGCGGGAGCACACGCACGAAGAAGCGCTCCGCGAAATCGGCAACGCGTGTGTAGGGAGCAAGCTCCTTGCTCCCCGTCGTGAGAAGCGCGCGACCCGGGTTCTCGGAGAGAAAGCGCGCCGCACAGGCGATCGACGCGACCGACACGACGCCTTTGGGCAGCGCCTCGACCGGGCGCGCAAGGCGCAGGCATCGTGCACCCACAGCGAGCGAAGCGGCCCGGATGTTGCCGCTTGCGAGCGTAGCGAAGGGGTGCGTGGCGTCGACGACGATGCGCGCGCCGGAAAGCTCGCGCTCCATGTCGGCCTCGTCGAGCCTGCCCGCATGCACCTCGATGCCCGGAAGCTCGCCCAAAAGCTCGCCTCCGTACTCGGTTGCCGCGTAGGCACGGGCGGGGATGCCCGCCCCGCTCGCCCATTCGCACAGAAGGCGGCCCTCGGTGGTGCCGGCGAAGATGCGCAGCGCCGGCGCGGATGCGGGCGCCGTCACTTCGGGCCGCCTGGGCGCGTGATCTGGTAGAGCAGCGCGTTCATAATGGCGGCCGCCACGGTCGAGCCGCCCTTGCGACCCCTCGCGACGATGGCCGGCACGCGTCGCGCGAGTAGCTCCTCTTTCGCCTCGACCACGTTCACAAACCCGACCGGCACCCCAACGACGAGCGCGGGCGCGATCTTCCCCGCGTCCATGAGCTCAGCGAGGCGCAGAAGTGCTGTGGGAGCGTTGCCGACGGCCACGATGAACGGACCCTCGATGCCGCAAGCTTTGTCCATGCTCGCAACGGCGCGAGTCGTGCCCGCGGCGCGCGCAGCCGAGGCGACATCAGGGTCGGCCATGTAGCACACGGCCTTGCAGCCGAGCTTCGCGAGCGCGGGCTTGCTTATGCCTGCGAGCGCCATGTTCGTGTCGGTGAGCACCGTGGCCCCTGCGCGTAGTGCGTCGAGCGCACAGTGCGCGGCGTCATGGGTGAACACGAGTGAATCGGCGTACGAGAAGTCGGCAGTGGTGTGGATGACGCGCTTCACGACAGGCTCTTCGAGCGGCGGGAACGTCCGGCCGCCGAGCTCTTCGGTGATGATCTCGAAGCTGCGCCGCTCGATGTCGCCGGGCGCCATCTCCTTGGAATCCATCTAGTACTCCACTCCTTCCCTTGCACATATCCCCTGAGCGTAGGGGTGTTTCTCGCACCGCATCTCGGTTATGTAGTCGGCCTTGTCCACGATCTTGCGGGAAGGTGCGCGCCCGGTGAGCGCCACTTCGATGCCGCGCGCGGACATATCGAGCGCGCGGTCCACGAGTGCCTCGTCGACAAGCCCCTTCGAAAGTGCGTCGAGCGCCTCGTCGAGCACGAGCAGCCCCTCCTGCGCGCCCTCGAGCTCGGCGAGCGCGGAAGCGAGGTTCCCATCGTGCAGCTCGCGCGTCGCGACAAGTTCTTCCGACGTCATGGACCAGGTAAACTTGTCCGACGCCTTCCCCGCGAACACGGGCACGCCGAAATGCTCGGCGAGCAGGCGCACCTCCCCGCTTTCGCCGTCTTTCAGGAACTGCACGACGACGACGCGGCGGCCCGCGGCGAGCATGCGAAGGGCGAGGCCCATCGCCGCCGTGGTCTTGCCTTTGCCGTCGCCATGATACACGTGGATCATACGCCCTCCTCGATAATGCGGTAGACATACTCCATGTCGAGCGCCCCGCGCACGGAGTCGGCCAGGCGGTCGAACTCGCGCGCACGGTGATCGGCCGCGGACACCGCGCCCTCAGCACCCACGACGCTCTCGGGCAGGCCGCGCATGCGCGCGAGCGAGCGCGCGAGGGCGAGTGCCACCCCCGGTTCGTCGAACAGGCCGTGGAGATAGGTTCCGAACACGTTTCCGCAGGCCGCGCCTTCTGGTTTGCCGCCAATCGTGCCCGCAGGGGCGCAGGAGACGGTCGTTTCGCCGTCGTGAATCTCGTACCCGCGCGCCGTCATGCCGTTCCACACCGAGAACGCGCCTTGGGCACCCGTGATGCGCAGCTCCGACTGGGCGAGGTGCTTTTCTTCCTTGAACACCGTACTTGCAGGGATGAGCCCGAGCCCGCGCGCGGTGCCAACGCCTTCCCTGCCGTGCGGGTCGGAAAGCTCGTCTCCCAAAAGCTGGTAGCCTCCGCATATGCCGAGCACCGGCGTGCCCGCGCCCGAAAGCGCGCGTACACAGGCTCCGATGCCGCTAGCCGCAAGCCAGCGCGCGTCGTCAAGCGTGGTCTTCGAGCCGGGGAGCACCACAAGGTCGGGCCGGCCCAGATCGGTCGTCGAGGAAACGTAGCGCACGCCCACGCCGGGCACGCGCGAAAGCGGGTCGAAGTCGGTGAAGTTCGACAGGTGCGGAAGGCGCACGACGGCGACGTCGATGACGCCGCGCGCCTCGCGGGCAGATAGGCGCGGCGCAAGCGAGTCCTCGTCGTCCAGGTCGAGCTTAAGATACGGCACGACCCCCACGACGGGAACCCCGCACATCTTCTCGAGCGGGGCCAAACCCGGGCGCAGGATTTCCACATCGCCGCGGAACTTGTTCACCACAAGCCCCCGCAAAAGCGCGCGGTCCTCGGGCGCAAGGAGCGCGACCGTACCGTAGAGCTGGGCAAACACCCCGCCTGGGTCGATGTCGCCCGCGAGCAGCACGGGGGAGGACACGGCGCGCGCGAGCCCCATGTTGACGATGTCGTTTTCGGCAAGGTTGATTTCGACGGGGCTGCCGGCGCCCTCGATGACGATGACGTCGTTTTCCTCCGCGAGCGAATCGAACGCCTCCAAAATCTGCGGCATGAGCGCCTTCTTTCGCGCGAAGTAGTCCCTCGCAGCAAAGGCTCCCTGCGCCTTGCCGGCCACGATGAGCTGGCTTCGGTGGTCGCTTTCGGGCTTGAGCAGGATGGGGTTCATGCGCACGTCGGGCGCGATGCCGCACGCCTCGGCCTGCATGATCTGGGCGCGCCCCATCTCGAGCCCGTCGGCCGTGACACCGCTGTTGAGCGCCATGTTCTGGCTCTTGAAGGGAGCCACGCGCAGGCCGTCCTGCGAAAGCGCACGGCACAGCCCCGCCGCAAGCAGGCTCTTCCCCGCGTTCGACATGGTGCCCTGGATCATGATGGGCTTCGCCCTACCCACGGGTATCGACCTCCTTCTCCGAGCCTCGGCCATCCGCGCCCGCCATAGCGCCGCTGCAAGAAGCGCCGCCCCGTTCGTCGGGTTCGCCTTCGCCCGATGCGCCTTCCGCCCGAAGCGCGCGACTGAACGCCATCACAAGCCGGGCGTTCTCCTTGCGCGTGCGCACCGCGACGCGGCACCAGGAACGGGACAGTACCGAAAACGAGTCGCACGTGCGGACCAAAACCCCCTGTTTATACAGGCGCTCGGGGAAGTCTTTCGCCGGCGTGCGGACTAAAAGGAAGTTCGCATCCGACGGCACGACGGAAAGCCCGAGCGAGGAGAGCTCGTGGGAAAGCCACGCTCGCTCGCCCGCCAATACATCGCGCGTGCGCGAGACGTATTCGACGTCTTCCAGGGCGGCGATGCCCGCGGCCTCGGCGACCGAGGAGACGGGCCACGCCTGCCCCGCCCGGCGAATCCCCTCGATGAGTTGGGCGTTTCCACTGATCAGATATCCCAACCGCAACCCCGCCATTCCGTAGAGCTTGGTGAACGCGGAGAGCACGGCCACATGGCGCGAACACGCGGCGCGTGCGGCCACGCTCCTTTCGCGGGCGTCGGGCGCGAATCCGAGGAAGCACTCATCCACGACGAGCAGCGCGCCCGTCTGCTCGCAGCGGCAAGCCGCGGCATCGATCACGCGGGGGTCGACGAGGCGCCCCGTCGGGTTGTTCGGATTGCAGAGGTACGCCACGTCTCCCGGCCCCTCGATCGCGTGGGCGAAGGAGGCGGGCACGTCGAAGTCGTCCGCATCGGAGAGCGGGAACTCCTGCACGCATGCGCCGTAGTACGATGCCGCCTCCGCATATTCAGAGAACGTCGGCGCGCACACGACGAGGCGTTTCGGGCGCACCGCCGCGGCGAGCCGCCAGATGATATCGGACGCGCCCGCGCCGCAGACGATAGTATCTTCGGGAATGCCCTGGGCGCGCGCTAGGGCGCGAACAAGGGCGAGGCTTTCCCTATCGGGGTAGGCGTCGATTCGAGAAAGCGCCTTGCAGGCTGCGGCGACAGCGCGCGGCGAGGGGCCTGCCGGATTCACGTTCACCGAGAAATCGATGAAGTCGGAGGCGCCCCCTTCGCAAGCGATGCCAAGCGATTGCGCACTGCCCCCATGCGTACGGGCGCGCAGGATTCCCCCGGCAGCCCGGGACGCAGCGTGGTCTTCCCTCATGACATCGCCCCCACGGCGAGCACGACCGCCGCGCGCGCGGCGCCGAAGACGACGAGCGCGCATACGGACGCGGCGAGCATGAGCCTTGTCGCCCGGGCGATGTCGCCCCACTCGATTTCGCGGGATGCGTCGCCTATCGTCGGTTTCTCAACGAGCTTGCCGAAATACACCGCGGGTCCTGCCAGGCGCAGCCCGAGCGCGCCCGCACACGCTGACTCGGTCTGCGCCGAGTTGGGGCTCGCATGGCGACGCCTGTCGCGGCGCCAGATGCGCGCCGCCCCGCACGCGTCAAGCCCAACGATCGGGCACACGGCGATCATGAGCAGGGCCGATAAGCGCGAGGGAATCCAGTTCACCGCATCGTCGAGGCGCGCCGAGGCGCAGCCGAAGTCGATGTAGCGCTCGTTTTTGTAGCCCACCATGCTGTCGAGCGTGTTCACCGCCTTGTACGCCATGCCCAAGGGCGCACCCCCGATCATAAGGTAGAAAAGCGGCGCGATGACGCCGTCGCTCGCGTTCTCCGCCACCGTTTCCACGGCGGCGCGCGCGACGCCCTGCTCGTCGAGAACAGACGTGTCGCGTCCCACGATGAGCCCGACGGCTTCGCGCGCCGCGACAAGGCCGCCCTTCGAGAACGCGCGGGCCACGGCCAGGCTCTGGCGGCGCAGCTCGCATGTCGCGAGAATCTGATAGCTCGCCCATGCCTCGGCCACGAAGCGCAAGCCGGAGTGAACCATGCCGCAAAGATGTAGGATACCCCAGGTCAAAAGCCCACACGCAAGCGGAAGCGCCACGGCGAGCACAAGCCCTGCGGCACGCGTGCCCGCGGACGTTTGCGGGAATGCGCCCCGCAGGCGGCCTTCGGCCCATGTGATCGCGTGCCCCATGGCGACGACGGGATGGGGAAGCCAGCGCGGGTCGCCGAAGGCAAGGTCGGCCGCGAACCCGGCGGCGACGGCAAGAATCGTCATCACCGGGCATCGCCCCCCGAAGCGGGGCGAACGTCGCGAAGGCAGCGCCCATCCCAGGTGGCGGCCCATGCGCCGCCCGGCTCGGTATGCACGTCGAAGTATCCCATTTTCGGGACAGCTAGCTCGGAGAGCAGCGCTTTCACGGTACCCGCGTGAACGACGAAGACGGCGCGCCCACTCCCCTGGGCGCGCTCCGAATCGCACGCCTCCCGAAACGCCGCGACGACGCGGCGGGTGAAATCGCTCTTGCCCTCGCCATGCGGGCAGCGCGTCTCACACCAGGAGTCTACCCAGACGCGGTAACGCGCATCCTCTTTAAGCTCGGCGGCGCTTCGCCCCTCGAAGTCGCCGAAATCCATCTCGCGCAGACCGGGGCACGCCATAAGCTCCGCGTTCGGGAAGAGAATGCGTGCCGTCTGGTCGGTGCGGGCCATGCCGCTCGTGATAACACGGAACACGTCACGATCGCACGCGAGGTCGCGCAAAGCGCGCTCGCCCGCGCTCGACAGGGGCTCGTCGGTGCCCGCCCCGCTGTAGCGATGGTCTTCCGTGCCCGCCGTGGCACCATGGCGCACGAAGATGACTTCCAAAGGCGCGCCTGCGCCCTGCGTCCCTCGAGGCGCATCGGCAAGGTTTCCTTTGATGACCTGGGGAATCCCGCACGTCATGCGCACGACGACGTCGGCGCGCGCAGCGAGCGCGCATCCCAGGCGCCCCGCACGCTCGCGCCATTGGGCGTCTTCCGCACGCATGGGGACGACCCCCGAGCCCACCAAGGACAGAATCACTGCGTCGAAGCCGATCAGCCGCTCGAGCGCCCGGTCAGCGTCGAGCGCGCGTACGAGTTCCTCAGCACGGTACGCGACGCGGCCGGCAAAAGCCGCGGGCACGCCGCCCTCCGCAAGCTGCGCCGCGTCGACGAAATCGTCCGCCGCGAACCCGAGCTTTTCGCGCGCGAAGGTCCTCTTCCCCGAATGCGCGCCACCTACCACGAGCATCATAGGAGCATACCCCCCGCCACCAGCATGGCAAGCATCGCGAGCTCGGCCCATTGCAGAAACCATCCGGCCAAATCCCCCGTCACCCCGCCGAAGCGGGACAGGGCAACATGACGGTACCACGCGAGCGCCAAAAGCCCCGCCACCGCCATAAGGGCGCCGACGGCCCGAGCGCACGCGACCATCCCTGCAGCCGAAGCCGCAGCGAAAGCGCAAAGCGGCACGACGATCGCCGCGCGCTTCTTAGCAGGCGAGAGTCCCGCGGCCATGCCGTCCGCCCGCGCGGCAGGCCAGCATTCTACGGCGAGCCCCGAAAGCGCGCGGGAGAACACGAGCGAGCACAGAAGCGCGAGGAACGCCCCCGCCGTAAGCGGCAGCGCGGTGAACAGGGAAAACTGCAGAATAAGGTACATGACAACACCGATGACCCCGAAGGCGCCTGCCCGCGGGTCGTGCATGATCTCGAGCTTTCGCTCGCGCGGGGTCCAACTTGCAAGCGCATCGGAGGTGTCGCAGAGCCCGTCTAGGTGAATGCCTCCCGTCACCGCCACAGGCAGCGCCACGAGCACAGCCGCGACGATGGTCGCGGGCACGCCGAGCAGGTTCGCCACGTGCCCCCACGCCGTCATGAGGAAGCCTTCCGCAAGGCCCACCAGGGGAAACGCGGCAAGCGCATGGGTTGATCCGAAATCGGTCCAGGCCGATTTCGGGACGGGGATGCGCGAGAACGTTCCGAACGCCGCGCCGATTGCCTCTGCTATCTTCACCTTGTAGGTCCTTCGCCTTTCATCCACACGGGAATCCCGCATACCACTTCGACTGCGCGGTCGGCCAGCGCCGCCACGCCCGCGTTCACGCGCGCGAGCGCGCGCCTCCATGCCTCGGTCCCCTCATCGTAGCGCATCCCATCGGCGAACACGTCGACGGTGACCACCACCGTATACGCAGCGGCCTGAGCGAGCCGTTCGATGCCTCCGAGCACCTCGCGCGCCGCAGCGTCGGGGTCACGTGGGGACAAGCCGCCTTCCGCGAAAAGCTCGTTTGCAACCAGGTTGCCCACGTCCTCCAAAAGAAGCGTGCAGCCGCGCGGAAGCCCGGACACTGCGGCGCCCACGTCACGCGTGCGCTCGAGGGTGGAAAACCCCTTGCCCTCGCGCAGCGCCCGATGGCGCGCGATGCGGCGGGCGCCCTCTTCCCCGAAGGGCTCCATCGTTGCCAGGTACACGCGAGGGCCATCGTGCCCGAGGCACAGGGACTCGGCGTAGGCGCTCTTGCCGCTCGCGGCGGCGCCGATGACGAGCGTCACCGTCATTTCCCGGCCTCGAAATGCTCGTAAGCAGCCATGCCAGTCGCCGTGAACGTCTTCCCATCCCGGTACACGCGCAGCGCCGAATCCAGAAGGGGCAGATACGCCATGGCGCCCGCGCCCTCGCCCAAGTGCATGCCTGCGTCGAGGGGTGCCTTAATGCCGATCTCGCGAAGGAGCTCCTGGCTTGCGGGTTCGCTTGATGCGTGGGTGCCCACGAGGTAGCCCAAGGCGTTAGGGCAAAGGCGCGCCGCGCACAGGGCCGCCGTGCAGGATATGACCCCGTCGAGGAGCGCCGGCGCCTTCGAGGCCGCGGCCCCCAGGTAGAAGCCGCACATCGCCGCGATGTCGAAGCCGCCCACCTTCGAGAGCACGTCGATCGGGTCGGCGGGATCGGGAGAGTTCGCGTCGATAGCGCGCTCGACCACGTCGCGCTTGCGCGCGAACGAGGCGTCCGAGAGCCCCGCGCCGCGCCCGACGAGGCTCCGTGCGTCCGCCCGGAGGAGCACTGCGGCCACCGCCGCCGAGGTGGTCGTGTTGCCGATGCCCATCTCGCCCGCGGCGAGAAGGCGCACGCCGGCGCGGGCAAGCCCGCACGCGACGGCGATTCCGACTTCGATCGCGCGCACGGCCCCATCGCGAGACATAGCGGAACCGTGC
Organism: Collinsella sp. AF28-5AC; assembly: GCF_003457875.1. NCBI lineage: Bacteria > Bacillati > Actinomycetota > Coriobacteriia > Coriobacteriales > Coriobacteriaceae > Collinsella > Collinsella sp. AF28-5AC. The sequence continues at coordinate 270,632 of NZ_QRTA01000001.1, read as the reverse complement.
GCGATATTACCGCTCCCCCGCCGCACGTTCGCGAGCACCATGCGCGCGTCTTCTATGCCCCGGGCCATACCCACGTCGACGGGCACGACCTCGGCACCCGCGAACGCCGCCATGCGGCAGGCACTCGTGGCCCCCTCGCACATGTTGCGCGCGACGGCTCGCGTCACGTCTTGTCCGCTTTGCGACACGCCTTCGGCAACGACCCCATTGTCGGAGAAGAATACCGCGAGCGCACGGGGAAACTCGGCCACCTCGGCGCTCCCCTGAGCTGCGGCGATACACGCGACGGCGTCTTCAAAGTCGCCCAATCCCCCCAAGGGGTGCGCGATGGAGTCCCACGCGGCGTACGCGGCGGCGCGGGCGCACTCGTCTGCGGGCGCGATCCGGGAGAGCGCGGCTTCGAGCACGGCGCCCGGCGCCGACGAGAACGCGCGCTCGACTTCCTCGCGGATGCAGGCAAGCGCGGTTTCGGTTGCTTCAGCCATGCCGTCTCCTCTCTGCGAACGACGCTGCGGCAGATGCAAACGCGCGCACAACGTCGGGGTTCGCAGGATAGTACACATGCGGGAAGCCCGCAACCAGGGACGGGGTGGTCGTCATGCACGGCCAGCCCTTGTCGCGCCGGGGCTTCTGCGCCCAGAAGTCGCCGCCCGGGCAGGTGGACTGCCAGTAGTGGAACTCGTGCGCGCGGATGCGTGTGCCGCGCGGCCCGTAGAGCCCGTCGCGTTGAGAAGTGAGCTCCACGTACCCGAAATGGGACAGCCTTCCCCCGTTCTCGCTTGCGCCCTCAAGGGCGCCCGCAACAGGCCAGCGCCGCCCCTCGCTATCGGCGATTTCGCGCTGCAGATACAGAAACCCACCGCATTCGGCGACCGTCGGCATGCCGGATTCCACCGCGCGCCGCACCGCCTCGCGCATCGGCGCGTTCTCGGAGAGCTGCCGCGCATGGAGCTCCGGGTAGCCGCCCCCCAGATAGAGGGCGCTTGTCCCCCGGGGCAACTCGCTATCACACAGAGGGCTGAAAAAGGCCAGCTCGCAACCCAGGTCCTCGAGCGCGCGCAGGTTCTCCTCGTAGTAGAACGAGAACGCCTCGTCACGCGCGACGGCGACGATGGGCCGCGCTCCCGCGATCGGCTCCAACCGGTATGGTTCCTCGCGGATATCGGGTGCCGTCGCCGCTATTTCGAGCAAGCGGTCGACGTCGACGCTCTTTTCCACCAGCTCGGCCATCTTGTCGATGCGCGCGGAGAGCTGCTTGACTTCGTCGGCGGTCACAAGCCCCAGATGCCGGCTTTCGAGCGAGAACGCCTCGTCGGCGGGGATATTACCCAAAACCGCGACGCCCGTGTGCTTCTCGATCGCAGGCTTCGCGTAGGCGCAGGCAGCGGCGCTCGTCTTGTTCAGCACGACGCCGCGCACGTTCGCACAAGGCAGGAACTCGGCGATGCCGCGGATTACGGCGGCGAGCGATAAAGACGCCCCGCGCCCGTTCACCACTAAAACGACCGGCGTTTCCGTGTCGCGCGCAACCTGGTAGCTGCTCGCGTAGGCCACGCCGGGCGCCATGCCGTCGTAGAAGCCCATGACCCCCTCGAGCACCGCGACATCCGCGCCCGCGGCGCCGCGTGCGAGCAGGGCGCGCAGCGTCGGGGCGTCGGTGAAGAAACCGTCTAAGTTGCCCGAGCGCGCACCCACGACGCGGCGATGAAAGAGCGGGTCAATGTAGTCGGGGCCGCATTTGAAGGCCGCGCATGCAAGGCCGCGGCGCGCGAGCGCGCGCAGGAGCGCACACGTTACGACCGTCTTGCCGCTCCCGCTCGAGGGCGCAGCGACCATGAAGCGCGGGATGGACGTGCTCACCGGGCACCGCCTTCCCCACCTGCACCACGCGCGCTGACGAGGAACACGGGGTTTTGCGCCTTCATAAGATGATGCGAGCCTACAGCCTCGGCACGGGCGGCCGACACCTGGCACGCCTCGAACCCCTTAAAGCGCGAACCCGAGAGGAGCGCGCACGCCTCAGTGAGTGTCTCAATGGTGACGCATGGCACACACAGGCGAACCTGCGAATTCTTCTCGAGCGCCGCCTCCACGATGGAGGGAAGCTCGCCCGCGCTCCCGCCGACGAACACGGCGTCGGGGACGGGCAGTTTCGCGAGCGCTTCGGGAGCGACGCCGGGGACCGCATACACGTTGCCGCACCCGAATGCATCCGCGTTCTCTCGGATGAGCCGCACGCCGGTCGCGTTGCGCTCGACCGCCCATACCGACCCCGCTCGCGCGACGAGCGCCGCCTCGATCGACACGCTCCCCGTGCCGGCGCCGACGTCCCACACGGTGTCGGTCGCGGTAAGGCGCAGCTTCGCGAGCGCGACGGCTCGCACCTCCTGCTTGGTCATGGGAACGTCACCGCGGATGAAGAGCTCGTCGGGAATGCCCGAGGAAGCGTACGGCCAGCGGGAGCTCGCGGCGCGGGATGCGCCCGCAGAGTCCACCACGGAAGAAGTCGCCGCGGGCGCAGACGCGCCGGCCGGCGCCTCGGAGGCTGCGCTAGAGCCCGCAGGCGACCCGGCGCCGCCTGCGAAATCGATAAGCATCACGTTCAAGTCGTCGAACGTCTGACCTGCGATTTCACTTGCGGTCGCACAGATGATGCGCTCGTCGGGGTACGACAGGCGCTCGGCCACCGTCACGCGCGCGTCCCCGAAGCCCGCCTGCACAAGCTCGCCGGAAAGCCGCGAGGGGTCTTCCCCGCCCGACGTGACGAGGAAGAGCTCACCTGCGCGCTCGCCCTCGGCCACGATGTCGCACGCCACGCCGTGAGCGCTCGCAAAGCGCCAATCCTGCCATGGACGCGCGAGGCGCGCGGCGAGATACGACGCTGAGCTTATGCCGGGAATGACGCGCACGTCCACCTGCGCGTTGCCGGAGAGCGCCTCCACCAGGCGGCGCGCGCCGCTGAACAGCCCCACATCGCCCGTCATCACGACCACGGCGCGCTGCCACGACGCCGCATCGGTGAGCGCGGCGACGATGTCCGCCGTCTTCACGAGCTCGCATCTCACCACGTCGGGCGGCACGTCGATGCCGGCAAGCGCGCGATGAGCGCCGATGACCACATCGGCGATGTCGATCGCGTCGAGCGCCGCGCGCGAGAGCAAGTCGGGGTTTCCGGGCCCCGCCCCGATGATCGTTACCTTTCGCATGGAATCTCCCGATACCCGCGCGGCGTGACCATACGGCCGCCTACGAGCTTCGTGTCCGCGTTGCCGACGAACACGGTGGTGAACATGTCGGCGTCGATCTCCCCCAGCTCGGAGAGCCTGCACATGCCCGACTGCTGCCCCTCGCGCCCGATGTTGCGTACCCAGCCGCAGAGCGTGTCGGGGGCCTTCCATTCGAGCATAATCTTCGCCGCGCGTGAGAGCCTGTCGGCGCGCTTTCTGCTGCGCGGGTTGTACAAACAGATGCAGAAGTCGGCGCTCGCCACGGCGGCGAGCCTGCGCTCGATGACCTCCCACGGCGTGAGCAGGTCGGAGAGCGACACGACCGCGAAGTCGTGGGCAAGCGGGGCGCCGAGCACCGCCGACCCGCTCTGAGCCGCGGTGGCCCCGGCGATAACTTCCACGTCTACATCGGGGTAGTCCTCCGCAAGCTCCAGCACGGGGCTCGCCATGCCGTACACGCCCGCGTCACCGCTGCACACGAGCGCCACGGCTTCTCCGCTCTGCGCGCGCGAAAGCGCCAGGCGGCACCGTTCGACCTCGTGCATCATCGGCGTCGCGAGATGCGCCGCGTCGGGCACGGCGGCGAGCGCGAGCTCCACGTATTTCGTGTACCCCACAACGATGTCGGCCGCCTCGAGCGCGCGCCGGGCCGCAATCGTCATGCCGTCGGGGCCGCCCGGGCCGATCCCCACCACGAAGAGCTTTCCCATCACCGCTCCTTAAACGATAGTTCGATAGTTACCTTGGAAAACGCGACGGTCACGCCGCCATGAGCGAGCTTCGGGAAGATAAGTTTGCCCCCGTCCGCGAGCGCCGCGCGCTCGCACACGTTGTCAACCCCCACCGTCGCGCGCACGAAATCAGATGGCGAAACGCTGCCTTCGACTTGCGACAACTCATCTGCGGAATACGTCGCAAGCGGAATGTTGCGCGCGCGGCAGAAGGCGAGCAGACCCTCCTCGTGCGCCTTCACGTCAATCGTCGCCGCCTTGCGCACGGCCGAAGGCGAGATACCCGCCTGCCCGCACGCGAGAAGAAACGCCTCCTCGATCGCTTCGGCGCACGCACCGCGACGGCACCCAATGCCCGCAACGATGCAGGGCACGACAAGGCGAAGCGGCTCGGGCGCAGGCGCCTGCGCCCGCACGCCCGCCGGCTTCCCCGTCTCACCGGCGGGCACGACCTTGCCCGTTGTCTCCGCCACGCGAACGGACGCACCTTCATTCGCGCCAGCAAACGGCGACACGACGATATCGGCCCGAGCGCGGTCGGACGCAATGTCAACTCCCTCAGGCGGTTGTCCCGAAATCGGCATGTCGGAATAGAGCGCCACGCGCCCGCCAGAAAGCAGCCGCGCCGACACTCGCTTGATGGCCTCGGGATTCGAAACGGGGAGCCCCGCACAGCGCGCCCACGTATCCACCGCCCACACGCCGCGGACGTCGGTCGCCGTGGTGATGACGGGGATGGCCCCTGCCGCGCGTGCCACAGTTTGCGCAAGCTCGTTCGCACCGCCCAAATGCCCCGACAAAAGCGGGACGGCAAAGCGCCCCGCCTCGTCGATCGCCACAACCGCGGGATCGTTTACCTTCGAGGCGACATGCGGCGCGATCGCCCGCACGGCGATGCCCGCCGCGCCCACGAACAGAAGCGCGTCCGACGCTTCCCACGTGAGCGCCGTCCATGCGCGCAGGTCGGCCTTCCCCTCGCCGAACCCGCGCGAAACGGAAACGTCCCAGCCAGGGTCATCTTCACCTGTCTGCGCGCAATCGGAAAGCGCGCGTGCGGTGCGCTCCGCCAACGCATACCCCCTCTCAGTGAACGCTATGCAGGAAACCCTCATCTAGCGCACCACCATCGTCGAGAAGTAGCTGCCCCGATCGGGCACATCGTCGAGCGAGCGGTACACGCGCTCGCCCGGAAGCCCACAGTCCTCTACGAGCTCGGCACCGTCGAAGGTGCCCTCCTCGCGAAGGATACGCTTCGTGTCCGCAAGCGAGCGGCGCGCCTTCATAGCCACCTTCGTCCCTGGCCAGCCGATTGCGCGGCCCACCCCATACAGCACGCCTTTACTCATACGTCGCCCCCAATTCCCCGATAACTGCATCGGCGCCCGACGTGCGGAAAAGCTCACGGCGCTCCGCGTCGAACACGACCGCGGCGATGTCGCATGCGCCCGCCGCGCGGCGGCGCAACCTGTCCTCGATTGCCGCAGCGAGCGAGGCGCGCGCAGCGTCCCCCACGCCGGCGGCCTCGATTACCTCGAGCGCCGCCGTGGTCGTGACCGACGACATGATCTCGCGCACGGTCTTCGCGCCCGCGCCGGCCAAGGCCGCGTGGGCGGCCAGAATCTCCGCGCGGCAGTCGGCGGTACGCGAATGGGTGTCCATGATGCCGCCAGCGACCTTCACCAGCTTGCCGATGTGTCCCACAAGAAGAACATTGGTAAATCCCTCGCGAACGCAGCAATCAATCGCATCGCCCACAAAGTTGGAGATGAAGACCACCGGCGCTCCGTTTAGGTGAAAATGCCCCGAGATGAACTGCTCGCCGTAGTTGCCGGGCGTGAGTACGACTCCGCGCCGCCCCATAGCCGCATGCTGCCGGATCTCGAGCTCGATGCTGTCGCGCAAGGCAGCGAGGCTGCGCGGCTCGACGATGCCCGTCGTGCCCAGGATGGAGATGCCGCCCTCTATCCCCAGGTGCGGGTTGAAGGTCTTTTCGGCAAGGGCAACACCCTCGGGTACCGAAATCGTCACAGCAATATTTCCAGAAAAGCCGTGCGCGGCGCACACCTCGCGCACCGCCGAAGTGATCATCGCGCGCGGCGTCGCGTTGATGGCGGCCGCCCCCACCGGCTGCTCGAGCCCGGGCAACGTCACGCGCCCCACGCCCACGCCGCCATCGACGGAAACTTCCGATTCGCGCGTGGGCACGCCCTTGCTGCCCGCAGCGCCCGTGCCCGACCCCGCATGTTCCACGCGCGCGTACACGAGCACGCCGTCGGTCACATCGGCATCGTCGCCTGCGTCCTTTTGCACGGCGCACTGGGCGCACCCCTCGCCGATGCATGCATCGACCACGTCCGTCTCGACGGGCAGCCCGCCGGGGGTGACGATCGACACGTGGCCGACGGGCTTTCGTGATAAGAGCATCTCGCAGGCCGCCTTCGCCGCGAGCGTGGCGCAGCTCCCCGTGGTATAGCCGCAGCGCAGGCAGGTCGTCCCGGTATATATGTAGTGCTCGAAGGCCACGCTAGCTGCTCGCCTTCCGATACCCCGTGGCAAACGAAGGGTCGTAAAGCTTGCTGCGCTCGTACGGCTCCGCTTGCGCGCCGTCGTGCGCAAGCCCGCCGCGAGCTCCGAGCACGCGGCCCACCACCACGAGCGCCGTGCGGTCGATGCCCTCTCGCGCACCCGCATCGGCGAGCGTGCCCACTGTGCAGCGCACCACGCGCTCCTCAGGCCAGGTCGCCTTGTACACGAGCGCCGCCGGCTCGTCGGAGCTGCGGCCCGCGGCCAAAAGCTCGGCGGAAAGCTCGGCGAGCATACCCGAGCTCAAGAAGATGACCATAGTCGAGCCGCTTTCCGCCATGGTGCGCATGCCCTCGCCCGCGGGCATGGGGGTGCGCCCGGAAAGCCGCGTGATCACGACCGACTGGCTGATTCCCGGCAGCGTGTATTCCTGGCGAAGCGCCGCCGCGGCACCGCAAAAGCTCGACACGCCGGGCACCACCTCGTAGTCCACGCCGCTCGCGTCGAGCGCGTCCATCTGCTCCTGGATGGCGCCGTACAGGCACGGATCGCCCGTGTGCAGGCGCACCACTTCCTCGCCCCGTGCATCCGCCGCGCACATCACGTCGAGCACTTCCTCCAAGGTCATGTGCGCGCTGTCGTAGACGACGCAGGATTCCTTGCACTCGGCGAGCAGCTCGGGGTTCACAAGGCTCCCCGCCCAAACGACCACGTCGGCCGCGCGCAGAAGGCGCGCCCCGCGCAGCGTGATAAGGTCGGCGGCGCCCGAGCCTGCGCCAACGATATGAATCATCCGAGCCTTCCCTTCCCGTTTCTCATCGCAACCGTTTACGCCGCCATTCGCGCAGCGGACAAAACACGGCGCCTGCGGCGGCAATCGGCGCAAATACGCAGGCAGGAGGCGCAATGCCGCCCGCCCTGGCTTTGACACGTTCACAAGTGCCCACTATCATAGTAAAAGTTTCGGCAACGAGCATATGACAATCGGATAAAAGGAAATGACCGGCGCGGCGCCCGCACAGCCCGCGCTGGCTTGCGGAGGGAACCAGGTGGGAATCCTGGGCAAGGGACATTACTGTATAGGACGCGCGGGCGAACCGCCTCGCGCCCCAAGCCAGACTGCTTCGCCTTTTCCTCACGGCATCGCCGTGGCGTTAGCTCCTTGTGAACCCCGAGGGGTGCGCTTTTCTTTCGCTTGTGCCGACAAGCAACTGTCGCCGGGGGACCGGCAAACCGAGGAAAGGAAAAACCATGTCCGACCAGATGTCACGCCGCGGCTTCATGGGCGCCGCAGCAACCGGAGCCGTCGCGCTCGCCGGAGTCGCGCTCGCGGGCTGCTCCAGCACCTCCGCAAGTTCCGAGAAATCGAGCGAAAAGGAGAAGGCCGTGAAGCCGGTCATCCTCGTCACGAGCTTCGGCACGAGCTACAACGACTCGCGCCACATCACCATCGGCGCCATCGAAGACGCTATTCGCGAGAAGTACTGGCAGGACTACGACATCCGCCGCGCCTTCACCGCGCAGATCATCATCGACAAGCTGAAGAAGCGCGACGGCATCACGATCGACAACATGACCGAGGCGCTCGACCGCTGCGTGAAAGACGGCGTGAAGGAAATCGTCGTGCAGCCGACGCATCTCATGGGTGGCCTGGAATACACCGACGTGAAAGACGAGCTCGACAAGTACGCCGACAAGTTCGACAAAATCTCGCTCGGCGACCCGCTGCTCACCTCCGACGATGACTATAAGAAGGTGGCCGCAGCCATTAAGGAGAACATGGCGTCCTTCGACGACGGCAAGACGGCGCTGTGCCTCATGGGCCACGGCACCGAAGCCGATTCCAACGCCGACTATGCCAAGATGCAGGAAGTGTTCAAGAACGAGGGCTTGACGCAGTTCTTCGTCGGCACCGTCGAGGCTGAACCGACCTGCGAGGATGTTATCGCCGCCGCGAGCGCCGCAGGCTACAAGAAGGCCGTGCTCGCGCCGTTCATGGTGGTCGCGGGCGACCACGCGAACAACGACATGGCAGACGAGACCGACCCCGACAGCTGGGCTTCGAAGTTCGTGGCCGCCGGCTTCGAAGTGACGTGCCTACTCCAGGGTCTGGGACAGAACGTCGCGGTCGACGACATCTACGTCTCGCACGTGGACGACGCCATCGCCAAGCTGTAAACTCGCCGCGCACGGGGGCGCCGGTCGCGTCCCCGTGCAACGGGCATGCGCCTTTCCCCGACTGACGACGCATGCCCGTTGCATTCGCATCCCGCCCGCCCACCGCACGGCGCGGGCGGTCGAAGCGATTGAAAGGAACCCCTCCATGTTGAAGAAAACCCTCGTCTTCGCCCTGTCGGCGGCGCTTTTCGCGTTCTCGCTCGCCGGCTGCGGCGGAAATTCAATCGACAGCGCAATGGCAAGCGATGCCGATTCCCAGGAAAAGACCGAACAGGCGGCCGATGCGCCCGAGGGCGCAAGCGCTGCCCCCATTACCGCCGACAAGGTGGCTGACGGCACCTATCCAATCACCGTAGATTCCAGCTCGAACATGTTCAGGATTGTGGACGCCCAGCTCATCGTGGAAAACGGCTCCATGCACTGCGTGATGACACTTTCCGGCACGGGCTACGGCAAGCTCTTCATGGGCACGGGCGACGAGGCTGCCGCCGCGAGCGAGGCCGACTTCATCCCCTATGTGGAAAACGCGGAAGGCAAGTACACCTACGACGTGCCCGTTGAAGCGCTCGACGAGGACACCGCCTGCGCCGCGTGGAGCATTAAAAGGGAGCGGTGGTACGACCGCACGCTCGTGTTCGAATCCGCCGGCGTCGATCTGCGCGCCGACGCACTGAAGTAACGCCATGCGGTCGATTCTTCCCAAGGGGGAAAACAGGAAGTGCCGCAGCATCGCGGCGCGCGTAATCGCCTGCGTTCTCGTCGCCCTGCTCGCGCTTCCCTTCGCGGGGTGCAGTGCGAGCCCGAACGCGACCGGTGCCACGGCGGGCTCTCAGGAATACACGGTGAGCGTCTCGCTTTCCGGCGGGTCAGGGCGCGCAAGCATCGCCTCACCAACCACAATTGTGAAGGATGGCGACACCTACACCGCGACCATCACCTGGTCGAGTTCGAACTACGACAAGATGACCGCCGACGGCGTGGACTACGCGCCCGTAAACGACGGCGGCAACTCCACGTTCGAGATACCCGTCACACTCGACGAGGACATCGCCGTGTCGGCCGAGACCGTCGCCATGTCGACGCCGCACACCATCGACTACACGCTCCACTTCGACTCATCCACCATGAAGGAGAAATCGGGCAACGATGCAAGCGGCGGCTCCCCTGCGGGAACGGCTTCAAGCGCCGCGGCCGACTTCCACAACGCCGATTTGGGCTGCGGCTGGGAGCCGACGGGGGCGCTTCAGCTTGAATACGCCAAGCACTTCACTGTCGACGAGTACGAAGGCGGCCTGCGGCTTATCTGCATTTCGAACGGGGAGCGCTTCCTCGTGGTGCCGCAGGATGCGAAGGTACCTGATGGGTTGAGCCCCGACATCGCGGTCATAAGGCGCCCCGCCGACAAGGTGTACCTCGTGTCGTCGGCAACGATGTGCCTGGTCGACGCGCTCGATGCGAACGACAATATCTTAATGTCGGGCACGAAGGCCGACGATTGCTCGGTCGCGGGCTTCAAAAGCGCGCTCGAAAGTGGAGCGATCGCCTACGGCGGCAAGTACAGCGCGCCCGACTACGAGCGAATATCGGCCTCGGGCTGCACGCTCGCCATCGAGAACACCATGATCAACCACACGCCCGATGTGAAGGAAAAGCTGCAGAAGCTCGGGCTCGTCGTGCTCACCGAACAGTCGTCGAGCGAGCCCGAAGCACTCGGGCGCGTCGAGTGGATTAAGCTTTTCGGCGTCCTGTTCGACAAGGAAGACGAGGCCGCACGCCTGTTCAACGAGCAGAAGGCCCGCGTCGAGCAAACGTCGGGGCTCGCGTCTTCAGGTAAAACCGTGGCGTATTTCTACATTAACTCGAACGGGGCCGCCGTCACGCGGCGGGCAGGCGACTACGTGGCGCAGATGATCGAGCTTGCAGGCGGCAGCTACGCGCTCGATGACGCGCAGACGGCGTCGACGTCAGGTTCGTCAGTAACGCTCGAAATGGAGCGCTTCTACGCGACGGCGAAGGATGCCGACATCATCGTCTACAACGGCACCATCGACGAATCGGTTGCCACCTTGAACGACTTCGTAGGCAAAAACGCGCTATTGTCGCAGTTCAAAGCCGTGAAGAACGGCAACGTCTGGGTCACAAGCGCCGACATGTACCAGCAGATGACTTCTACCGCCGACATTATCGACGAGCTGCACGGGGCGTTCGCCGGCGATGACGCGAGCGACTTCCATTATCTGAGGAAGCTCGGCTAGCACCATGAGAAGCCGACTTTCCATGGCATACGACGAATCGGGGCGCGCCGCGCGGTGTCGCGTCGTGACGGCGCTGCTCGCTGTTGCCCTCATCGTGCTCGTCGGGACCAACCTGTGCATCGGGAGCGTGCTCGTGCCCGCAGACCACATCCCCGGCATCCTTTCGGGCGGCGCGGCCAATTCCATGGAAAGCCAGGTCATCTGGGAGATTCGCCTGCCGCGCGTGCTTTCAGCCGTGCTTCTCGGCGGGGCACTTTCGCTCTCCGGGTTCCTGCTGCAGACGTTTTTCAACAACCCCATCGCCGACCCGTTCATCTTGGGCGTCTCCTCAGGCGCAAAGTTCGTCGTCGCGCTTACGATGATCGTACTTCTGGGCGCGAACCAGGCCATGTCCTCGCCGGCCATGGTGGCCGCAGCGTTTCTGGGCTCGCTTATCACCATCGGCTTCGTACTCCTCATCGCACGGCGCATAAGTTCCATGGCCATGCTCATCGTAGCGGGCGTCATGGTGGGATACATCTGCTCGGCGGGGACGAACTTCCTCATCGCCTTCGCCGACGACCAGTCCATCGTGAACCTGCACAACTGGTCTTTGGGCAGCTTCTCGGGTTCGAGCTGGGACGACATCGCGGTCATCGCGGTCGTGGTGATCACCGTGAGCGCATGCGTATTCGCGATATCGAAGCCCCTTTCCGCCTTCCAGCTGGGAGAAGCCTACGCGAAAAGCGTCGGCGTGAACGTCGCACGCTTCCGCGTGGTGCTCGTCCTTCTAGCGAGCATTCTCTCCGCCTGCGTGACCGCGTTCGCTGGTCCGGTGTCGTTCGTAGGCATCGCGGTTCCGCATCTCGTGAAGTCGGCGCTGAAGTCGTCGAAGCCCATCCGCGTGATTCCTGCGTGCTTCTTGGGAGGCGCCATCTTCTGCGCGGGCTGCGATTTGATCGCGCGCACGCTGTTCTCTCCCGTCGAGCTTTCCATCAGCGCCGTCACCGCCATCTTCGGCGCGCCGGTGGTTATCGCGCTCATGTTGAAGAAACGGGTGAGGTAGATGGGGGAATTCGTGCCGCGGCCCAAAACGCTCGGAAGGAACATTCCATGCTTGGCCAGTCCTGAGCTCGCACGAAAGCGCCAGAAGGCACTTTCGGCTCGTGCGGAACTGCGCGCGGAACGCCTCCTTCGAGCGGAGTCGAACCTCGAAACCCCGGTCGAAACGCAGGCTGATGGAGCGCCGCTTTTCCGCATAAGCGACCTGTCGGCGGGCTACGACAAGAAGGTCGTAGTCGAAGGCGTCGATCTGGAGGTTCGCGCGGGCGACGTCGTGGCACTCATCGGGCCGAACGGCTCGGGCAAGTCGACCATCTTGAAAACCATCACACGCCATCTGGCACCGCTTGCCGGCGCGGTCGAGCTCGACGGGCGGGAGATTTCCCGATGGAAGACGGCGGAGTTCGCAAGGAACCTTGCCGTTATGCTGACAGATCGCCCCCGGACCGAGCTCCTCACCTGCCGCGATATCGTGGAGGCGGGAAGGCATCCCTACACCGGGCGAATGGGCACACTCTCGCCCGACGACCATAGTCGGGTCGATGAGGCCATGAAAACCGCACATGTGGAAGAGCTCGCCGAGCGCGACTTCATGCAGATAAGCGACGGGCAACGCCAGCGCGTCATGCTCGCACGCGCCATCGCGCAGGATCCGCGTGTGCTCGTGCTCGACGAGCCCACGTCGTATCTCGATATCCGCTACCAGATCGACCTGCTGCGAATACTTCGCCACCTTGCGAAATCGCGGAATGTGGCTGTCATCATGTCCATCCACGAACTCGAGCTCGCGCAGAAAAGCGCCGACAAGGTGATTTGCGTGAAGGACGGCCGGGTCTTCCGCGCCGGCGCACCCGAGGACATATTCACGCGCGAGACGATTGGCGAGCTCTACGGCCTTCAACATGGCACCTTCAACGAGCGCTTCGGCAGCGTGGAAATTGGGCGCCCACACGGCGATGCGCACACGTTCGTCATCGCCGGCGCAGGTACGGGGTCAGCTGTGTTTCGCCAGCTCATCCGGCAGGGCAAGGCATTCTACGCGGGCATTCTGCACGAAGGGGACATCGACTGCGAGCTCGCGCGCGACCTGGCGACGGAATGCGTGGCCGAGCGTGCCTTCGAGCCGATTGGGGATAAAACCATAGCCCGCGCCAAAGAGCTCCTCGTCCACTGCGCGCGCCTTATCGTGTGCCCCGCCGCCTTCGGCACCCTAAACGCCCGCAACGCAGAGCTCGTCGACTTCGCACGCTCACATGGTATCGAGGTCATGCGAGCGCGCGAAGGCGCATCGGAAGATTCCAAATTGGAGTGGGAAGGATAAACTGGACTTTCTTTTAAAGATCCTCAGGCTACAGCTCCTACGCCGACGAGGTCTACAAGGCACCAGAGAACCTCGTGAACAGGCATTTCCACGCCGACGAGCCCAACTAGGCCTAATCCAAGCGAGATTCCAGACTCGACAGACCATTGAGAGTTAGGTCGTTGGCGACCTCAGAGACACGCACGATAGGAACCGAGCCGTCAGACAGTGCCCATGTGCGATAGATACCGATAATACCCGACAGCAAAAACGCCAGATAGTAGTCGAACATCTCGTCCTTGAGACCGTGGGGCAGCAGATCGCGCTCGGCAATCTCGTGCTCGAGCGGCGCACGAAGACGAGCCATAAAATCATCGAGCGGAATGTTCTCGATCAGCTGACGATTGAGTACCAAGTTGTTGCACAGTGCCTCATTAACGGTTTTAAAGAAGGTCGCCGCCGCGCCCAGGGCGCGCTCGTTGGTGTCACCGTCCATTGAAGCAAGCGTTTTCTCGACCGAGTCGACAATCATCTCCACCACATCGACGGCAATGGCATCGAGCAGGCCGTCAACCGTACCAAAGTGAACGTAAAAGGTCTTGCGGTCGACATTGGCCTCGCGCGCGATGGCACTCACCGTAATGTCTGCCAGCGGCTTTTCCATGAGCAGGCGCTCGAAAGCGGAAAGGATGGCATTGCGGCTGCGAACGATGCGGCGATCAATACGCGGTTTGCTGGTGGCCATGGGCGTGTCCCTTCGATATACGGGCATTCATCAACAGATGAGAGATAATCTACGTAAGAGGATTATCCCCCATACAGCACAAATATGCCCCGCATCATGAAGAACGCACGACTGCCCTACTGCGACTTAGGGTGCTTCTTCTTATTGAGTGCCGACGGAGATACGCGAATACCGTCGCCCGTCTGGCGCACATAGGCTTTATGAGCCGGCTTAGCGGTCCCAGAAGCCTTCTGAGCGTGCTTCTTGGGATCAACGGTAACCGCATTCGTGGGGTGCGGCTTAGTGGGCGCAGAGGGCGTCTGAGACGTGCGGCCGAGTTTGCGCATCACGCGATCCCAGCGCGCATGGATGCTCTCGTTGTGGGCGCTCTTAAGTCCCAGCAGGGGCGCAGCCAAAATGGTCGGCGCAATAAACGTAATGAGGCGCCACAGCAGATAGCCGGCGGTCGAAGCCGACCCAAAGAAATGACCCAAGAACAATGCAAAGCCGCCCTCAGCGCCACCAGTTCCACCGGGCAAGGGAACCGCAGAGCTCAGCAGCTGGACAAAGGCACTCGCGGCCATGACCGAGAAAAAGTCGACCTCGTGATGGCCAAAGGCAAGCATCAGGAAATACGGAACCAGATAGAAAAACGCGAGCTGCAGCATGGTGATAAACACGGTGAGCAGCATGGAAGAAAAATGTCCGGCCGAAAGCTTGAACTTCTCGGAGAAGGAGTAGATCTCGCCGTCGACAAACGTGCGCCATCCCTCGATCTTAGTGGCCGAGACACCTATGCGCTCGAGCCAATTGATGATGCAATGAGCGACGCGCGTGACGGTCTTAGGCATGAGCGCGACGGCGAAGATGCCCAGCAAGATGCAGCAGTGCCCACCAAAGCTAAAGACGCACAGCAGCGTCATGTCGCCATAGCGCTCGGCAAAAAACGGCATGCGGGCAAGCAGTAGGATAGCACCCCAGGCAACGAGGCCAAACTGGTACACGATAAAGCGCGTGAACTGCGTGGCTCCGGCCTCGCCGACATTTTGGCCCGCTTTGGTCAGACGGTAGATCTGGGCGGGAGTCGAGCCCATCATCATGGGCGTGAGATTGCCAAAAAAGATGCCGCTCGCCTCGACCGAGATCAGGTCGCGAATGCCGACGGGTGAATTGGGGTCGAGCCAGACGGCGATCGCATAGGCCACAATGCCAAAGAACAGATACATGAACATGCAAAGACACGCGACAAAGAGCCATGACGCCTGGACGCTCGACATAGCGGCCCAGAACTGCCCCATCTGCCCGGTTACCACCAGATAGACGATATAACCCACCAGCACGACGCCAATAAAGATGGCGCCGCGGCGTGCGCTCTTATTGTCATCGCCGCCCGAGGCCTCAACCTCGACCTGGGGCTTAGACGTATGCTGAGAGGACTCAGTCATGAGGCTCCTTCTAACAGTCAAAATATCTTGGATATTGTACCCGTAAGGGCCATAAGCAGAACGCAAAGCTCTGGTTCAAACGGGAATTGCAGACGGTAGTCTGAAAATAAAAAACCCGGCCTTCCATGGGAAGTCCGGGTATCAGATGCGTGGTAGCCCGTACCAGATTCGAACTGGTGATCTCCGCCTTGAGAGGGCGGCGTCCTAAACCGCTAGACGAACGGGCCAGAAGCCTCAGCAGAAAAGAAGTGGTAGCCCGTACCAGATTCGAACTGGTGATCTCCGCCTTGAGAGGGCGGCGTCCTAAACCGCTAGACGAACGGGCCACATGACATCTGCACTGCCGTGCTGCGAGAAAACATATTACGGGACGAAAAACGTCAGCGCAAGAAGAAATTCCAAATTGCCGAAAAATTGTCGGCAGATTATGGAACACGCAGGTAAACTTGATAGCTAATTCAAGTTGAGATGGACCAAAAGAGCTTCGCGCTCGTTGGGAATGTTGTCTTCGATCACGGCGTCGAGGGCGGAGTTGAGAAGCTGCCCCAGTTCCGGCCCGGGCTTGACTCCGGCGCGGATCAGGTCGCCGCCGTTAATGGCGAGCATCTTGAGCGTATAGGGCTCCCCCGCCTTCAGCAGCTCGTGCGCCATCGCGCGCATCTCCTCAATCGTCTCGACGTAATAAAAGCACGACGGGGCCTTGCCAAGTGTGTCGGCACGCTTAAGATCCATGAGCTCGTCCATCAGACGCGGCGTGTCGACGCCCTCGCCCGAAAGCGCGCGCATCATATTGAGCAGGCAGGAGCGCTCGGGGCGCAGTGGCTTGTCGTGATATTTGATGAGCAGGCACACGTCGCGCACCAGGTCGTGCGAGAGCGCCAGGCGATCCATAATGGCGCGCGCTTTCTTGGCGCCGAGCTCGGGATGACCGTAGAAGTGTCCGCTGCCGGCGTGATCGACCGTAAAGCACTCGGGCTTGGACACATCGTGCAAAAACGCCGCCCACATAAGGCTCGACGAGGGCGCGACGCCGTCGCACAGCGCCAGCTCCCCTGCCACCGTCAGCACGCGGGCGATATGCTCGTAGACGTTAAACGCATGATAGACACTTCGCTGATCAAAGCCGCGACCCGCTGCCAACTCGGGTACGGCGGCGCAAATGAGCTCGGGGTAGCGGAGCATCGCGTCTCCCCCATGACCGGTCGAAAGAATGCCCTCGAGCTCAATACCCACACGCTCACGCGCCACGGCATCGAGCAGCAGCGCACACTCGGCAAGCGCGCGCTTAGTCTCGGGCTCAATCATAAAGTCCAGGCGGCAGGCAAAGCGTACCGCACGCAGCATGCGCAGGGCGTCCTCGTTAAAGCGACGCTTGGGATCGCCGACAGCGCGAATCAGCTTGCGCTCCAAGTCACTCTGGCCGTCGTAGCGGTCGACAAGCCCGCGCTCGGGATGCCAGGCCATGGCGTTGACGGTAAAGTCTCGGCGCGCCAGATCGTCCTCGAGCGAGGCGGCACGCTCCACGCTCTGGGGATGTCGCCCATCGGTATAGAAGCCATCCAGACGGTACGTGGTGACCTCGATACGCTCGCCATCGGAAATAGCCGTGATTCCGCCAAATTTAATGCCCGACTCCACAACCGCGATGCCGACGGCCTCGAGCGCCGCTTTGGACTCCTGCCACAGGCCGCTACAGCACATATCAACATCGTGGCTGGGGCACCCCATCAGGGCGTCGCGCACCCAACCGCCCACGTACCAAGCCTCAAGACCAGCCGCCTCAAGCGCGCGCAGGACGCGCAGGGACGCATCGGACGGTTGCGTACCGTTGAGCGAAACATTGCACATACCTGTGGCCTCCTGCGACTATCAAATTGGCTATCGATTGCGTCTGCAAGAAGTCTAGCAAGAAACAGCCTCCACTGCACACGCAAGTCCGATAAACAAAAACGCATCCGTCCTAGTCTAAGACGGATGCGAAATAATCAAACTATTCAGGAAAGGTGCCGGAACTAGCAGACCTGGCGAACCTCGATGTGCTTCTTATATTCGTCCACCTTGGCAAAATCGCCCAGACCGGGGCACTCGACCACGTTGGCGCCGGTGGCCATCGAAAGACGCAAGGCATCCTCAACACGCTCGGGGGCGTCGTGCCACACGGACAGGAAGGCGGCCAACGAGGAATCGCCCGCGCACACCGTCGACAGCAGCTTGACGTCGAAGGTGCGATTGGCAAACCAGATGTGCTCGCCGTTGGAGAAGTACGCGCCGGCGCCACCGAGGGTCAGCAGCACGTTCTTGGCGCCCTTGGCATGCAGCTCGGCCATAGCGCCCTTGACGGACTCGTCGTCGCCACCGCTCACCTTGATGCCAAAGATATCGAGCAGCTCGTCGTCATTGGGCTTGATCAGCAGCGGCTCCATGGCAATGAGGTCTGCCAGCTGATGGCTCGAGATATCGAGGACGAACTCGGCCTCCTTGGCCTTGACGCGGCGCAGGACCTCGGCCAGGAAGCCCTCGGAAGTGTTGGGAGGCAGCGAGCCGCTGATGACCAGGCAGGTCATGTCATCGAGCGAATCGATGAGCTCAAACATCTCCCGCTCGTTGGCCTCGTTGATGGCGGCACCGGCGTTGACCATGTTGTACTCGGTGTCAGGGCCGGCATTGAGGAACACGTTGACGCGCGTGATGCCGTCGGTCCACACGGGCTTGACGGGCACGCCCAGGGCCTCGGCGCCCTTAACGATAAACTCGCCCGAGAAGCCGGCGAAGAAACCCAGGATCGTGGTGTCGACACCGTAGTGGTCAAGCGTAAACGAGACGTTGAGGCCCTTGCCGTTGGGCGTGTAGACGGCGTTACGGGTACGCGTGACGGTGTTGGCAGCAAGGCCGTCGCAGGCGATGTTGTAGTCAATGGCGGGATTTGCAGTGAGCGTGTAAATCATGAATGTTCCTTTCACGAAGCAACGTGTTAATGAAAGTATATTCCACGCATCGGTAAAAGGCTAGGACAACTCGGTGAACGGTGTGGAAGCGATGAAGTACGGCGGGACACCTCTCCCCCATGCCGGAACAAAAAGGCGCCCCGGCCGAAACCGGGGCGCCGCATGCGCACGAATATGTCGCGTTTCGATTACTGACGATCGAGCTTGCGGACAGCAACGCGCTTGCTGTACTCGTCGACGTGACCGAAGTCGCCGATGCCGACGGACTCGGCAACGTTGGCGCCAGTGGCCATAGCGAGCTTCATGGCCTCCTCGACGTTGTCGCGATCCCTGTACCACTTGTGCAGGAACGCAGCGAGGGTGCAGTCGCCGGCGCAGACGGAAGAAACCAGCTTGATGTTGAACTCACGCTTGGCGTACCAGATGTCCTCGCCGTTGGAGAAGTAAGCGTCGCCGCGGCTACCACGGGTAAGCAGCACGTTCTGAACGCCAGCGTCGTGAGCCATCTTCATGGCAACGCGAACCTCGTCGTCGGTGTCGACCGGCACGCCGAAGATGGCCTTCATCTCGTGATGGTTCGGCTTGATGAGCAGCGGCTTCTTGTGAGCGAGCTCCTTGAGCTTGTCGGAGGACAGGTCCAGGACGACGTCGGCGCCACGAGCCTGAGCGTGCTCCATGACCTGAGCCAGGAAGTCGGGCGTAGCTTTGGGAGGCACGGAGCCGGAGACGATCAGGCACTCAAGATCGCCCGCGGTGTCCAGGATGTTGTAGAGCTCCTCCTGGTGCTGCGGCGTAATAGGAGCGCCAGGGTTCAGGATGCCGTACTCGTGCTGGCCATCGTTGACGTAGGTGTTGATGCGCGTGATACCGTCGGTCCAGACCGGGCGGCAGAGGCAACCCAGGTTCATGACCTCCTCGACGATGAACTTGCCCGTGAAGCCAGCGAAGAAGCCGAGCGCGACGGTGTCGACGCCCATCTTCTTAAAGGCGAAGGACACGTCGAGGCCCTTGCCGTTAGCCGTGTAGCTGGCCGAGCCGGTGCGGACGTTCTCGTCGGGCTCGAGCGGAGAACTCGAAACCGTCATGTCGACAGCCGGGTTAGCGGTTAGCGTGTAGAACATTTACAGTACCCCCTGTATATGTGAGGGCCGCGTGGCCGGCCCATTCCAACCACGCGGTTACCTCTGATACCAAATTAGCGAGCTGCGGACTCGAGCAGTGCCTTGACCTCGGCGGCGGTGTTGCAGGCGAGCGCCTTCTCGGCGAGCTCGTCGCACTCGGCCTTGGTCCACTGGCTGATGGTCTTGCGGGCGCGCAGGATGGACGGAGCGCTCATCGAGAACTCCTCCAGGCCCCAGCTGATCAGCAGCGGCTCGAGCAGCGGATCGGCAGCGGCCTCGCCGCACATACCGACCATGATGCCGGCCTTAACGCCGCTCTCGATGATGTTCTTGAGCGAGCGGAGCACGGCGGGATAGTACACCTGGTACAGGTTGGAGATGGTGTCGTTGCCACGGTCGGCGCACATGGTGTAGCCGATCAGGTCGTTGGTGCCGATGGAGAAGAAGTCGGCGACCTCGGCCAGACGGTCTGCGAGCAGCGAAGCGGCGGGCGTCTCGACCATGATGCCGACCTCGATGTTCTCGTTGAACTTGCGACCCTCTTCGGTCAGCTCGGCCTTGCACTGCTCGACGAGCTCCTTGACAGCCAAGACCTCCTCGACGCAGGTGACGAGCGGGATCATGATCTTGACGTCACCGAAGGCGCTTGCGCGCAGCAGAGCGCGGAGCTGGACCTTGTACTGGTCGGGATTGGCCAGGCAGTAACGCACGGCGCGGAAGCCCATGAAGGGGTTATCTTCCTTGACCATGTGCAGATACGGAATCTCCTTGTCGCCGCCCACATCGAGCGTGCGGATGATGACCGGAGCACCCTTGAGCGCGCTGGCGACCTTACGATAGGCGTTGAACTGCTCCTCCTCGGAAGGAAGCTCAGCAGAGTCCATGAACAGGAACTCGGAGCGGAACAGACCGATGGCCTCGGCGTCGTGATCGAGCGCGTTGGGCACGTCATCGGGGTTACCGATGTTGCAGGCGATGATCTTCTTGATGCCATCGGCAGTCATGGACGGCTTGCCACGGAAGGCCTCGAGGGCTGCCTTCTCGGCAGCGAAAGCCTCGGCCTTGGCAGTGTAAGCGGCGAGCGTCTCCTCGTCGGGATCGGCCTCGACGATACCCTTGCCGCCGTCGACGACAACGGTCATACCGTTGCGCAGCGCGGTGCAGCTGTTGGAAACCGAAAGGACAGCCGGGATCTCGAGGGCGCGCGCAATAATCGCGGAGTGCGACGTGCGGCCACCGGTCTCGGTGACGATACCGGCAACGTGGGCCTTATCGATCGTGGCGGTCATGGACGGCGTGAGGTCGTGCACGACAACGACGGTGTTCTCGGGCAGGACGGAGAGGTCGACGACCTCCTTGCCCAGCAGCTCGGCCAGAATACCGGTGCGGATGTCGGCGATGTCGGCCGCGCGCAGACGGAACATCTCGTCGTCCATGGACAGGAACATGTTCTCGAACATGGTCGAGGTGTCCATGAGCGCCTGCTCGGCGCAGGTACCGCCGTCAATGGCGGCGTTGATGGCGTCGGTCATGCCCGGGTCCTGAGCCAGGACAATGTGTCCGCTCATGATCTCGGCCTCGGCCTCGCCCACCGTCTCCTTCATGTGGTCGGCCTGAGCCTGGGTCTTCTCGCAGAAGACCGAAAGAGCGGACTGATAGCGCTCCTTCTCTGCTGCCGAATCAGCAACCTCGTGCGGCTCAAACGTCAAGTCGGGATCGACGGCGACCATGACGGTGCCGATACCGATGCCCTCGGAAGCGTTGACTCCCTGATACATTCCCATTCCTCTCTCCGTGTCATGTGATAAAGCGTTTTGCCATATCCATGACAAAAGAGCGCAGCTACCTTACAACAGGTCACTGCGCCCCCAAATATGAACTTAGTTGTTCAACATGCGACCCGTATGAGTTCTACTCGCCAAGACCGCTCTTGATGAGCTCGATGGCAGCAGCCAGAGCCTCGGCCTCGTCAGCGCCGTCGCACTTGACCTCGACCTCGGTGCCGCAGGGGATACCAGCAGCCATGAGGGCCATCGGGGACTTGCCGTTGACCTCCTTCTCGGGGGTGACGACCGTCACGTCACAGGCGTACTTGCCCATGGTGGAGGCGAACAGACCAGCCGGACGCATGTGCAGACCCTGCGGATTGACGAGAGTAGCCTTCTCAGAAACCATAATTGACTCCTTTTTGTGTTTAACCCCTGTCATGCATGTGGCAGGAGTCAGATTCACGACGTTGTTTATATTAACTCACATCAAACGGTTTTTCATTGTGTTTCGCACGAATTGTTGGACAGTTGTCTGTTCTGTCCGCTCGCCTGCCGGGCGGGGCGGTTAAGTTTGCTGCTCTACAGTCCTGCGCAAGACGGAAAGCACATTAAGTGCTTTCCTTTGCGTGCGGAACTCGCGACAAACTTAACCGCCCCGCCCGGCAGGCGAGCTGCGGGAAAATGCTTCCGTCCAAGAAATATCGTGCAAAAGGAATTCTGGCTGAATTATTGTTCGCGTGGGTGATTCAGTCGATGAGGGCTATTAATGCCCTGTTGGGGACTAAGGAGTGTCCCGGGGTGCCGGCAGGAAAGGAACGTCCCTAAGTGCCGGGTGGCATGAAAAAAGGCGAGGACCCGTAGGGAGTCCTCGCCTTTGTTACAGGGGGCGATGTTATTCGCGTACCGTGGAATTAGACCAGGCGGGCGTTGATCGTCTTGGCGATCTCGACGGCGTCGGTGGAACCCTTGACGGTGGTACGGAAGTCCTCGTCCATGAGCGCCTCGGCGACCTTGGACAGGATCTTGAGGTGCGTGGTGCCAGCCTGGGCGCCGGGGATGAGCAGGGCGATAGCCACGTTGACGGGAGCGCCGTCCATGGTGTCCCAACCGGTCACGCCGGACTCGTCCTTGACGACGATGACGGCAGCCTCGGTAATGGCGTCGGACTTGGCATGCGGGATGGCGAAGCCCTCCATCATGCCCGTGGTGCCCTCGGCCTCGCGGGCCAGGAAGGCGTTCATCACAGCGTCGGCGTCGCTGGCGATACCGGCCTTGACAGCCTGGTTGGAAACGAAGCTCAGAGCCTCGTCACGAGAAGCGAAGTCCTCGGCGACAAAGACATTCTCAACCTTCACGAAGTCGGCAGCCTCGGCCTTAGGGGCCTCAACGGCAGCGGCCTTGGAAGCCTCAACCGGCTTGGCTACAGGAGCGGCCTTCTGATTCTTCTCGAAGTCGTACTTCTTGAAGGCCACGAACAGGATGCCACCGACCACAGCGCCGATGAGGATCGCGAGGACCCACAGCGGACCGTTCTCGACAACGGGCAGGACCAGGAAGCCACCGTGGGGCGCCGGATCGTGGACGTTGAACATAATGGTCAGGATCGAGGCGATGGAGGAACCGAGCATCATGATGGGCATGACCGGCCAGATGTTCTTGGTCATGAACGGAATGGCGCCCTCGGTGATGTGGGTGCAACCAAGAATGAGGTTGACGATACCGGCGTCGTGATCCTCCTGGCTGAAGTACTTCTTGCCGACAACGACAGCGAAGGTAGTGATCAGCGGCGGAACGATGCAGGCGGCAGAGACGGCAGCCATGAAGTTGGTGCCGAAGTTGTAGGTATCGGTGCCAACGCCGGCAGCCAGTGCCTCGGTGAGCATAGCAGTACCGGTGACGTAAGCAGCCTTGTTGACCGGGCCACCCATGTCAAAGGCGCACATGCAGCCGATGGCAAGACCCAGGACAACGGCGCCAGAGGCGGACAGGCCCTTGAGGAAGTCCATCATGGCGGTGTTGATGGCAGCCATGGGGCCCGAAATGCCGAGCATGACCAGGCCGACGATAGCCGTCGAGAACAGCGGGTACAGGAAGATGGCCTTGAGGCCGTCTAGGTTCTTGGGCAGACCGGCAAAGACCTTCTCGAGCAGCAGGATGACATAGCCGGCGAGGAAGCCGCCGACGATGCCGCCCAGGAAGCCGAAGCCCACGCCGGCGCCACCGGCGTCGATCATGCCGGTCTCGGCGTTAACA
This sequence comes from Collinsella sp. AF28-5AC, assembly GCF_003457875.1. NCBI lineage: Bacteria > Bacillati > Actinomycetota > Coriobacteriia > Coriobacteriales > Coriobacteriaceae > Collinsella > Collinsella sp. AF28-5AC. Next base: position 247,120 of record NZ_QRTA01000001.1, on the reverse strand, counting down.
GGCAGGCCCTGGATGGCGATCATACCGGCAACAAAACCGGGGACGAGCGCCGGGCGTTTGCCGATGGACTCGGCGATGTAGGCGGAAAGCACGGGAACCATGAGGTTCATGGCAATGCCGCCGATGATCTTGAGCATAGCAGCGAAGCTGTTGTAATCAGACGCCGTCGAATCGAAGGACGTAATGCCCCACAGGAACGAAACGGCGGTCAGAACACCACCAGCAACGACGAAGACCAGCATATGGCTGACACCGTTCATAAGGTGCTTATAGATGACGTGGCCGATAGACTCCTTCTCCTCGACCTCGTCCTCGACATCGGCAGCGGCTGCAACCGTGCCGTCGCTCTTGGCGGCGAGCGCGCGGTCAATCAGCTTACCGGCGGCCTCAACAGACAGGGCCTTGGAAACACCAACGGAAACCATGGGCTTGCCGGCGAAACGCTCAGCCTGGACATCCTTATCGGCTGCGACGACAACGGCCTTGGCGCCAGCGATCTCGCTCTTGGTGAGCTCGTTCTCGACACCGACCTGGCCATGGGTCTCGACCTTAATGGTCAGACCGCGCTCGGCAGCTGCCTTCTCTAGCGCCTCCTTCGCCATGAAGGTGTGCGCGATACCGGTCGGGCAACCGGTGGCGGCGATGATGTCAAACTTAGCCATGTGTCCCTCCTTCTTGAGTACTGCGCCCGCAGGCGCTCCCCTACACGCGCGTCCTTGCGCGCTTTTCCACAACTGAAAGATACCAACCTACCGTCCGCGTGAGAAGAGACAGGGCGCAATTCTCCGGTGAAAGGTTCTTTCATAACCGTAAACGGTAGGTGAAAGTTTACCATCAACTCTTGAAACGGCAAGGTGTATCTTGTAATTGAAAATGCCCGTATACTATGGCATTGCAAATCAAGTTAGATTTTCATGCCAACCAGGAGCCATCCATGACCGATAGTAGCAAGAGCGCACTTTCCCTCATTAGTACCCATCAGGGATACAGCGAGTCCGAGCAGCGCATTGTCGACTATATATTGGAGCACCAGTCCGAGGCGCCGCGCCTCACGGCCGCTCAGCTCTCACGCGCCGCCGCCACGTCCGAGGCGACCGTTTCGCGCTTCTGCCGCAAGCTTGGCTTTGGCAGCTTCCGCAGCTTTCAGTTTTCGCTGGCGAGGGATTTGGAAAGCCAGCGCAACGAAGGCCTGACTGACGAGGTCTCGCTCGACAATATGGAGCAGAGTCTCAAGAACATCCTGGCTGCCAAGGTGAGCGAGCTTAATGCGACCATCGACGGAATCGACCACGATACGCTGGCGGCTGTTGTACATGCCCTTAAGCATGCAGGGGTTATTGAGTTTGCAGCTGTGGGCAATACGAACGCGGTTGCGCTCGATGCGACATTTAAGTTTTCGCAGCTGGGCCTGCGCTGCATGGCGAGCACCATAAGCGAGACCTCGATTGGTTTTGCGCTCACGTTACGCCCGGGTGACGTTATCGTACTGATTTCGAACTCGGGCAAGTCGCGCCGTTTGAATCGCATGGCAAAAGCGGCTCGCGACTGCGGCGCAACCGTAGTCGTCATCAGCAGCGACAGCAAATCCCCGCTCGCGCGCCTGGCAGACTACACTTTTAATACCGTCAACCACGAAGCGCTGCTGACGACGGGCGACTTTGCGTTCTCTAAGATCAGCGCCACGATGATCATCGAAGTCATCTACAACTTCCTGCTGCCTGAGATTGAAGACGCTCGCGAACATATCAGCTACTACGAGGAGCTCATCCAGCCGGATAAGGTCGTTGAGTAAAACGCGTAGTGGGACAAAAATTTCAGTCTATTTTGTCCCACCAACACCGCTGATACGACCTAACCTCGAGCTTCTTCGAGCATCTGCTTGGCGTGCGCTAAGCTCGCCTCCGATTGATCGCCGCTCAACATGCGGGCGATCTCGGCGGTACGCGCTTCGCCGGTTACCTCGTCCAAATGCGTCTGGGGAACCACGCCCGGTTCCTTGCTGACGACATAATGCTTGTCAGCCATGACGGCGACCTGCGCCAAGTGGGTTACGACAATCACCTGATGCGTAGCGGCGAGATCTGCCAGCACGCCCGCGAGCGCACGCGCCGTGGAGCCGCCGACACCGGCATCGACCTCATCGAACACGAGCGTATCGACACCGTCGGCGTTACCCAAAACCACCTTACTCGCCAGCATGACGCGGCTGAGCTCGCCGCCCGACGCAATTCGACGCAGGGGGCGCGGCGTCAAGCCGGCACCGCTGCGGTATAGCAGCTCGTAGCTCGAAGGACCAAGGGGCGTCCACTCAGCACGGGGAAGATCGCGCGACTCCCAGACGAGCTCGGCGCCGCCCATCTCCAGGCGAGCCATCTGGCGGCCAACCTCGTGGCAGAAGCGCGGGGCCGCCGTATTGCGAGCGCGCTTAAGTGCCTTGGCAGCGGCAAACAACTCGCGCTCAGCGCTCCCGAGTGCCTCACGCGCCTTTTTGATCTGTTCATCGCCATCATCGACCAGGGACAGCAGCTCTTGCGAGCGATCGCGCATGGCAAAAACATCGTCCATGGTGGGACCCCACTGACGCAACAGGCCCTTGAGGTCGGAATACCGCTCACGCATGCGAGCAAGCTCGCGCGGGTCGAAGGCGACGCCATCACGATAGGCACGAAGCTCGTTCGCGCAATCCTCAAGGGAGATACAGGCATCCGAAAGCGCGTCGGCAATGTCGCCCAGTTTGCGATCGACGGCAGCCATTCGGGAAAGCTCTGCCACGGCGCTGTTCACGGCATCGAGCGCTCCCCCTTCAGAGGCAAGCGATGCATGGGCATCGTTAGCCGTGGCAACCAGTACCTCGGCATGTTCGGAGCGCGGCAGCAGCTCCTCGAGTTCCTCGTACTCGCCCGGCTTGGGGTCGACCTCGCCGATGCGCTCGAGGGCAAAGCGCGCCTCCTCGACGCGGCTCCCCTGCGCACGTGAGGCTTCCTCCACACGGCGAAGCTCTTTGGCGGCAGCGCGCGATGCCTTAAAGCAGGCGCGGTACGCATCCAGCGTCTCGAGTGCCGGGCGCCCTGCCCATGCATCGACCATCGCAACGTGATGCGCCGGATCGAGCAAGCGCTGGTGCTCGTGCTGGCCGCACAGATCCATCATCACGCCGACGCGCTCTGAAAGCTCGCGCACGCTGGCGATGCAGCCGTCAATCTTCACGCGGCTGCGGCCCTCGGCAGAAAGGCTGCGCTGGACCGTGAAGCCCTCCGTGTCGTGCGGGCCGTCAAACAGGCGTGCCTCGACGCTCGCCAGCGCCTCGCCCTCGCGCACCGTCGACGAATCCGCACGCTCGCCCAAAATAAGCTTAAGGGCCGAGAGCAGCGCAGTCTTGCCGGCGCCGGTCTCGCCTGTCAGGACAGTCAGGCCGGCACTCGGCACCAGTGTCGCCTCACGAATGAGTGCAATGTTAGAAACCTGCAGCTCATCGATCATGACGGACTCCGTAGAATACGCGGCTCACCGAGTTATAAAAGCTCTCAGGGCCGTAGTCGAGCAGCAGCACATCTCCGGGACCGCGACGCACCGCCACACTCTCGACGGTGCCATCGCAGGTAATAAACTGTCCATCGATAGCGATCGCCGGAACGCTCGGGCGGTCGTCAGACATAAAGATTTCGACGACATCACTCGGCGAAGTCAAGAAGGCACGGGCCTGAATAGTGTGCGGCGCAATGGGTACGCAGACCATGCCCGTGTAATCGGGGCTCACGATGGGGCCGCCGGCCGAAAGCGCATAGCCCGTAGAGCCGGTCGCCGTGGACACGACCACGCCGTCGCCACGCAGGCGATCGATATGGTGGCCGGAAACCGTGATGTCAAACTCGACCATATCGGACAGCGGACCGCGGGTAAGCGCCATGTCGTTGAGGGCGAAGGTGCGAACGACATCCTTCGTACCGTCTTCGCGCACGGACACGATATCCGCGGCGATGGTGGCGCGACGGCTCACGTGCAGCTCACCGGACAGGGCATCACTCACAACCTGCAAAATGTCACGCTCCTCGGGGCTAGCGGCCGTCAAAAAGCCCAGGTGACCATAGGAAAGACCGAGGATAGGAATCTCGCGATGGTTGAGGATGCGGGCAGCGCGCAGCAGCGTGCCGTCGCCACCGAGCGTAATGACCAGATCGGAGCCGTCAATATCAGGCGTGCTCTGAATCTTGGATCGCTGGTCGGCAGCCCATGCGACCTCATAGCCCTGGCGCGTCAGCCAAAGCTCGAGCATCAGACCGCTCTCGACGGCCTCTTGCTTGTAGTAATTGGGAACCAGAAAGACCTTCATAGCGTTGCAGCTTTCTCGCTCAAAGCCGATACCTGGGATTGCAGCTCATCGTCGGCGCGCTCCCCGGGGACAAACCTTGTGCCGTACAAGAAAAACTCAACGTTGCCCTTAGCGCCATGGATGGGCGACACGCACACGTCAAGCGGGAACAGGCCCTTGGCGGCAAAAAGCTCAATCGCCGCCACGAGCGTATCGCGGCGGACGGCGGGGTCGGTCACGATACCGCCCTCGCCCACCAGCGCAGCCGGCGCCTCAAACTGGGGCTTTACGAGCGTGCAGAACGAACCCGAAGGCTTCAGGCACGCCAGCACGGCGTCGATGATATTCGCGATGCTGGTAAACGAGACATCACACACAGTCAGGTCGATGGCGCCGGCATAGCCAAGCTCAGGCAGCTGCGTCACGTTTGTGCGCTCATGCAGCGTCACGCGATCGTCCTGACGCAGCGACCAATCAAACTGGGCACGGCCCACGTCCACCGAGACAACGGTCGCAGCTCCGCGCTTGAGCAGGCAATCGGTAAAGCCGCCGGTAGAGCAGCCCACATCCAGACAGGCAAGGCCCGTCGGATTGATGCCAAACGCATCGAGCGCGCCTTCGAGCTTAAGCCCGCCGCGGCCAACATAGGGAATGCGCCCCTTCACGTGCAGCGGCAGGCCCGGGGTCACCTTAAGGCCCGGCGAAGTCAAGCGCTCGCCGCCACTCGAGACCAAGCCGGCCATAAGAGTGCGAAGGGCATCCGCGCGATCGGCGCAGATGCCCTGTGAAATCAGTTCGTCATCAAGACGCACGCGTTTCATGAATGCCATCAACCATTCGTATCCGGAGATGCGGCCTAGCTATCCTGGGATTCGTTTGCCGCATCCTCATCGTATTCCTGCTCGAGCTTGTCGGCCTCACGCGGCGTCAGCTCAAACTTGTCGACCATATCGACCGCGCGGGAGCCCAGCTCAATCGCCTCGTCAAACAGATCGAGTGAACGCTCCAAGGACGTATCCTTGGAGCGAACGGTAGCGATGATCTGGTCCAGACGGTCCGAAATCTCATCAAAGTTGCGGACGGAACCCTCTGGCATGGCTACTCCTCGACGGAGTCGACATCAGTCTCGGCGGCGTCCGCGCCCTCGGCCAGCACACCAGCCTCAGCCTGGGCAACCGCAACTTTAGCGGCAGCCTCGGCAGTCTGGGCCTCCTCGCGAGCGCGATCCTCGGCGAGCAGCTCTTGGTACAAGTCCTCGCCCGGCAGCTCCTCGCTGCGAGCGATCTTGCCCAGCACGCCGTTGACGAACGACGCGGACTGGTCGGTGCCATAGGCCTTGGCGAGCTCGACGGCCTCGTTGATCACGATGGCGTCCGAGACCTCCTCGTCGGTGAGGAAACGCATCTCATAGACGGCGATACGCAGCAGATTGCGGTCGGCGCCGGGCATGCGCATAAGATCCCAGTTCTTGGCGACGGCGCGCAGGGCGCAGTCGATGCGGTCGATATGCTCGTAAGCACCGCGGCACAGCTCCAGCGCATAGGGGTCGAGGGGACCCTTCGAGATCAGGAAATCGCCCTCGAGGACGCGCTCGAGCGGGCTGTCCGTGGCCTCGGCCTGGAACAGCAGCTGCAGCGCCTGACTGCGGGCAAGCGTGCGCCCGCGATAAACCTTAAGGCTCAAAGGTTACTCCTTGGGGAAAACGAGGCCGTCGATGCAAACGTCAACGCGCTCGACCTCAACGCCCACCTGGGCATCGATGGCGGTGACCACGGCGACGCGAACGGCCTCGGCGAGTTTCTTGAACGGATAGCCAAAGAACACCACGACACGCACGGTGAGTGCGAGCTTGTCGCCGACGACCTCGGCCTCGACCGCCGGCTCGGAAGCCGGGGCCTTGGACGAGAGCATCATGGAGACAAGGTTGGTGGCAAGGTCCTTGACGCCAACGGAGGCGATGCCCTCGACATCCGACACGGCGCGCGAGACGATGGCGGTCAGAACATCGGGTGAAATGCCGATGCCGTCAATCTTGATTTCCTGGGGCATGAGTCCTCCTAGAAGAGTTGGTTGCTAGACGCGGGAGACGAACTTGCCGTCGCGGGTGTCAACCTTAATGACCTCGCCCTCGTTGAGGTACATGGGGACCTGGATGACAGCGCCGGTGTCGATCGTGGCCGGCTTGGTGGAACCCTGGACGGTGTCGCCCTTAAAGCCCGGGTCGGTCTGGACGATGGTGGTCTCGATGAACATCGGCGGGGTCACGCCCATGAGCTCGTCGTCGGCGAAGAGCAGCTGGCAGATGTCGTTCTCACGCAGCCACTTGGAGTTCTCGCCCACCATGTCCTCGGGAACGGGAACCTGCTCGTAGGACTCGTTGTCCATGAAGATGTAGTCGGTGCCGTCGTTGTAGAGGTACTGGAACTCACGGGTGGTGAGCATGACGCTCTCGAACTTGGTGCCGGCGTTGCAGGTGTTCTCAACGACACGACCGCTCTTGATATCGCGAGTCTTGTAGCGCACAAAAGCACCACCCTTGCCCGGCTTGACGTGCTGGAACTCGACGATGGTATAAACCTTGTCCTTAATACGGAGACCGAGGCCGTTCTTGAAGTCGGCGGTAGAAATGGTAGGCATAGCGACCTTTCTTCTTATGGGCAGAACGCACAGGCGTCCAAATTACATACGACCGAAATTATACACTTGCAGACGGCGCCTGCAGCGAGCGCATAAAAAGAGAACGCGGGGCGTCCGAATCGATCCGGACGTCCCGCCCCAAAAATCTATCGAAATGAGCTAGCAATCGATGACGTGAAGGTCATGCGGCGTCTTGGTGAAGGGCTCGTAGCCGTTCTCGGTGACCACGCCGTAGTCCTCCAGACGCACGCCGCCCACGCCGGGCAGGTAGACGCCGGGCTCCATGGTGATAACCGAGCCGACCTCGATGATATTCTTGCTGCGGTTGAAGTTGGGCAGCTCGTGGATGTCAATGCCCACGCCGTGGCCCAGACCATGGTTGTAGTAATCACCATAGCCGGCATCGCCGATGATCTTCTTGGAAAGCTTGAAAATGTCGTTGCCCTCGACGCCCGGATGGATGGCGGCGACGCATTCCTCGTGCGTACGGCGCACGAGCGCGTACAGGTCGAGCTGTTCGGACGTGGGCTCGCCCATCACGACGGTACGAGTCATGTCGGAGCGATAGTCGCAGTAACCCGCGCCATAATCCATGAGAACGAAGTCGCCCTTCTCGATCACGCGGTCGCTCGGGACGGCATGCGGGTTGGCGGTGTTGGGACCGCTCGCGACGATGGAGCCAAAGGCCAGGCTATCGGCACCGTTAGCGAACATAAAGTTCTCGAGCTCGTTGCGGACCTGTTTCTCAGTCATACCGGGCTTAATATAGCCGAGCATGTGCTGGAAGGCGGCGTCGGTGATCGACTGCGCGTGGCGCATGAGCTCGATCTCCTCGGCGTCCTTGATGGCGCGCATCTTACGGATGTCGTCATGCATCAGCGGCAGCATGCAGGCAACGGAGCGGTCCTCCAGGCCACGCTGAATACCCTGGTAGAAATTGATCTGCATGTCGTCCTCGACAGCGCAGACGCGGCACTTGTTGGCCGCGATCTTGCCGGCGACCCAGCCGGGGATGGTGCCCTCGTCCATGTCGTAGACCCAGGGGCTGCCGGCGGGCGTGTTCTCCTCAAAGCTGTTGAGATAGCGCGAGTCGGTATGGAACAGGCACTGGTCAGCCGTAATAAACGCAGCGTGCGGGAACTCGAAGGTGTAATCGAAGACGCCCTTGACGCCCGTAAGCCAACGAAGGTTGGCCTCGTCGCGCACCACGATAGCGTCGTAGCCGCGCTCAACCATCAGGGCACGGACACGCTCGATACGACCGGCAGGACCGGCAGCAAACTCTGACATGCAGATTCCTTTCTTGTTGTCTTCATAAAGACGGGACGGGCTCAATCAACGTACGGAATCGCGAGCGATTCGCAACCGATTGGAAACCCGCCCCTCAACATGATACGAAAGACGATGGATGTCAATAAATCCTAGAGAAGTTCGTTGCGAGAAGCCAAGTATGCGTGAGCATGGCGGTCGAGAACCTCGTCCTCAACGCTCGTTAGACGAATGGCGCCGAGCGCCGCGGGCAGCGGCAACATGCTGCGGTTCGAGCGGACAAACTGCTGCCTGCGGAACTCCTCGATATATGCGGCAGGCTCCAGATCGAAGGCAAGCTCCTCGATACCAAAGTCCTCCAGGCAGTCATCGACCTCAAAGACGTAATCGATATCGAAGTCGCAGGCATCATGGGCAAGGCGTGCCTCAAAGCGCATGCCCTCGGACAACAGCTGGTAGGCAGGGACCTGCGAAGCGGCATCGCCCAAGCAGGCGCGCAGGGTACGCTCCCCCGTCTTGCCAAAATCGAGCGCATGGCGGGCGCTCGGGTTCGTGGCCATCAGTACGTCCTTGCGGGCAGTCTGAGACCACTGAACGGCATTGACGAGCGCGACCTCCTCGCCCGCGAGAATCTCGGGAATGGTCTCGGTAAACTGATTCCAGCGGGACTTGCTGCTCGAAAGCATGGTGCCAACAAGTACCGCATAGCCGAGCTTGAGGTCCTCGGGGTCCGCCGCGCGTACAAGGTCGAGGTCACACACGACCAAGCCCGGCTCGGGACGGAACGCGATAGCGGGAAGCGCATGCGCCGACGAGGCGACAAGCGGCTTCATGGTCGTCGCGACCGTGAGCATGGCGTCGAACGTCGTCGGCAGCAAGGCGCACTCGGTGCGACCGCACCACTGATTGGCGCACCAGCAAACAACCGAGCAGGTCGCCGTGTCGCCGACAGCGACAACGAGATCATCGCAGGTAATGCCGTTAGCCGACAGCGCGCCAAAGACGGTATCGGCATCGACCAGCGTAGCACCGGCAGGCGAAACCTCGAGGACGAGCGGCGACACGGCAAAACCGGCGTCAACAAGTGCATGCTCGACAACCTCGCCAAAACGCTCGGATGTGGCGTCGTTCCAAACCACCATCGCACGCTTAGGCTTGCCCACAGCCGAGGCAAACATGCGCGACAGCTCCTCGAACGCCCCCAATCCGACGCGGACATCGACACTGCGGTTTTGGAAATTGATAAGTTGACGGCGAATCATAGCAGTCCACGCTCCAAAAGCATCTCGGCACAAAGGTAGGAAACGTCCTCGAAGGACTTGTTGCGAATATCAAGGGTAATATCGGCCGCCTGGCGATACAGCGGACGGCGATGCTCAAACAGGCGCGCAGCGTGCTCGGGCGAGCGGAAATCGGGCCGGGTATCGGAGCGACGAATCTGGCGCAACGAGTCCTCAAAGTCGCCTTCGAGGTACACACAGGTACCCATCTCGTGCATCAGCTCAATGTTCACCGGCGTCTCGACGATGCCGCCCCCGCACGATACCAGCAGGCTGCGCTCGCTTTGAAGCGAACGGAGTGCCGAGGTCTCGAGCTCGCGAAAACGATCCTCGCCCTCGGTCTCAAATATCTCGGTCACCGACTTGCCGCATCGACGCACAACCAAGCGATCGGTATCGATGAATCGACGCTTGAACATAGTGCCCACATTGCGCGCAAGCGTCGACTTGCCCGCGCCCAAAAAGCCGATAAAGAAGATATGGTCGCAGCCGTGTTTGATGTGCTGAGACATGGCGAAACCTATTCCTCGCAGGGAAGGTCGCGCAGGGCCCGGCGCTCAAAGATACGGAAGATCTGCGTGTACCACAGGTCCTGGGTTGCCTGCGGCTTGACCAGAATAGTGTCAACGCCGGCAAAATTACCGCTCCACACGTCCGTGTACAGCTGATCGCCGATCAGCACCGCCTCGTCTGCCGTGGCGCCGAGGCGCTTAAGACCCGCCTTCAAGGCAAACGGGGCGGGCTTCATGGCGTGGCTAATGGCCTCGAGTCCCAGCTCGCGTGCAGAGCTCATGACCTGGTCGCGATGCCAGTTGTTGGACACCATGCACAGCTTAAAGCCCTTGGCATGGGCGGCCTCGAGCCAAGCGGAGACCGCAGCGGGTACCTGCTCGGAATCGCGCGGCACCAGGGTGTTGTCGCGGTCGAGTAGAATGGCGCGCTTGCCGTCGGCCCACAGGGTATCGAGATCGATGCGGTCGACCGAGGCAACATATCGTTTGGGGCTAAAAATCCTCATGATCAATTCCAAGACTGTTGGTGCTCTTCGTAGGTCTTCGAGAAATACTCCTCGTCCTGTGTAATGTAGAAATACAGGTCATCGGAGTCGGTCGGCTCAAGGGTAGCCTTGAGCGCTTCGAGCGACGGAGAGCAGATGGGCGTGGGCGGCAGGCCCTCGTGCTTATAGGTGTTATACGGGCTATCGCTCTGCAGGTCGTCGGCGGTAACCTCGCCGCCGGTTACATACATCATGGTCGCATCGCTATTGAGGTAACGCAGGCCATCGAGCTTGCCCGCCAGACGGTTATAGAAAACCGATGCCACATGCGCGCGCTGATCGGCGTTGAGGCCCTCGCGCTCGACGATCGAGGCAAGGTTAACGATGTTGTAATCGGACATCTCCACGCCATAGCGCTCCTTGATCTTGGCCTCGCAGCTGGCAAAGTCAAGCGACTTGTACTCGGCGTTGAACTGGTCAAGCATGGCGCGAATCGCATCATCGGCAGACGGGTCCTTACCCAACGAATAGGTCTTGGGGAATAGGAAGCCCTCGAGCGAATCGTTTGCAGCGCCCTCAAGGAAGCTATAGTCCTTCACATAGTTGGAGGCTTTTGCCTGATTGAGGAAGTCTTCCTTGGAGATGCTGTCGTATGCCGCGGCCACGCGATCGGCGACCTGGTCGACCGTTAGTCCCTCAGGGATAGTCAGCGCATCGGAGCCCGCATTGGGGCCTTCCATGAGCTGCTGAACAACCTTGGTCGCGTCCATGAGCGTGGTAAACGAGTAGGCGCCAGGCTTAAGCGACATATCGGCATTGAGCTTTTTGACCGCCGCGTAATAATCCTTGGGGTCTTCGACGATATGGTTCTCGGAGAGAATCGAAGCGATGGTATCACCCGAGGCGCCATCGGGAATCGTGATAGTAACTTGCTGGCCAGCAGCAACTTTCGCATCCTCGCCGGCAAAGAAGCCCTTGACGGCTGGCACGACAAAGAAAACGATCGCGACAAGTGCAAGCACGGCGATGACGCCACCGATAATCATAGGCACCGGAGAGCTTTTCTTTTGGACGCCACGGCGGGCATGCGTGTTATAGCTCGAGCGCGTGGCCGGAGCAACGCCGTGTGTGCCGTGAGCATGATGTGTACGCGTATGCGATTGAGGCGCCTGCGCACGCTGCGTGGGCGCCTGCTGCTTAAAGCGGGTACCGCTTGCGGGCCGGGCTGCGCGGGCAGCGGGCAGTTGGGCAGGACGCTGAGCAGATTGTGCTGCACGAGAGGAGGGCTGTGCAGGACGAGCAGCAGGCTGAGCCGCACGCTGCGTCGGTTGCATCGGACGCTGGCCGGACGATACAGGGCGCGGCGTAGGCTGCCCCTGGCGATTCGGCTGGCGCGGATCGGAAGCGCTAGGCATGCGAAACCTCCTCGTTTTTGCGATCGAGCCACGTCTGCAAGAACAGGCTGGCGGCGATCATGTCAATCTTGCCCCTCATCTGCTTTTCGTTGAGTCCCTGCTCGCGCAGGATACGCTTTGCCTCTTGCGAGGACAGGCGCTCATCCTCAAACTCAAGCGGAAGATCGAGCTCTTGGGCAATCTTTTGCGCAACGGCGGCAACGCGCTCGGCCTGGGGGCCGGGCTCACCGGCCATAGTCAAGGGACGTCCGCTTACCAGGATATCGGGCTCATAGTCCTCAACCAAGTAACGGAACGTCTTGGCCATGCCAGTGACCTCGGCAGCCGGGAGCACCTTGACGGGCATTGCCATCTTGCCATCACGGCTCGAGACGGCAATGCCAATCCGGGTCTCCCCTATGTCCAGCGCGAGCGCGACCACAGCGACTACTTAAGCGCCGAGCGCGGTCTTGGCAGCCGCGAGGGCATCGGCGATACCGGCAGCGTTCTTGCCGCCAGCCTGGGCCATGTTGGGACGACCGCCACCGCGACCGTCGACCAGGCCCGCGATCTGCTTGATCACGTTACCGGCGTGGAAACCGGCCTTGACGGCGTCATCGGAGCCGGCGGCGAGCAGGGCCGGGGTGCCCTTTTCGGTCACGCTAGCGACGACGCAGGCGACGGGGCCGGCAACCTTCTGGTGCACGGTATCCCAGACGTTTCGCAGGTCAGCAGCCTCAAGGCCCTGGAGCTCAGCGACGACGAGCTTGTAGCCATCGAGCTCGACGGCACCCTCGATGGCGCCGGAGATGGCGTCGGAAGAGCCACCGGTCAGAGCCTTCTTGAGCTTGCCGGCGGTCTCGCGCAGCTCGGCCTGCAGGTTCTCCACGCGGGCGGGAACCTCGTCGACGCGGCACTTGAGTGCAGCGGCAGCGGCGTCAACGAGCGCCAGGCGGTCGGCCATGTAATCGAGGGCGCCCTTAGAGGTCACGGCCTCGATACGACGGACGTTCGAGCCCGTGGAGGACTCGGAAATAATCTTGAACAGGCCGATCTCGGCAGTGTTGGCGGCATGCGTGCCACCGCAGAGCTCACGGGAGAACGGCTGATCCTCGGCGCCCACGGAGACAACGCGGACGACGTCGCCGTACTTCTCGCCAAACAGGGCGACAGCACCGGCAGCCTTGGCCTCGTCGATGCCCATGACGCGGGTCACGACCGGCTTGGAAGCGAAGATCTGCTGGTTGACCAGGTCCTCGACAGCCTTGAGCTGCTCGGAGGACAGGGCCTCGAAGTGCGTGAAGTCAAAGCGCAGGTGCTCGGGCGTCACCAACGAGCCAGCCTGGGAGACATGCTCGCCCAGGACCTGCTTAAGCGCGGCGTCGAGCAGGTGCGTGGCGGTGTGGTTGCGACGCAGGAAGCCACGGCGCTCGGCGTCGAGCGCGGCGGTCACGGTAGCACCGACGGTCAGCGTGCCCTCGGCGACGTGGGCGACGTGGGCATACAGGCCGTTGTGGTTCTTGGTATCGGAAATGGTCAGCGCAACGCCCTCGGCGGAAAGCTCGCCGGCGTCGCCCTGCTGGCCGCCCATCTCGGCGTAGAACGGGGTGCGGTCGAGCACAACCTCGACGTCCTCGCCCGCAGCGGCGGACTCGACGGACTCGCCGTTGCGCACGATGGCGACAACCTTGGCGCCATCGATGACGTCGTTGTCATAGCCGTCGAACTCGGTCGCGGCAACCTTGTCGGAAAGCTCGACCCACACGTCGTTGAAGCTGCCCCAGGCATCGCCCTTGGCGTTGGCGCGGGCACGGGCCTTCTGGTCCTCCATGCAAGCGGTAAAGCCATCCATGTCGACGTCGTGACCGGCGGTGCCGGCGATCTCGACAGTCAGGTCAATGGGGAAACCAAAGGTGTCGTGAAGCTTAAAGGCAACATCGCCCGGAAGGACAGCGCCGTCGGCGAGCGCGGCCAGGGCCTCGTCCAGGTAAACGCGGCCGTTGTCGAGCGTCGTTGAGAAACGCTCCTCCTCGGAGGCGACGATGCCCTTAACGAGCGCGACGTTCTTGAGCAGCTCGGGATAAGCCTCGCCCATCTGAGCGTTGACCTCGTCGATAAACTTGGTCAGGAAGGCGCCCTCGATGCCCAGCAGACGACCGTGGAACACGGCACGACGGAGCAGGCGGCGCAGGACGTACTCGCGGCCCTCGTTACCGGGCAGGATGCCGTCCGAGATCATAAAGTCGACGGCACGGGAGTGGTCGGCGATGATGCGCAGGGAGCGGCTGGCGCCGGAGTAATCGTCGGCGTCATAGGTCTTGCCGCTGATCTCCTCGCCGAGTTTGATGAGGTGCTGCATCAGATCGCCGTCGTAGTTAGCGGTCTTGTGCTGCATGATGGCGGCCATGCGCTCCAGACCCATGCCCGTATCGAGGTTGCGGTGCGGCAGCTCCGGCATGGAGCCGTCCTCCTGGCGGTCGTACTGGGTAAACACGAGGTTCCAGAACTCAAGGAAGCGGTCGCAGTCGCAGCCAGGCTTGCAGTCGGGGCTGCCGCAACCGACCTCCTCGCCCATGTCAAAGTAGATCTCGGAGCACGGACCGCAGGGGCCGGTGGGGCCAGCGGCCCAGAAGTTGTCGTCCTCGCCCAGGCGGGAGATGTGATCCTCGGCAACGCCCAGAGAGCGCCACACGTCGTGGGTCTCGTCGTCCTCGGTAAAGACGGTAAAGTACAGGCGGTCGAGCGGAAGCTTGAACTCCTTGGTGATGAGCTCAAAGGCCCAAGCGCAGGCCTGCTGCTTGGAGACGCCGCCAAAGGAGAAGTCGCCGAGCATCTCAAAGAAGGACAGGTGACGGCCGTCCTCGCCGATGCAGTCGATGTCGTTGGTGCGGACGCACTTCTGGCAGGAGATCGCGCCGATCTCCTTCATGGTCTTCTTGCCCTGGTAGTACTCCTTAAACTGGTTCATGCCGGCGTTGGCAAGCAGCAGCGAAGGATCGTCGGGGACGAGGGACGAAGAAGGATAGAGCTTAAGACCGCGCTCCTCAAAGAAGTTGAGGAACTTAGAGCGAATCTCGGCCGTAGTCATTGACGGGTAGTCAGCACTCATAGAGGGAATCTCCTCGGTTTCACATCGAAACAGTTCAAACGTAACGATATTACCATCCCACCGCGCCTGTGCAAAAAAGAGGGCCGGCACAATGCCGGCCCTTCAGCGAAATTGCATGTTAGCGCGTATGAATGTTAACCCGAATTACCCCGCTACTTGTCGTCATCGTCCATGGAGCCGTCGATGCCGGTTTTGGTATCGTCCGTATCGGAATCGTCATCCTTGGCGAAGGGGTTCTTGAAAAAGCCCGTGGCATCGGGTTGCAGACCCGAGAGCTTGATCCAGGGATTATCGAGCTCGGGCTTGGGCATAGCCTTGGCCTCGGGCGCGGTCTCGTTGCCGATGAGCTCGGACTCGTAGATGAAGGTGTCGTCGCCGAGCGCGTCGTAGGCGGCGACCGGGTTGCCATCGGCATCGCGGTACGGCGTGCCCTTAAACACGGCGCCGTCATAGGCCACAAGCTGGCGGCCGGTCTCGTTCTCAAAGTAGTAGACGAAAATGCCCTTGAGGGCTGCGCACAGCGGAATGGCAATGATCATGCCAATGGGACCCATGAGCGCCGACCCAATAACGAGCGCCGTGAGGCTCATGATGGGATGCACCTGCACCGAGCTCTGCATGACCTTGGGCGAAATCACGTTATCGGTGACGTTTTGCGCGACCATCGTCACGATGAGCGTCCACAACGCCAACATGGGGCTGAACATGAAACCGAGCACTGTGGCGATTGCTGCGCTCACCCAGGGACCGACGACCGGAACCAAATGCATGATCCCCGTAAAGATAGCCATGAGCGCGGCATACGGATGGCCGATGATCATAAAACCGATAAAGGCGAGGAAGCCACCGCAGATGGACGTCACAACCATACCGCGCATGTAGCCGCCGACAGAACGAGAAAGGATGGCGACCATAAAGCGGTACGAGGTCTCCTTCTCCTGACCGATGATGGTGCAAATCTCGTGGTGCATGCGAGGGTAGTCACAGGCCATCCAGTAGGCAAGCACCAGACCAAGGAAGATCACGAACAGCTGCGAGGCCGTATTGGTGATGAGCGGGAACACACCGCGGCCAAGCTCGGCAGCGATCTGAGACACATACTTCGATGCCACGGCGACCAGCGACGAAAGATTATCGTCCAAATACTCCATGAGCGGCGTGTTGTTGAGCGTCTTGACATGCGAGACCATCTCGTTGAGGTCGCCACCCGCAACACGAAGCTGCTCAGGCAGACGGCTCAGGACTTCCATGATCTGACCAAAGAGGATCGGCGACAAGATGCAAACGACACCGACGAGTACGGCAACAACAACAATAAGCGCGATAAGCGAACCGATGCCGCGATTCACGCCATGGTGCTCGAGCCAGTTGGTGATCGGGGACATCACAAAAGCAATGATGGAGCCAACGGCAAGGAACTCAATAACCGGTGCCAGGATGCCCATAAGGTTAAAGATGACAGCAGCAATAACAATGCAGCCGACAACAGCCCAAATGCGCAGCGTCAGAATGCGGGTGTCGCGCAGCGCGCGATCGGTTTGTTGGGGATGCTCACTCATGAACGAACCATCACTCCGTCGGGGTCGATCTTATCCTGAATCTTCTTGAGGGTGCGGCGCAGCAGGCGCGAGACCTGCACCTGCGAGATGCCCAGCTTCTTGGCGATCTCGATCTGGGTCATGCCCTTCACAAAGCGCAGCTCGATAACCTCACGCTCGCGCGGCGAGAAATCGCGGATGGCTTCCTCGATCACCAGGCGGTCATCGGTAAAGTCGAGCTCGTTGTCGTCGTCGGCGTAACGGTCAAGAATCGAGGGCGCATCGTCGGAATCGGACGCTCCGGGAGCCTCGATGGGCACCGACGTATAGGCCGACGACGATTCCATGGCCTCCAGGACCTCGTCGACGGTCACGTCCAGGTACTCAGCGATTTCTTCGACCTTGGGCGAGCGCTGCAACTCGTTGGTAAGCTTGTCGGTAGCCTGGTTAACCTTGGCAGAAAGCTCCTGCAGGCGACGAGGCACGCGCACGCTCCAGCCCTTGTCACGGAAGTGACGCTTGATCTCGCCCAAGATGGTGGGCGTGGCAAACGTGGTGAACTCGAGTCCGCGCTCAGGGTCAAAGCGGTCGATTGCCTTGAGCAGGCCCAAATAGCCAACCTGCATCAGGTCGTCGAGCGGCTCGCCGCGATTCTTAAATTTGTTGGCAAGGAACCTTACCAGGTTCATATGGGACATGACGAGCTGCTCGCGGGCGTCCGGATCACCGGTCTCCTTGTAGCGACGAAACAGCTCGCGGGTTTTCTCCTTGTCCCAAGCGGTCTTGCCGCTCCGGGAACGTTCGGTCATATTAGATATCCGCCTTGAGATCGAGGGAAAGCGTCAGGGGCGCCGCAGTCTTTTCGTAGGAGTCGCACACGCTCGCCAAAATAAGCTCGGCATAAACAGCAGCCTGGTCATCCTCGTCGACAGTGGCCTGATCGCCAAAGGTAAAGGTCATGCCAACGTGAGATTCATCGACATCGAATTTGATTGAGATGTCATCGGAATCAACAGCCGTGCAGCCAAAAATAAAGGCTTCCTCGGCAGCCATGCGGATGTCCTCGATGCGATCGACAGACATGGAACACAGGGCACCAACGTTGGCTGCCGTCATGCGCACAAGGCGAGCGAGACGCGGGTCGCCGGCAACGGTCAGCGTGATGGGGCAGGTTGCTTCGCTACTCATCGCAGGACTCCTCAGAGGTCTCGGCGGGCGTGTAGGTGTAATACTGGGCTGCTTTAGCAGCAGGCTTCTGTGCATCATTGTCACCAGCAGCGACATCGTCCCCGGCTTCGCCAATCAGGACACGCTCGGTCGGCTGCTCGGCTTCTTCGGCAGCGGAAAGCTTGCGCTCGGCGTCGGCCGCGGGAGTCTTCACCTTGTTAAAGAGTTTCTGCACGGCACCGGCAGCGGAGTCGGTCACACTCGACACGGCATTGCTGGCCTCGGCCATGCTGCCGGTGACCTCGGAAATATCGCGGACGACCGCCTCGACTTCTACGAGGTTGGAGGTAAGGGCATCAACTGCCGTCTTACTCGACTTAAGCAGCGGCTCCATCTGGGCAAGTGCCGGCGTAAGCTCGTCGACAGCGCCGTCGAGTTTTGCCACCACCGGCTGCGCCTCGGCGATGGTGTTATTGAGGTCGTTCACGGTCTTATCGAGCGAGTCGACAACGTTGCGGGTCTTGCGCAGGGTAAGCGCGAGCTCAACAATAGCCCACACGCCGGCAAAGGCAAGCACCAGCAGGGCGATTTGAATGGGACTCATACAAGCCTCCCGAAGGAATCGAAATACAGACGCCTTTCATGGTACCCCAAAGAAGGGGGAAGATACCCAAAGGGAATGTGCGAGGTGCCAAGGACCTACTTGGGCGCGTTACCGCTACGGTCGCGTTCGCTTTGCTCTACGCGCCACTCTTCCCAGCCGCGGCCCGCAGGCTGCCAGAACGCGCCACGCTCCAGCCCTTCGGGCAAATAGCGCTGATCGACCCAGCCTTCGGGATAATCGTGCGGGTATTTATACACACCGTAGTCGTCGCTGCCTGGGCGATGGCGATCGCGCAGATAACTCGGCACCTCGCGAAGCCCACTAGAGTGGATATCGGCCAGCGCCGCATCGATCGAAGCCTCACACGCGTTGGATTTAGGAGCCAAGCACACATAGAGCGCAGCCTGAGCCAGGTTAATACGGCACTCGGGATAGCCAATGACCTCGGCAGACTTAAACGCGGCATGCGCCACCAAAAGCGCCTGCGGATCGGCGTTGCCAACGTCCTCAGAAGCCTGAATCATAATACGGCGAGCGATAAACTTGGGATCTTCACCCGCATCAATCATGCGCGCGAGCCAATAGATCGTGGCATCGGGGTCGCTACCGCGCATAGACTTAATAAACGCACTGATAATGTCGTAGTGCATGTCGCCGTTTTTGTCGTACGAAAAGCCACGACGCGGGTTGGCAATTTTTACGTCATCCACGGTGATGGGATAGCGCTCCCCCGCCGCCGGCGCCGGCGTTCCCTCGGTATCGGGACGCGTGACGGCAATCTCGCTCGCCAGTTCGAGCGTCGTGAGCGCCGAGCGAGCGTCACCCGCTGCCAGCGTGCAGATGGTCTTAACCGTATCCTCATCGACCAAGAACTTGCCGTTCAAACCCTGCGGAGCCTCGAGTGCACGCTCGATCAGCGTGGCAATGTCCTCGTCTTTAAGATGCTCAAGCTCCACCACGCGACCGCGCGAGAGCAATGCCGAGTTGACCTCGAAGTACGGATTCTCCGTCGTGGCGCCAATCATAATAACGGTACGGTTCTCAACCGCATGCAGCAATGCATCCTGTTGTGACTTCGAAAAGCGATGAATCTCGTCGATAAACAGGATGGTGCGACGGTCGTACGTATTCAGACGCGTCTTGGCCTCGTCAATCACGCGGCGAAGATCCTTTACGGTGCCCGTCACGGCGCTGACTTCGACAAACTCACTCTTGGTATGGTTGGCGATAATATGTGCCAGCGTCGTCTTGCCCGTACCGGCCGGCCCGTACAGAATCACACTCGACAGCACGTCGTGCTCAATTGCGGCACGCAACCACGAGCCCTTACCGACGGCCTTTTGCTGGCCCACATACTCGTCGAGCGAATTGGGCCGCATGCGCACCGCGAGCGGCGCATTTTTAAAGGAACGCTCGCGCGTCGAGGCAGAAAAAAGGTCGTCCATAGCCATCCCGTGCATCAATCAAAAACGTTTTCAACTAACCAGTATACCGAAAGGATACGAACTACCGTTCGTTAATATAGGTACGGTGCGGAAACTTTAAACCAGGGAACAGCTTACTCGTCAGCTCGCAGAAATAACCGTCCGTCATACTCGCGATATAATCCACCACGGCTTGATCCTTGTCGTCCTGCCAGGCATAGGTGCGATCGTAGTAGGAAAGCTGCTGCTCAATGCGCGAAATGTGGTGCTTAAAGATATACGAAGACTCGTCGCCTTCGTTTATATCCTGCAGGCAACGGTCGTAAAGCTTTTCGAATGCCTCACGCAGCTCCGCCTCGGAATCGCCCTCGATACCGCCCTTGCTGTAGATCTTCTCGTAGTTCTCGCGCTTGGCCCGGCGGATCTCCTCAAACAGGTCCTCACTCATCTCGATACGCGGTTTACCGTAGCTATGCTCAACGATGTCGATGGAAGCGTGCGTGAGGATCCAGCTGTTATAGGCCCCGCCCCGACCGTCGTCAAAAGCGTCGGGCGACAGAAGGCCTGCCGCAATGGCGTCTTGTCGATCGCGCCCAACGTAGGCAAGGATATCCGAGATGCGAACCACGCAGCCCTCGAGCGTCATGGGACGCAGGTGCTCAATCGCGCTATAGCCCGTGGCGATACAGTCCTCAACCGTCTGATCGAACTGGTCAAAGGAGCCCATGTCCGAAAGCTCAAACACACGCTGCTCATATTCGCCGTTGTGGCATAGCACGCCATCGAGCGTCTGAAGCGACACGTTACGGCCGTACAGCGCATCGAGCACACGGACCGACTGCACGTTATGGAAAAAGTAACGACCCGTGCGCTCGAGGTAAATATCATTGAGGAATCGCTCACCGGCATGGCCAAAGGGCGTGTGTCCCAAGTCGTGGCCCAGGCCAATCGCCTCGATCAGATCGCAGTTGAGCCCCAGGGCGCGACCGATATCGCGCGCAATGCGCGAGACAAGCTGCACGTGCAAACCGCGGCGCGACAGATCATCATTGCTACGGAAGCTAAAGACCTGCGTTTTGCCTGCATAACGCGTGTACGCAGGAAGATGAAGAATCTTTTCGGTATCGCGCATAAATGCCGGACGCATAAGCGTGCCTTTGTCGGCAGCGCGATCAATACGACGAATGACCTGATCGTCGTTGCAACGATACGGGTTAACATAGCCCGAAGCACGATCGGTGGCAATGCGCTCGACAAGTTCGGGCGACAACGCCGAGGGAATACGGTCCATGCGCGCCTTAATGACGGCCGTTTCTTGAATAGTTGCCATGGCATGCTCCTTAAGAAGGATGCGCAATCGGTTACAAAGTGCAGCCCACGACCTCGATTATGGCAAAAATCGGCACTAAAAACGGGAGCAATGGCAGGGAGCGCGATTTTGTGAAGAGACAGGAGAGGGCCAGGGCCAGGAGTGCGACGGCAAATGCAACGATGCCACCCATAGGGTCGAGCGTGCAAAGCGCGAAGAGCGCCTTGGCATCCCCCATGCCGATGCCCGGGATTTGGCGAAGACGACGCCAGAGGGACTCAGTCAGCACGAGAGCAAGATACACAATGACGGCAAGACCCGCGTGGTCAAGCGCTGTGTTCAAACCGAGGTCGAGCAAAACACCCGCCAACGCCGCCACGGCACATGCGCCGGCAAGCCCATTGGGAAACCGTCGCTCTCGGGCATCAATTGCCATGCCGGCAAAGATGCAAATCCAAAACGGGATATAGACCATCGGACGCCTCCTCGAGCTGCATCGCAAAAGCAAAAACCACCACACCTTTGCGGTGGTTTTGGTGGTGGTTATTTGGCGCCTTGCATGACCTCGTCAAGGGTAACGTTGACGGCGTGCTGCGTCGGCACCCAGTCGACCTTCAGGAACAACGCGGCCACCGTGATGGGGATATAGCTGAACATAAAGATCGGGAAGGTAAACAGGTTAGTCACCAGACGCCACTTTTGCGCGCAGTGAATGTGCTTGTACTCAAAGATAGTCGTGAGCAGCGCCAGGATAAAGAAGGTCTGATACATCATGGCGAAGGTCATAATGAGCGAAGCGGCGCACGCCTGCATCTCGACTTCGGTAGCCAAGAAACCATGCGAAAGGCCACCCACAATCAAGAACGTCGCATTAGCGAGCATCGAGATCAGCGATAGCAGCATACCCGGGGCGATCGTCATGAACATGTCGTAGGCGGCAAATCGATGATAGCGGAACGTCGACTTGACCAGATGTTTGCCGTAGGTAAAGAACACCTGGTAAAAGCCCTTGGTCCAGCGCATACGCTGCTTCCAGGATGCCTTGAACGTCACGGGTTGCTCGTCAAAGAACTCCGCAGGCGCATAACCGATGCGAATGCCGTGAATGGCGCAGAACGTGGTGAACTGAATATCCTCGGTCAGCGTATGGAACTGCCAACCGTGCATGCCCTCGATAACGCTGGCGGAGATGAGGTAGCCCGAACCAGAGACAGCGCAAGAAGTCTTGCAGATGTTGCGCGCGTTATTGAGAAAGCGCGCCTCGCGCAGGTACCAAGTAGCATTAGCTGCCGAGATCCACGAGCTGCCAAAATTCTTGGAGTTACGATAGCTCGTGACCACATGGAAGCCCTGGTCAAAGGCATCGTTCATCTTGGAGACATAATCGCGGGAGATGACGTTATCGGCATCGAAGATAAAGTAGCCCTCAAACGTGTCGGGATACTCGTTGAGAATGCGATCGAAACCAAAGTCCATGACCCAGCTCTTGCCCTTTCGGGCCAGGTCATTGCGCTCGTAAACAATGGCACCGGCCTCGCGTGCGAGCTGCGCGGTGTTGTCGGTGCAGGCGTCGGCAACGACAAAGACCTCGATAAGCTCGGACGGATAGTCCTGGTCCTTGATGGAGCGTACGAGATTGGCAATTACGGCTTCCTCGTTATGCGCAGCAATGAAGAAGGCATAGCGGTGAAGTTTTTTGGCCTTGGGAGGCGCGACCTCGCCACGAAGAGCGCCAATGACAAAGAAGACCACCTGGTACAGAAAGCAGACCGTGAGCAGCGTGACAACAATCTGGTTGAAGATCACGATGGGTGTGTTGGTTTGTAAAAAGGCGAGCATGCAGGCTCCCGAGAACGCGTTACGTAAACAACCGTATATCTTACCGCAGGCTTACCGAGTTCAAGAAACCACCTAATACTGGCTAGGCTTCGAGCAGACCGAGCTGCGGAACGATTTCGTCGCCGGCAGCGGTGCGGCCAAGCGAGCGCGGGGCCAGGTCGTCAAGAACCGCGGCGAGATCCCACGGCAGCTCGTCGCGGCACTCAATGCGCTCCCCCGTCACGGGATGGTCGAATGCAACACGCCAGGAATGAAGGAATTGCCTGGTCAGACCCTGATCGGCGCGTGCATCGCACTTGCCGTAGAGCGGATCGCCCACGCAGGCGTGGTTGATATGGCGCATATGCACGCGAATCTGATGTGTGCGGCCCGTAAACAGGTGGCACTCGACGAGCGTATAGCCGTCGTCAAAACGCGTGGAATCGAAGCGCTCGAGGACCTTAAAGGTCGTAATGGCCTGGCGCGCGAAAGGATCGTCCGAAACCGCCATCTTGACACGGTCACGCGTAGAACGGGCAATGCCGGTGTTAATGGTGCCCTCATCCATAGCGATATGTCCGTGAACGAGCGTGATATAGCGACGATCGAGCGTGCGCGTGCGAATGAGATTTTGGAGTGCGCGCTGCGTGTCGTCGTCTTTTGCCGCAAGCATGAGGCCCGAGGTATCGCGATCTAAACGATGCACGATGCCGGGGCGGTCCTCACCCTGCACGGTACCCAGATGGTCAATGCCGCAGTGGTAGACCAGAGCGTTCGCAAGCGTGCCGCTCTCGTGGCCATGGGCGGGATGGCACACCAGGCCGCGCTGCTTGGAGAGCACGATGAGGTAGTCGTCCTCGTAACGGATATCGAGGGGGATGGCCTCGGGAATCACATCAGTGGGATCATGCGGCTCGGGCAGGTCGACCGAGATGCGGTCACCGGAGCGCACAGCATATTTTTTTGATAGGCAGGTCTCGCCGTTCACGATTACGGCGCCGCCCTCGATCAGATGCGCGCAGGCAGAGCGCGTGGGGCAGCCGTCGTTGGCACCCAGAAAGGCGTCAAGACGCTGGCCAGAGCAATCGTTGGCAACAAGAATATGGATGTCGGCCATTAACGCTCATTCCTTTCACGAATCTTGCGGGCACGCTCCCCACGCTGCTTGGCTTTGCGCTTGGCGCGGGCCTCATCACGAGCATTGAGCTCGGCAGTCGCATCGACTTCGCGGGCCGCAGGGCTCAAGAACATGTAGCCGATGAGGGCAAGCACGACACCTAAGGTGATGCCGATATCGGCCACGTTAAAGACGGGGAAGTCGATGAAGGTGGTGGCAATAAAATCGGTCACGAAGCCAAAGACAAGGCGATCGATCGCGTTGCCGATAGCGCCGCCCGCGACCATAGCCATGCCCACAACCTCAAGATGGGCGAGCTGGGATGCACGAACGAGGTACACGGCGATAGCGATAATAACCGCCAACGCCAGCACGGCAAACGCGATGCCATGCCCCTCGCCCATGCTAAAGGCAGCACCGATATTGCGGACAAAAATAAAGTCGATGACACCGGGGATGACGGTCACATGTAAAGCGTCGCCCACGGCACGAACCGCAAGCTTGGTCAGCTGGTCAACGAGCAGCACAACCAGTGCCACACCACCAGCAACACCCAACCGCCAACGCAAAGGCGGCGTCATACCCCCAGCACGACCCAAATCAATCCCCTACCCTCAAGAACATCGAATTACGTTTAATACAAAGAACTATCTTATATTGCCATACGCAGAACGCACGACATATCCACCAACGCAAGCGAAATAACCAGCTAAAAACGAAAGCGACATTCCGAATAACGGAATGTCGCTTAATAGCTTTCGACTAAAAACGCAAGTCGAAAGAAAGCCTCTAGCTCCAGCAATGGAAACGCCGCGTTATCGTCACCAACAGCGAAAACGTCCCTAAGCGAGCAAGGTGACGTCAAAGAGGAGGGAAGCGTACTTTGGTACGCGACCGACGATTGAACGTCAGATTGCCGCTTAGGGGCGTTTGCAGCGTCGGTAGGTTACGGCGTTCTACGAACGCCGTAACCTACAAAACATCGGCGCAGCGCTTGCAAATATGTGCGTGGCCGTTGTACTCGCCGACGGTGGTGCGGTAGTTCCAGCAACGGTCGCAGCACTCGCCCTCGGCTGCCTCGATGGCAACGGAGAGTTCCTCGCCCGGGGTCAGCTCAACATCGGAAACGATGTAGAACTCAGCCAGGTCGACGGCCTTGTCGCCGGTCAGCAGCGCGTACATCTCGGCAGGAACGACCGCCTTGACGCGGACCTGCTGGCTCTTAGTGAAGGTGCCGGCAGAACGGGCATCCTCAAGGGCCTTGGTCACGGCGCTACGGAGCTCGAGCGAAGCCTCGAGCACGCCCTCGAACTCATTGGCCTCGTCGACCGTGATGGGCGACTTGTACCAATCGAGTAGCGCGGCGTACTTCTGGTGATCGACGCAGCCGGCGGGCGCATAGGCCATGGCCTCGTCGACCGTGTAGGACAGGATCGGCTGCAGGTCGCGCATGAGCATCGAGAAGAGCTCGGCCAGCACGGTCTGGGCGCTGCGGCGCTCGAGCGAGCCGGGCTTGTCGCAGTACAGACGGTCCTTCAGGGCGTCGAGGTACACGTTGGAGAGCTCAGTAACCACGAAGTCGTAGAGCGCACGGTAGGCGCGCGGGAACTCGTAGCTGGCGTAAGCATCGTCGACCTCGGCCTGGACCTGAGTCAGGCGGGCAACCATGAGCTTGTCGAGCGGCAGCAAGTCGGCAAAGGCGACGCCGTCGGTCTCGGGCTCAAACTGACCCTCGAGCTCAGAGAGCAGGAAGCGCAGCGTGTTGCGGAAACGACGGTAGGCATCGGACGTACGAGCGAGAATCTCATGGTCGATGGAGACGTCGGAGCTGGTGTCGACGGAGGCAACCCACAGACGGATGATGTCAGCGCCCATCTCGTCGCAGACCTTGTTGGGGTCGATGACGTTGCCGAGCGACTTGGACATCTTGCGGCCCTGGCCATCGAGCGTGAAGCCCTGCGAGACGACCGCCTTGTACGGAGCATGGCCGTTGGCACCCACCGAGGTGAGCAGCGAGCTCTGGAACCAACCGCGATGCTGGTCGGAGCCCTCGAGATACACGTCAGCCGGGTACTCAAGCTCGGGTCGATACTCGCAGACGGCCTTCCAGGACACGCCGGAGTCCCACCACACGTCGAGAATGTCCTTATCAGCCTTGAGGTGATGGCCGCCACACTTGGGGCAAACGCAAGCCTCGCCCAGGTAACTCTCGGGAGCGTCGGTGAACCAGGCGTCGGAGCCCTTCTCGTGGAAGAGCTTGATGACGGCGTCGAGCGTGGCGTCGTTCATGACCTTCTCGCCGCAGTCGGCGCAAGTGTAGCTGGGGATAGGCACGCCCCAGTTGCGCTGACGGCTGATGCACCAGTCGGGACGCTGCTCGACCATGGCGCCGATGCGGTTGGCGGCGTGAGCCGGATACCACTTGACGTTCTCGCGGACCTCTTTGCCAGCCTGCTCGCGCAGACCGGTCTTGTCCATCGAGACGAACCACTGGTCGGTAGCACGGAAGAGCACCGGGTGCTTGCAGCGCCAGCAGTGCGGATAGCTGTGCGTGATCTTCTTCTCGAGGACCAGGGTGCCGCGCTCGCGCAGGAACTCGATGATGTGCGGGTTGGCCTCGTCGGTATCCATGCCGCTGAAGGGGCCGCCGGTGCCAAACTCCTCGCCGGTGTAGAACTTGCCGTCGTCATCGACCGGCATGCAAATGTCGGTGATGCCCTCCTTGAGGCAGGCGAAGTAGTCGTCGACGCCGTGACCGGGCGAGTTGTGGACGATACCGGTACCGTCATCGACACCGACGTAATCGGCCAACAGTGCCACGCCCTCAACACCGTCAAAGATCGGCTGCTTATAGTGAATGTGATGGAAGGTCTCGGCGGGAACCACATAGGGCTTGCCGTCGACCACAACCGGGGTGTACTCCCAGCCAAACTCCTCGCAGCACTTGGGAGCCAGGTCCTCGAGCATGACCTCGGCGCGGCCGTCGTGCTCAACGGCGACGTAGGCGGCACCGGGCTTGAGAGAAACTGCCTGGTCGGAGGGGATGGTCCACGGCGTGGTCGTCCAGATGATAAAGTCAACCGGGCCGTCGAAGTTCTCGAGGCCGGCGGGCTTGGAGGTCATCTCAAAGCGCACGAAGATGGACGGGCTCGTCTCGTCGGAGTACTCAATCTCGGCCTCAGCAAGTGCGGTATGGCAGTGCTTGCACCAGTGGACGGGCTTGTGACCGCGATAGATCATGCCCTTGTCGAACATGGCCTTGAAAACCTCGATGTCGGCGGCGTCATGCTGGTGATAGAGCGTCAGATAGGGGTTGTCCCAATCGCCGAGCACGCCCAGGCGACGGAAGCCGGCCTTCTGCAGCTCGATGTTCTCGACAGCGAACTTGTTGCAAAGCTCGCGGATCTTAGCCGTGGAGGTCTGGTTGAACTTCTCGGTGCCGAGCTTCTCCTCGACCTTATGCTCGATCGGCTGGCCATGGCAGTCCCAACCGGGGACATAGGGAACCTCATAGCCCTGCATCATCCAGTAACGGTTGATCATGTCCTTGGAGATCTTGTTCATGGCGTGGCCGATGTGGATCGGGCCGTTGGCGTACGGAGGGCCGTCGTGCAGCACGAACTTCTTGTGACCCTCGTTCTTCTTCAGAACCTGCTCGTAGACCTTGTTGTCCTGCCAGTCCTTGAGTCGCTTGGGCTCGGACTTGGAAAGACCGGCACGCATGGGAAAACCGGTCTTGGGCAGATTCATCGTCTGCTTGTACTCGTTTGCCACGGTACCCCTTTCATGTCGTGGGCGCGCACGCCCGTTGGGCACCAAAAAAGCGCCCGTCCCTACAAGCTGGGACGAAGCGCCACAAAACGGACTGTACGCCCGCAAAAGCTCTTCGTTTAACCACCCAGCTTAGATGCCCTCGCCCGCGTATTCGCGCGCTCGCATCCGTTACTCGGCTGGCCTGTATCGACGACCATCTCGGCGATATCTACTAAGACGAGCCTGTGCGACGCGTCCGTTGGGACCGCAGCTCCGGGGTGATTTTCATCGGTCGCATGCACGGGTTCTCAGCGCTCCCCGCTCTCTGTAACATGCGGACGGCCGACTACTCGTCCCCATCAACGCTTATGCGGAGTATGCTAGCACGTTCCGCGCCGGCGAAAAACCCTCAACACTGGTTTTATACGTTCGAAATTTCTCGCGGCTGTGGACCTTCTCTAGGAGCAAAATACCTGAAAGCACTTTATCGAAAGAAAGAAGGTTGCCATGCGCACGATTGGAATGAGTGATTATACCGTCGGCGAGGATTGCTTTACCGAGCTGCCCGCCGCACTGGCAGAGTACGGAGCGACCAAGGTCGCCATCATTGGCGGCAAGCGAGCCCTAGCTGCGGCGCTGCCGGGCATCGAGGCGGCGCTTGAAGGTACCGACGTCGAGATTCTGGAGACGCGCGTCTACGGCACCAACAGTACGCGCGCCAATATCGCCAAGGTCGTGAACTCCCCCGCTTGCCAGCAGGCAGACGTGCTTATCGCCTGTGGCGGCGGCAAGGCACTCGACACCGTCAAGACAGCGGCAATCGAGCTCAAGAAGATTGTCTTTACGGTGCCGACGATTTGCTCTAACTGTTCCGCCGCGACCGCCATTGCCGTCGTCTACAACGACGATGGATCGCTCGAGGGCTATTCGTACCCCAACCGACCGGCGCACATCTTCATCAATCCCAGGATCATCGCCGAGGCTCCGGCGGAGTACTTCTGGGCCGGCGTGGGCGACGCCCTGTCCAAGCAGCCCGAAGTCGAGTACGCCACGAGCGCCGGCGACCTGGAGCACACCGCCGGCCTTGGCCTGGCTCTTGCCCACACCTGTTCCGAGCCGCTGTTTACCTACGGTGTTCAGGGTCTTGAGGACGTTCGTCAGAATCTGTCGAGCGAGGCCGTCAAGCAGATCGCGCTCGACATCGTGGTCAACACGGGCTATGTCTCGAACCTGACCAACCAGAACGATTACTACTACAACTCGAGCGTGGCGCACGCGTTCTACAACGCCACCTGCAGCATTCCGCGTGAGGGCACCTACCTGCACGGCGAAGTCGTAAGCCTGGGCGTGCTGGTGTTGTTCGCCTACACGGGCGACACCGAGAACCTTGAGCGCTACGCCGCCTTTAACAAGCAGATGGGCCTGCCCGTGACGCTTGAGCAGGTCGGGCTTTCCGAGGCCGATATCCCTGCTCTGTGCAAGTACGCACACGCCACCAACGAGTGGAAGCAGGGCAACCCGGAGCCCTTCACCGACAAGAAGTTCGCCGCTGCCATCAAGGCCGCCAACGCCTACGGCCACACGCTCTAGGTCTAGCCCAAAACCACCACAAGGGAGCAGTGCCCTTGTGGTGGTTTTTTATTGCTCCAGCATGCTGGGGTCGAACTCGCTAACCGGGATCACGCGATAACCGTGGCGGAGCAGTAAATCAACGAAGACGCCGTTGCCCGCCGTGAGGGTGCCACTGAATGTTCCGTCGTAGATGAGGCTCGCGCCGCACGAGGGACTACGGTCCTGCAGGATGCACGCGACGATCTCTTCCGGCCCACCCGCCTGCTCGCACATGTCGAGCGCACGTTGGGCGCCTAGGCGAAATTCCAGGTCAACGGACACGCCCTCGCAGGTACAGACCTCGCCGTTCACAATCTCGGACGGCTTGCGCGGCGTGGGCAGGCCCCCAAAGACCTCAGGGCACACCAAGAGGACCTCGGTCCCTGTACGCTCGCAGGCCTCGACCAACTCGCGATGATAGTTGTCGAGCCCATTATACTTGCAGCTCTCGCCCATCAAACAGGCACTCACCACGATCTTCATTTCCATCCCTCTCAAGCAAAACGCCCCATTTGAGAAAGCTGCTCAAATGGGGCGTCGACGTTTACTGGCTCGACCGCGGCTTTACTGTTGCTTGGGCATCAGCGGATTCTCGCGCGTGAGGAGGTTCATGAACTCCTCACCCGTGATGGTCTCCTTCTTGTACAGATAACGAGCCAGCTCATGGAGCTTGAACTTGTTTTCCTTGAGGATCTGCAGGGCGCGATCGTGCGCGTCCTCGATCAGCTTAGCGACAATCGCGTCCACACGCTCGGCCGTACCAGGGGCGCAGGTGAGCGACGTGTCCTGATTGAGATACGCGTTCTGCACGGTACCGAGCGCCATCATGCCAAACTCGTCGGACATACCAAAGCGCGTCACCATATTACGGGCAAGCTTGGTGGCCTGTTCGATATCGTTGGCGGCACCGGTCGTCATCTCGCCAAAGATGAGTTCCTCGGCCGCACGGCCGCCGCAGTAGACGGCGAGCTTGTCCAAGACCTCCTGGCGTGTCGTCAGGAAGCGCTCGTCCTCCTCGACCTGCATGGTATAGCCAAGAGCACCGCTCGTGCGCGGCACGATGGTGATCTTGGTAACCGGCGCGGAACCCTTTTGGCGGGCAGCGACGATAGCATGGCCGATCTCGTGGTAGGAAACGACCTGCTTCTCGTGGTCGGAAA
This sequence comes from Collinsella sp. AF28-5AC, assembly GCF_003457875.1. Lineage (NCBI taxonomy): Bacteria > Bacillati > Actinomycetota > Coriobacteriia > Coriobacteriales > Coriobacteriaceae > Collinsella > Collinsella sp. AF28-5AC. The sequence continues at coordinate 216,624 of NZ_QRTA01000001.1, read as the reverse complement.
GCACCGTGGACTTACGCTGTTGGCCGGCAATGACGACCTCCACCGACTCCTCGAAGTCGTCCTGGGTTGCACGCTTGCGACCCTCGCGAACGGCGCGCAGGGCGCCCTCGTTGATGATATTGGCCAGGTCGGCGCCCGAGGCACCGGGCGTGGCGCGGGCAATCGCGGTCAGGTCAATCGGCGGCTCGGTCTTCACACTCTTGGCGTGAAGCTCAAGGATGTTCTTACGGCCGGTCAGATCGGGCAACTCGACGGGGATGCGGCGGTCAAAACGACCGGGGCGCAGCAGCGCCGGATCGAGACTGTCGGGGCGATTGGTTGCGGCAAGGACAACGATACCCTTGTGGTTATCGAAGCCATCCATCTCGGTCAGCAACTGATTGAGCGTCTGCTCACGCTCGTCGTTGCCGCTAAAACCGCCGCCATCGCGCTTCTTACCGATGGTATCGATCTCGTCGATAAACACGATGCACGGGGCCTTTTCCTTGGCCTGCTTAAAAAGGTCACGCACCTTGGCGGCGCCACGGCCGACGAACATCTCGACGAACTCAGAACCCGAAATGCTAAAGAACGGAACACCAGCCTCGCCGGCAACAGCCTTGGCTAGCAGGGTCTTACCGGTACCCGGAGGGCCAACAAGGAGAGCACCGCGCGGCAGCTTGGCGCCAATCTCCTCGTAGCGCTGCGGCTTCTCCAGAAAGTCGACGACCTCCTTGAGGGACTCCTTGGCCTCTTCCTGGCCGGCGACGTCCTTAAAGGTCACGCCCACGTCCTTGGAGGCGATCACGCGCGCGCCGGACTTACCCAGTCCGCCGCCGCCAAAACCGCCGCCGCCAAAGTTCATCGACGGGCCGTCATCGCCCATAGCCTTCTTCATGCGGCGGTTGAGCCACCAACCGATGAGGAAGAAAATCGCCATGGGAAGAATGAGCGTGAGCAGGTAGTAGGTCATCAAACCCGAGTTTTTATCGGGAACGACCGACTCCAGCGAAGCGCCAGACTCAAGCACGCGATCGGTAAAGCCCGCATCGTTCGGCACACCGGTCGTCTTATAGGCGATGTTCTCGTCCTCGCCCTTCTTGGTGTAATAAATCGAGTAATCGTCCGTGTTGTACTCGACCTTGTCGACACTCTTCTTATCGAGCGCTTTGACAAACGTCGAGTAATCGGTCTTCGTAATCTGCTGCGTGTGACCGATGTTAGGGAACAGAACGGTCGAGAGCACGAGGTAGACGACGAAGGCGATGAGCACGTAGAGGATCATATTCCGTCTACGCTTGTTGTCATCCATCTCCATCTGCTTGAACTCCATCTACTGGGGTTGATAATGCTAACTAGAATACCCAACCCGGCCGGCGATAAACCGACGCCGGGCACGAAAGGATAGAGATGGCATCACTCGAAGTCGGCAAGGTTCAGATCTATACGGGCGATGGCAAGGGCAAAACCACGGCTGCGCTGGGATTGGCGATGCGCGCCACAGGTTATGGGCTCGACGTACTCATGCTGCAGATTGCCAAGAAGCTGCACTGCGCCGAGCATGATGCGGCACCACGCCTAGGGTTACGAATTGCACAGGCCGACCGCGACACGCCCGAGGCTTGCGCCGCACAGATCATGGAGCTCGCACGCGAGCAGATCTCACAGGTCGACGTTCTGATTTTGGACGAACTCGGCGAGGCCATGCGCCGCGGCTTTGTGGCGCGAGAGGATGTCGAGGAACTAATCGCGATGAAACCCGACACCACAGAGCTCATACTGACCTGCCGCGGCCTGCTGCCCCTCGCGGACCTCGCCGACCTGGTCACAGAAATGCGCCCCGTCAAACACTACTTCGACGAAGGCCTCCTGGCCCGCCAAGGCATTAAATACTAATGAAACCGAAGGGGACGGAGGAAAACGGACATCGACATCACGACGGAGAGCAATGATCCGTTTCCCTCCGCCCCAAGGGATCATTAGGCGATGGCGCGGCCTAGCCAGTTGCCGCTGTGGTGGTAGATGGTGAACATCGTGGCCGTAATGAGCCAGGTTACGGGGTAGACCAGCAGTAGATGCTCGAGCGACGGATCGAAGGGCATGATCGCAAACACCCAAATCACCCTCAAGACAACGGTGCCAAAGATGGTGAGCATCATAGGCTGCAGACTCACGCCGGCGCCGCGAATGGAGCCCGACGCGTTTTCGATAATCGAGAAGATCGCGTAGAACGGCGCGATAAAGTGAAGAATCGTCGTGGTGTACGCCGAAATCGAAGCATCGTCGACAAACAGGCGCGACAACGGACCCGAGAACACCAGCAGCACGGCAGACAGGCCACCAATGAGCATAAACGACAGCACGAGCGACGTATGGTAGCCCTTTCGCATACGCTCGTAGTTGCGCGCGCCAAAGTTCTGTGCCGAGAACGTGGTAATCGACACGCCAAGCGCCTCGGTAACCATCCAGACAATGCCATCCAGGCGGCCCGAAAGACCCCAAGCCGTGGTGACATCGGCACCAAACGAGTTGACCGACACCTGAATCAAAACGTTGGAAATCGAATACGCAGCAGACTGAAAGCCAAGCGGCAGACCACACGAAATCATGCTCTTACAAATACCAGGATCAATGCCGAGTTTGGACAGTGAAAGCCGCCACGCACCCGGTGCGTGCATCATACGAATCACGATCATCGTGGCATTGGAGCAAATGGTCAGCGCCACCGCGATGCCGCAGCCCAGAGCCTCCATATGAAGTACGGCAACGAAGATGACATCCAGCACCGCATTAACAAGGCAGCCGGAAGCGATGATCACAGCGGGCCCGCGCGTGTCGCCCACGGCGCGCAGCAATGCCGTTCCCATATTGAGCAGCAGCGCCGCAACCATGGCGGCAAAATAGCAACGGGCATAGGCCACGCCCTCGGCCAATAGTTCATGCGGCGTATTCATAAGCACCAGCATGGGCTCAACGAACACTATGCCAAGAATCGAGAAAGCGATACCGCCCACCAGCGCGAGCGTCATGGCCGTGTGGACCGATCGGCTCAGGCGCTCGTCATCGTGCTGGCCAAAAAACTGACCGGTAATAACGGCACAGCCAGCACCCACACCGACGCAAAAACCAATGCAGAGCTCGGTGAGCACCATCGTGGCCTGAATGCCACCCAGCGCGAGCTTGCCGCCAAACTGACCGACGATATAGGTACCGATAAGCGTGTATGCCTGCTGAAAGAACGAACTAAAGAAAATGGGAACGCACAGCGACAGCAGCTGCTGCCAAATGACACCCTGCGTTACATCGATAGCCGTAGATTTCTTAGCCACACGCCCTCCCCACTAGCGTACGTCATACAACAAAACGGCAATTTAAGACCAAAGCCGACACCAGCTTAGCACCGACCAGCGTCGGCCGAAACGCCCCGAACCACAGCCCGGTGCGAAATATCTGTTTAGTGATACAAACCCGGCTGGTAGTGATACTCATTGCTCACATGCGGACACAGCTGCCAAAAGGCGACAGCACTTGCCGCGGCCACGTTGAGCGAATCGACCCCGTGCGCCATCGGAATTCGCACGGCTCGGTCACAGCCCGCAATGGTCTTGGCGCCCAAGCCAGCACCCTCGGTGCCCATAAAGATTGCCAGGCGGTCAATCTCCTGCAGCGCGGAATCGTCCAACGACACCGAATCATCCGTCAATGCCATGGCGGCACACGAAAAGCCGGCATCGTGTAGCGCCGCCAGCCCATCATGCGGCCATACGCGCGCCTCGCTGCCAATGCGTGTCCAGGGCACCTGGAACACCGTGCCCATGCTCACACGGGCCGAGCGACGGTACAGCGGATCGCAGCACGTAGGGCTCACCAAAATGCCATCGACGTTCAGCGCAGCCGCCGAGCGGAAAATCGCGCCGACGTTGGTGTGGTCGACAATGCCCTCGAGCACGCACACGCGCACCGGGCGCTCCCCCGCCGCCTCGACGACGCCACCCAAGAACTCGGCTACCGGAATCTGACGTGGACGGCGGAATGCCGCGAGCGCACCGCGTGTCACGTTAAAGCCCGTCAGCTGCTCCATAAGCTCCATCGAGGCCACGAACACGGGAACCGGGCCCGCGCCCTCGCGCACAACCAGGCGCTCAAACAGCGGCATCATCTGGTCGAGCCAGCGTTCGCCCAAAAGAAAGCTCACCGGCTCGTATCCGGCGCGAACCGCGCGCTCGATAACCTTGGCACTCTCGGCGATAAAGATGCCCTTTTGCGGCTCCAACACGCAGCGCAGCTCGCGCTCGGTCAGTCGCACGTAGGCATCGAGCCGCTCGTCCTCGAGCGAATCGATTTGCAGCACCTCAACGGCATCAGTCATAGCAGCCAGCCCGCACCTTTCTTTGCAGCACCTATACAAATATCGGGGCAACGCCATGCGCTACCCCGCCACTCATTCCAACCCGATAATACCGAAGGGATAAACGGGTTTACACATCAACGCGACGATACGTCACGAACTCATAATCGAGACCCTCGTCACCCTCGCCCGCGGCAATCGTAGCAACACCACCACGTCGCGCAATCTCCCACGCGGGATCGGCATCCAGATCGGGAAAGTACGTGTCCACGGCATGGATGCAATGGTTGTGCGTGACCTCGGCCTCCACGCAATACGGCAAAAACTGCCGATACACCTCGCCGCCGCCAATCACCCACGCAACGGGTTCATCGGCTACCACGGCGAGCGCTTCATCAACGCTATGCACCACGTCGACGCCCTCGGGCGCAAAGCCTTGGTCGCGCGTGAGCACAATGTTGCGGCGATTCTTGAGCGGTCGTCCGCCGGGAAAACTCAACAGCGTCTTGCGTCCCATAATGACCGGGCAACCTTTGGTGCGCGCCACAAAATGACGCATGTCGGCACGGTTGGACACCACCATGTCGCCCTCGCACCCAATACCCCAGTCATCGCACACGGCGACGATGGCAGAAAGCTTACACGTCATGAGCGCCACCTACACCGCAATGGGAATGTTCTTGACCTGCGGGCCGTGCTCGTAGCCCTCGACGATCAGGTCATCGGTCGTAAACGCATAGAAGTCATGCACATCGGGGTTGAGCGTTACCTTGGGCGCGGCAAACTGCGGACGCTCGATAAGCTCGCGGACGATATCGACATGGCGGTCGTAAATGTGGGCATCGGCGATCACGTGCAGCAGCTCGCCGGGAATCATATCGACCGACTGCGCAACCATCATCAACAGAATTGCGTACTGGCACACATTCCAATTGTTCGCGGCCAAAATGTCCTGGCTACGCTGGTTGAGAATCATGTTGAGCGTCGGTTTGTCGTCCTGCGGACGCTGAGTGACGTTATAGGTCACGCTGTAGGCGCACGGATACAGATGCATCTCGGATAGATCGCTGAACACGTACGTGTTCGTCATAATACGACGGCTGTACGGCGTATGCTTGAGGTCGTACAGCACGCGGTCCATCTGATCGAAGTCGCCCTCGGCGTAATGGCTCTTCTGGCCAATCTGGTAGCCGTAGGCCTTGCCGATAGAGCCGGTCTCGTCAGCCCACTCATCCCAAATATGACTGTTGAGGTCATGCACGTTATTGGACTTCTTTTGATAGATCCATAGGATCTCGTCCATAGCAGACTTAAGCGCCGTACGGCGCAGGGTAAGTGCCGGGAACTCTTCGCGCAGGTCATAGCGCGCCGTGACACCAAAGTTTTTAATGGTATAGGCAGGGGTGCCGTCCTCCCACACCGGGCGGACCTTTTGGCCCTCGGTGGTGGTGCCATGGTCCAGAATATCGCGGCACATGGCTACAAACTGTTGATCAGCCTTGCTCATTGACCCTCCTGTCAGTCGCCTACAAGCGAGATTCATTGTAGCCCAGGCGCACGCGGCCCCACAGCCCTAACATAAGCCCTCATTTTCTGACATATGCCAGAAATTCCTTGCGCTCAATGAGCATCGAGTTATCCTATTGTTGACATATGTCAGATAAGGAGTGCGCATGGCAGGAAGACGCGAAAAACTGCGCCGCGTCGGAATCATCCCCGAATATCGCGGTTTTACCCCCGATGGCCTGGCGAGCGGCGATGCCATCGACATGACGGTCGACGAACTCGAGGCGCTGCGCCTGTGCGACCTGGAAGGCCTTAACCAAGAGGCCGTCGCACAGCAGATGGGCATTGCTCGCGCCACGGTGGCGGCAATCTGCAGCCGCGCGCATCGCAAGGTGGCAAACGCGCTGGTCAACGGACGAGCGCTCATCATCGAGGGCGGCAATATCGCGTACTCCCCCATCACCACAGCGACGGCCGCATGGCCAGCAAAGGAGGTCGACACCATGAGGGTGGCAACCACGTACGACAACGGCAACATCTTTATGCACTTTGGCCGCAGCGAGCAGTTCAAGATCTACGACATTCAGGACGGCAAGGTGCTCAACGAACAGGTCGTGGGCACCGGCGGCACCGGCCACGGTGCCCTTGCGGGCCTGCTCGCCAACGGTGGCGTGGACACGCTCATCTGCGGCGGCATCGGCGGCGGCGCTATCAATGCGCTTGCCCAAGCCTGCATCACGGTATACGCAGGTGCCCAGGGCAGCTGCGACGCTTGCGTCGAGGCCCTTATCGCCGGCACGCTCGCACAGAACGGCGAGGCCACGTGCGGCTGCCACGGCCATGACCACGACCACGCCCACGAACACGGCGAGTCCTGCAGCTGCCACGACCATCACGAGCACGAGGGCCACGAGGGCTGCAGCTGCCACTAACGGCACGACACCGCGAGCTCGGGGCGCGACGCCGAACGCAACCCAACAATCAAAGCCAACAACAAAGGCCACCCGGTAGCTTCCGAGTGGCCTTTGCCATATCAAGCTGGAATTACAGCCCTATTTCTTATTGCGCATCTGCGCTTCCATCTGGCGCAGCAGCTCCATATCGGACTTGGGACCGCCCGTACCCAGGCCGCCCATGCCGCCCAGACCCATAGCGTCCAGGCCAGGGATATTGGGCATGCGCATTTTCTTGCCCTTCCTACCCTTTTTGCCCTTCTTGCCGCCGGCCTGTGCCTGATTGGCTATCGTGCGCATGCGGCCCATCATCTTATTCATCTCGCCCCACTGCTTCATAAGGGTATTGACTTCGGTGGGGGTTACGCCGGCGCCCTTGGCGATACGCGCGCGACGTTGACCGTTGATTATGGAGGGACGCAGGCGCTCCTCCTTGGTCATCGACATGATAATGGCCTCGTTCTTATCGAAGATGCCCTCGTCCAGGTTGCCACCCATCTGGTTGAGCGCACGCTGGCCGCCGGGGAGCATGCCCAGGATGCCCTTCATGCCGCCCATCTTCTTGACGGCCTTCATCTGGTCGAGCATATCGTTCATGGTGAAGCCCTCGCGCAGCATTCGCTCGGCAGCCTCGAGCTGCTCGGCGTCGGCCGCCTCCTGGGCCTTCTCGATAATGCCGACAACGTCGCCCATGCCAAGAATGCGCTTGGCCATACGATCGGGATAGAACGGCTCCAGCGAATCGGGCTTCTCGCCCATGCTCACGAACTTGATGGGCTTGCCGGTCACCTGGCGCACGGAAAGCGCACCGCCGCCACGGGCATCGCCGTCGAGCTTGGAGATGATCACGCCGTCAAAGTCGGTGCGCTCGGCGAAGGTCGAGACGACGTTGACGATATCCTGACCGGTCATGGCATCGACAACCATCAGCACCTGATCGGGCTTGACGGCCTTCTTGATGTCCACGGCCTCCTGCATCATCTGCTCGTCGATCTGCAGGCGACCGGCGGTATCGACGATAACCACGTCGCGCAGGTGGTCAACGGCCTCCTGGATGGCGCCCTTGGCGATATCGACCGGGTGCGCGCCGTCACCGCGGAAGACCGGCACGCCGATCTCGCCACCGAGCGTGGCAAGCTGGTCGGCAGCGGCGGGACGATAGACGTCGCACGCGGCGAGCAGCGGCGAGCGACCCTGCTTCTTGAGCAGGTATGCCAGCTTTACGGCCGCCGTGGTCTTACCGGAGCCCTGCAGGCCCACGAGCATGATGACATTGGGGATGCGGTTGCTAAAGACGAGCTTGCTCTCGGTGGAACCGAGCATATCGGTGAGCTCATCGAGCACGATCTTGACGACGTTTTGCGCCGGCGACAGCGACTCCATGACCTCGGCGGTCATGCAGCGCTCCTTGGTCTTGGCGACGAACTCCTTGACGACCTTGAAGTTGACGTCGGCCTCGAGCAGCGCCATGCGAATGTCGCGCATGGCCGAGGTGATATCGGCCTCGGTCAGCTTGCCCTTGCCGCGCAGGCGGTCAAATGTGTCGTTGAGGCGATCGCTCAGGGAATCAAACACTAGTCACTCCTTAATTGGACTCGCCCACCAGGGCGCGGCAGAAATCTTTGGCATTAAACTCCTGCAGGTCATCGACCTGCTCGCCCACGCCGATGCGCAGGATGGGAAGCTTGAGCTTCTCGGCCACGGCCATGGCGATACCGCCCTTTGCCGTGCCGTCGAGCTTTGTCATGATAATACCGTCCAGGCCCAGCGCCTCGTTAAACTCGAGCGCCTGGTTCAGGCCGTTTTGGCCTGTTGCGGCATCGATTACGAGGACGACCGAGACGGGCATGGGGCCGGCGGCCATATTGGCGGCGCGCTTACGCGTCACGTTGACCACCTTGGCAAGCTCGCGCATGAGCTCGGGGCTCGTGTGCAGACGACCGGCGGTGTCGATAAGCACCAGGTCGCTGCCGCGCTTGTCGGCCTCGTCGAGCACGTCGTAGCAAACGCTCGCCGGGTCGGAGCCGCGGTCGCGCTTGATGACGGGAACGCCGGCGCGCTGGCCCCACACATCGAGCTGCTCAATGGCGGCGGCGCGGAAGGTGTCGGCTGAGCCGATCACGACGTTCTTGCCGCGGGCAGACATGGCGCTCGCGATCTTGCCGACCGTCGTGGTCTTGCCGGCACCGTTAATGCCCACAAACAGCACGCAACTCGGCGTGTCGGCGAACGGATCGCGCTCGACGGGCACAAAATGCTGCTCGAGCTGCTCGGCCAGGGCGCGACGGAGCTGCGGGGCGGTCTTAAGGTTCTTCTTGGCCGCGGCATCGCGCAGGTCATCGGACACCTGGATCGCGACCTCGGCACCCATGTCACCCATGACGAGGGTGTCCTCTAGGTCCTCCCAAAAATCCTCGTCGACCTCGCCGCCAAAGTAGAAGACCTCGTTGAGGGCCTCGCGGCTGCGCTCAAGTCCGCGCGAGAGAGCATCGAAGAATCCCATTATGCATTCACGACCTTTCCGGTTTCGCGATCGAGTTTTTGCGAGACGACGCGACTGACGCCGTCGGCTTGCATCGAGACGCCGTAGAGGACGTCAGCGTCCTCCATAGTACGGCGCTGATGCGAGATAACCAAGAGCTGCGTATCGGAACGCAACACGTCGAGTGCGCCGATGAGCTTGGACAGGTTGGCGTCATCGAGCGCCGCCTCGACCTCGTCCAGCACATAGAACGGCACCGTACGCGTGCGATAGACAGCAAAGAGCAAGGCGAGCGCCGTCAGGCTCTTCTCGCCGCCCGACATGAGCATCATCTTGGTGATGCGCTTGCCACGCGGCTGCGCCACGACCTCGATGCCCGTCTCGGCCGGATGCTCAGGGTCGGTCATCTCCAGATGTGCCTGGCCACCCGGAAACAGCATGGCGAAGATCTCGCGGAAGTTCGCATCGACCTTCTCGAAGGTCACCAGGAAGGCCTTGCGCATCTTACGGTCAATGGCCACGGTGATCTTGGTGAGCGCCTTGCGCGCGCTCTCCAGATCGGCCAGCTGCTCCTCGATGTAATCGGCGCGGCGCTTGAGCTGCTCGTACTCCTCCATGGCAACCTGGTTCACAGGGCCCAGGTTGTTGATCTGGCGCACGAGCTGGTTGAGCTCACGCTCGGCAGCGTCACGGTCGGTGGGCGCAGGAAGCATGAGCGCCTCCTCGAGCACCGTGGTGCCATCGGCGGTAATGGCCTTGATAGCCGCCTCTACCTGCACCTCAAGCTTGCCGCGAGCGACCTTGAACTCGTTTTGCGTCGCGGTGGCGGCATCGACCCGCTCCTTGGCGCGGGAGACCTCGGCCTTGGCGTCCTCAATGGTCTTCTTAAGCGAGGCCGAGTCAGCCTCCTCGAGCGAAGCCTGGTCACGCAGACGCGAGGCCCAATCCGACGCGCGCTCCAGCAGGGCCGAATAGCGTTCGTGCATGGGATCGACGCGCAGGCGCAGCAATTCGAGCGAGCGCGAGGCCTGGCGTGTTCCGCGGATACGGCGGTCGATGCCCTCAAGACGATGCTCCAGATCGGGCACGCGGCCCTTCAGCGAACGCAGGCGTTCGCTCGTCTGGGCTAGGCGAACCTTGGCGTCGGCGAGCTTGCCGGCAGCCTCGGAATCGTCACGGCGAACGCGGTCGAGTTCGTCGTTGGCCTCGGCAATCTGCAACCCCAGATTGCTTGCCTGCGCGCGAGCCTCGTCACGCGAACGGGTGAGCTCGTCAACGCGCGGGCGCGCAGCGCGAACGGCTTCGGAGGCCTGCTCGCGGCGCTTGGAGATGCGCACGCGCTCGACCTCGGCATTGTTGGCGCTTTGCTCCAAGCGGCCGATCTCGGAGAGCAGCGAGCGGCGCTCGCCCTCAAGACGGGCGATCTCGCCGGCGGCATCGCCCTCAGCGGCACGCGCTTCCTCAACGGCCGCATTGGCCTCGACGACTTGATCCGACACATGCTCAAACACGGCAGCCAGATCGGGCTCCAGGCCCTCCAGCTCGCGAATGCGACGCTTGCGCTCCAGCGCACCCGAAGCCTCGCCGGCATCGAGGCCCACGCGCACCAGGCCGCCGCAGGCGACGCGGGCGCCATCGGGGGTCACGTAAGTCACGCCGTCAACGACCGGCGCCGACAGCGCGGCAGCAAGATCGTCCACTACGTAATATCCGCCGAGCAACGCCTCGACGACGGGACCGTAGCCTGCGCGCACGGACAGATGATCAACCAGACGGGTACCGGCAGCGCCCTCAGCGGCGGTAGAGCCGCTCACGCCGCGCGCCACCAGCAGCGCCTCGCCCGAGGCCTTCTTCTGGTCCAGAGCGGCACGACCGGCACGCTCAAGCGCGGACGTATCGTCGAACAGCAGTGCATCGATATCGCCGGCGAGCAATTGCTCAACCAAGCCCTCAAGCTCGCGCGGGGCCTCGAGCACGTCGCCCAGACGACCCGTGACATCATCGCCCAGCGCACCCACCAGACGGCTCACGAGCGGCGAGCTGTCGGCCATGCGGGCATCGAGTTTCTTTTGGCTGGAAAGCTCCGAGCGCACCTCGGATAACTTGTTGCGCGCATCGCTCTCGCGGGCACGCAGGTCCTTCAGAGCCGCGCGTGCCGTCTCGGTGGCCTCACGCGCATCGGCCTGGGCCTGGCGCGCTTCCTCAAGAGCACCCTCAAGCTCCTCTGCGCGGTCGCGACGACTCTCGAGCGAGGCCGTGACCTCCTCGAGCTGCTCGTCAATCTGCTCCAGGCGCGAGGCATACATGTTGTCCTCGACCTCGGCATTGCTCAAGGAATCCTTCACCTTGGCGAGCTCGAGCGCGGCGTTATCGGCCACGCGTTGCACATCGCGTTGCTCACGCGTAAACTGCGAAATCTGATTGTCGAGCGCCACGCGCCGCTCGTGGAGCTCAGCGGCGGCAGGACCAGCGGCGTCAACGTCCTCCTGGGCCAGCATGTGCGCACCGGTCACTTCCTCAAGCTGGGCACGCGCGTCCTCGAGCTCCTCGACCACGCGACGACGCTGATGCTCGGAGCTCGAGATCTGCCCGCGCATGTCAGACAGGCGCGACACCATGTTGTGGCCCTTTTCCTCGAGCAGGCGCATGTCGGAGTTAATGCGACCGACCACATCTTGCATGTGACGGCGTTGCTCGCCCAGGTCGCCCACAAACAGGCCCTTTTCCTCGAGCATAACCTGGAGCTTCTCGAGCTCGCGCTCCTTTTCGCCTAGGCGGTACTGCGCGAGCTCCAGCTCGGCGGCGCCCTCCTTAGAGCGGCTCTCCAGGTCGTTCCACTGCGATTGCAGCGAACGCAGCTCGTCGACGGCCAGCATCTGCGTAAGCTCGTTCGCGCGCGAGGACAGCTCTTTGTACTTGCGCGCGCGGTCGACCTGACGCTCCAGCGGTCGCAGCTGACGGGCGATTTCCTTATTGATGTCGCGGGCACGCGTCAGGTGCTCGTCCATTGACTTAATCTTTTTGAGCGCACGCTCCTTGCGGCGCTTGTGCTTGGAGATGCCGGCGGCCTCCTCGATGAGGGCGCGACGCTCCTCGGGGCGGCTCTGCAAAATGGCGTCGAGCTTGCCCTGGCTGATGATGGAATGCGTATCCTTGCCCAGGCCCGAATCGTGCAGGATGTCCTGAATGTCCATCAGGCGGCACGGACTCGAGTTGATGAGGTACTCGCTTTCGCCCGAGCGATACATGCGACGGGTGATGGCGACCTCCTCAAAATCGACGGGCAGCATATGGTCCGAGTTATCGAGCACCAGCGTGACCTCGGCGACACCCACCGGCCTGCGCGCTGATGAGCCCGAGAAGATGACATCCTCCATGGCCTGGCCGCGCAGCTGCTTGGCGCTCTGCTCGCCCAGGACCCACAGAATCGAGTCAGAGATGTTCGATTTTCCCGAGCCGTTTGGACCGACGATGACGGTCAGGCCCGGCTCAAACGTCATATGGGCGCGGTCGGCAAACGACTTGAACCCCTTGAGCGTGAGGGACTTGAGATACACGGTTCCTCGCTTAAACAGGCTTCTTGTTGAGAATCACGCCGTTGGTGGTGTAGCCCATGCGGTCAAGTGCATCGAGTGCAGCGGCTCCCTCGGCTTCCTTCTTTGAGGAGCCGGAGCCGCGACCCTGACGAATACCATCGATCAACACCACGGCGGTAAAGGTGGGCGCATGCGCCGGGCCCTCGGAGCCAACGAGCTTATACGCCGGGGGCTCGTGACCGTCGGCTTGCACGCACTCCTGCAAAAACGACTTGGGGTTCGCAGGATGCTCGGCACGCTCGGAAGCCAAATGCGGCTTAAGCGTACGGTGAATGAACTCCGCCGCCGCATCCCAGCCGGCATCCAGGTACAGCGCGCCCACGAGCGACTCATAGACGTTCTCGAGCGCCGAATGCAGGCCGCGCGCACCGGTACCGGTCTCGGAGGCACCAAAGATGATGATGTCGTCAATGCCCAGCTCGTGAGAAACCTCGGACAGCGTAGCGCCCGAGACAAGCGACACCTTCAGGCGCGTGAGCTTGCCCTCGTCAAACTCCGGATAGGACTCAAACAGGGAGCGTGCGACCACAGCACCCAAAATGGAATCGCCCAAGAACTCAAGGCGCTCATAGCTGGCAGAAACCGGCTGGCCCTCGACTGCCGAGGGATGCGTAAGGGCCGCGCGCAGCAGCACCTTATTGTTGAACTCGTGGCCCAGGATTTCCTGGGCACGCGTAAGTCGTTCGGATAAAGCCAAGACCTAGGCCTCCCTGGCGTTTTCGATCGCGTCGACGGCGTCGGCGACAGAGTTGAGCGAGAGCAGAGTCTCGTCATCGATCTCGAGGTTGAACTCGTCCTCGATAGCCGTAACCAGCTGCAGGCGCTCGAGCGAGTTGGCATCGAGGTCGTCAAAGGTGGTCTCCTCGCTAATTTCGGCAACATCGACGCCCAGAACGTCAGCAGCGACCTCGGCGATCTTGTCGAAGATTTCGGAGCGGTCCATAGCGCTTCCTCTCATAGTGCATGAATACCAAAAGAATGGTACCGCCCGGGCGGTACCAAGACACGGTTCTGATTCTACCCCACGACGTGCGCCGCGAAGCACATAACAGCGCTCTAACTCGCTCTTATAAAACGATACCGTCCATAGAGTTGGCGACATTCTCGACCAGCCCGGCGCGAACGGCTTCGGCCGCCGCGAGCGTACCGTTTTTAACAGCCTCGACCGAGGTAGCGCCATGGCCGATCAGGACCACGCCACGCAGGCCCAAAAGAATCGCGCCGCCCTTGGCGTCGCCAGAGAGCTTGGCCTTTATCTCGCGCATCTGCTTTTTAATGAGCAGTGCGGCGATCTTGGTGCCGAGCGAGGCCATAAAGGCGCCCTTGAGCTCCTGCAGCAAAAACTTGGCAGCGCCCTCGGTAGCTTTGAGAGCGATATTGCCCGACATACCATCGGCAACGACGACATCGAAGTTGCCTGAGGTGAGGTCAGTGCCCTCGCAGTTACCAACAAAGCCGGGAACGGCGGCTTTCATGGCCGGGAAGCAGGCCTTGGTAAAGTTGGAGCCCTTCTCGTCCTCGGTGCCGTTGGCAAGCAGGCCCACGCGGGGATGCTCGATGCCCAGGACGACGCGAGCATAGGCGCTACCCATCTGAGCAAAACGCACCATGTCATCGACCTCGACATCGGGGTTGGCGCCCATATCGCACAGCACCGTCAGACCGCCGGCGCGATTGGGCAGCGCATTGGTCAGACAGGGGCGCACCGGCTGCTTCTTGCCTTCGGCCTGATACCTAAACGGCGTCACGTAGGCGGTGGCAGCGGCGGTCATGGCACCGGTCGAGCCGGCGGAGAAGAACGCATCCGCGTTGCCCTTCTTAATGGCGCGGCAAGAAAGCACGATCGACGACTTACGCTTGGTCATCACGGCGCGAATGGGATCGTCATCCATGGCGATAACGTCAGGTGCTTCAAGGGCCTCAACACGTGCATGGGAAGCGGCAAAGGGATTGACGATTTCGGCGGGGCCAGCTGCCAAGACCTCGATATCGGGATCGGCGGCAAGTGCAGCCTCGATACCATCGAGAACAACCTGAGGTTTCTCGTCTCCGCCCACAACGTCTACACAAACGCGAACGTTACTCATATACATGCTCCTTATACAAAAATGGCCGACTCATTGAGCCGGCCATTGTGGTTCCATTTGGAACGGCATCGCATCCAGAGTATACCGTTACTCGGTAACGATAACCTCGCGGTCCTTGTAGAAACCGCAGCTGGGGCACACGTGGTGCGGAAGCTTGACAGCGCCGCAACGGGGGCACGTGGACTGAGCCGCAGCCGAGATCTTCATGTTGGCGGAACGGCGGGTGTGAGTGCGGATACGACCCTGCTTTTGTTTAGGTACGGGCATAGTGACCTTCCTTATGAACTATCCAGTGTGGCGATTACGCGCAAGTAGCGATACTACCACAGTTTTACTCATCAAGCTTGAGATTCTTCAATGCTGCAAATGGATTTTCCGTGGCAGCGGCCCATTCTGCCTCTGCCTGGGCGGCGCAATCGCATTGCTCGACGTTGAGATTGCAACCGCATGTGGGGCACAGACCGCGGCAATCGGGCTTGCAGAGCACCACAAACGGCGTGTCCATGACGACCGCGTCGTTGATGGGCTCACCCAGATCGACGATGCGGTCCTCACACAGGAGCTCGTAGCCGTCCTCGTAGGCCTCGGGATCCTCGGGCTCCTCAAAGAGGTAGAACTCCTCGATCTCGCCGGCGATATCAAACGAGGCGGGCTCCAGGCAACGGTCGCACTCGCCGGTGGCGTGCGCGCGGACCATGCCCGTGAGCAAGACACCGGTACCGGCATTGGTAAAGACAACGTCGTAGTCGATGCCGTCCTGAAGCTGGTACTCCTTCTCGCCCACCGTGTAGGTGGCGACATCGACCTTACCGGTCAGCGGATACGAATCTCCAGGAAACTCGAGCTGCTCGGAAAGATCGACGGTAACGCTCGGGAACTCAGCCATTACCACTGACCATTCTGTTGGGCGGCACCCTCGTTGAGCTGCTGACGGCAACGGGTAACGGTGCCAGTCAGGCTCTTGAGGTTCTCCTCCAGGTGCGTAAAGACCTGCTCCGCGTAGTCCTCGGCAGCATAACGCGTCTCGCGCTCGTACTGCTGGGCACGATCGCGGATGTCGTCGGCCTGCTGCTGCGCAAGGCGGACGATCTCCTGCTCACCGGCAATGGTGAGGGCCTGCTGCTGAGCGTCGGCGATGATGGAATCGGCCTGAGCGGCGGCGGAAGCCATAAGCTCCTCGCGCTCCTTAAGGATACGGCGGGACTTCTGCCACTCCTCGGGATAGCTCATGCGGATCTCGTCGAGGATATTGAAGAACACGTCGGCGTCGATGACCTTGAACTGAGCGTTCTTGCCGAAAGGCGGCTTGGCTTCCTCGATCAGCCCTTCGAGCTCATCGACCAAGCTGACGATCCTATCGCCAGGAAAATTCTCGCCCGGCATCCGGTCTCCTTTCATAGGTAACATATCATCGTGCTAGTTTACCACATGCCACCAGGCAATAAAAAACGTCACGAAAAGCGATGTCTGAGCGCTTCGACCACGTTGGGCGGCACAAACGTCGATACATCGCTGCCGAGCGAGGCGATCTGGCGAACGACCGAGCTCGAGATGTAACCGTACTGCGGAGCACTCATGACAAAGATGGACTCCAGCTCGCTATCCAAGCGATAATTGAGGTCGGCCTGCTGCAGCTCATACTCAAAGTCGGTCATGGCGCGCAGGCCCTTGACCACGGCCCCCGCCCCCTGCTCACGAGCGAAGTCGACCAAGAGGCCGGTAAAGGGCAGGACTTCGACGCCGTCGATATCACCGAGCGCCTCGCGGGCCAGCGCCACGCGCTCATCGAGCATAAACGTGGTGCCCACACCGTTTTTACCCTGCGACTCTGCAACAGCGACGATCACACTGGGAAAGATGCGGCGGGCGCGGCGGATCACATCGATATGGCCAAACGTGATGGGATCGAAGGTGCCCGGGACGATCACGCGGTTGATGGTGTCATTCATGGGCGTCCTCCTGAAACGTCGTGGCATCGTTGTTATCGGCATCGGTGACGGCACTATCGTCCTCACCGTCGTCATCGCCGACCCAACGAAGCAGGTCGACCGAGGTAATGCCGTAGCGCTTCTCACGTACAGTCTCAAAGCCTGCCGGATGCGCGCCCGCATCGGCGGAGGCATGCTCAAACAGGGCATAAGCGCCAGGCGCAAGCAGACCCTGCTGAGCCAGGTTCTGCAGCATTTCCTCGACCGGCTCGGCACCAAAAGCATAGGGCGGGTCGAGCAGGACCAAATCAAAGGGGCCGCCCGGTACACGACCGCGCGAGGCACTTGCCAGCATGTCGCCCGTGACCACACGCCAACGCGCACGGTCACGGCAGAGCGACTCGATATTCTTGGTAATGAGCCGCGCGGCGTTGCGATCGATCTCAAACGTCGTGAGCGAGCGGGCCCCACGAGAGAGCATCTCTAACCCTAAGGCACCGGAGCCGCCAAAGGCGTCCAGCACACGAACCTCGTCCAAATCGAAATCGAATGCCGACATGACCATAGATGCGCACGCCTCGCGCACGCGATCAGTCGTGGGGCGGGTGACATCGCGACCACGGGGCTCCTCGATCTTACGACCGCGCCATTCGCCGCCGATGATTCTCATCCTCCGCTGACCTCCTTAAAGATATGTCGATAACGCATGGCGACCGCCTCGCGCAAGGGACGCGTCGCCACAGAGTAAAGGTTGCAAGCATACCGCAAGAGCTCGACCGCGTCCAAATGGGCCCATTCGATAAGATCCTCGTCGGCGTCCAGGTCCACAAAGCGCAGGGTCACGCCGCCATGCTGACGGTAGCCCAGGATTTCGCCCTCATGGCGCAAACGCAGGTCCATCTGGGCGAGCGTAAAGCCGTCTGAGGTCTTTTCGAGCGACTGGAGGCGGTCTTGTGCCGCCGACGCGCCGCCGTTGCCCTTGGAGTGCGTCATGACCAGGCAGGTGCCCGACACGCTGCCGCGGCCCACACGGCCGCGCAACTGGTGCAGGGCCGCCAAGCCAAAGCGCTCACCGTTCTCGATGACCATGACGGTGGCGTTGGGCACGTCGACGCCCACCTCGACCACCGTGGTCGAAACGAGCACGTCGATCTCACCGCGCTTGAAGGCATCGATCACGCGGTCCTTCTCCCCCGCCGGCATGCGGCCATGAAGGCGCTCGATAGTAAGTCCCGGCAACGCCAGGCGCAGCCGGTCGAGCTCGGTTGCCGTATCGTGCAGCGGCACGGGGACGGTCACGCGGCCCTCATCGTCGCGGGCGATACCGGGGACATCCTCAAGCTCATCGGCCGAGTCGCTCGGCTCCACAAGCGGGCAGATCACGTAAGCCTGCTGGCCCTTTTCATGCGCCTCGCGAATGGCGCCGTAGGCCAGGTCGCGGCTCGACTCGGTGAGCACACGCGTCGTAACGCCCGCCCCCGGAACAGGCCGATGGCGGATGATGCTCGTGTCAAGGTCGCCGTAGACCGAGAGCGCCAGCGTGCGCGGAATCGGCGTCGCCGTCATAACGAGCAGGTCGGCACCCGGGCCCTTGGCACGCAGGGCATTGCGCTGGCCCACACCAAAGCGGTGCTGCTCGTCGATAACGACAAGCGACAGATGCTTAAACGCCACGTTATCCGAAAGGACCGCGTGGGTTCCAAAGAGGACGTCGAGCTCGCCCGATTCCAGCTGCACATGGATCTGCTCACGCTCTGCCGCCGGCGTGGCACCCGTCAGGAGCGCCCAGGACATGCCGGCCTGCGAGAGCAAGGGGCCGGTCTTATCGGCATATTGGCGCGCTAGCACACCCGTTGGCGCCATAACGCAGGACTGGGTGCCGCTATCGGCCGCAACGGCCAGCGCGCAGGCGGCGACGGCGGTCTTGCCGGTTCCGACGTCGCCCAGCAGCAGGCGGTTCATCACGCGCCCGCCATCGCACATGTCGTGCAGGATGTCTTGGAACGCGGCCTCCTGCTCGTCGCTCAGCGAAAACGGGAGGGCCTGCTTAAGCGCGGCCAGATGCTCGCCCGCGGTGTGGGCGTAGGGAACGACCTCGACCATGCCACCGTCGTTGCGCAGACGCAGCGCCAGCTGAAGGTAGAGGCACTCCTCGTAGGCAAGCCGTGCGCGCGCGATATCGCGCTCGGCCATGCTCGATGGAAAGTGAATTGAGCGCAGCGCACGAGCATTGCTCATCAGGTGGCGCTTGACGCGTAAGCGTGCGGGAATCGGGTCGAAGGGATTGCCGACAACCTCGAGCGCGCCGCTTACGATGCGGCGCATCCACGCCTGGCTCACGCCATCGCTCACATAATGGACCGGCAGTATGGTGCCCGCGGCACGCCCATCCTCGAGCTTTTCGAAATGCGGCGAGGCCATCTGCTTAAAGCCGTAGGCAAACTCGACCTTACCCATCACGGCCAGGCGGTCGCCCTGCTTAAACTGCTGGGCAATCCAGGGCTGACGGAAAAAGGCGACCTGCAGCACGCCCGTCTCGTCCACCAGCGAGACCTCGGTCACCTGCATACGCGGGCGGGGCTGCTTTTGAACGATACGATCGACCGTGGCGACAATCGTGCACACGGTACCGATGGGCGCCATCTCGATGGACCAGGAGCGCGTAAAGTCGAGATATCGGTGAGGGATATGGAGGAGGAGGTCCCCCACCGTCCGAATTCCCAGACGGCGAAGGGCCTCCTCACGTTTACCCGAAACATATTTGAGTCGCGCGATATCCTCGTCGAGCGCATTGCTCTGGGCAAAGCGCTCCGAGACGCGCGGCACGGAGCACGGCTCGGACATGGGTAGATGCCTACTCGATCGAGAAGATCACGGGATAGAGCGGCTGCTCACCACGATGGGCGTCAATCTCCAGGTCGGGCTGAGCCTCCTCGATGGCGTCGACGATCTCCTGGAAGGCCTCATCGGACAGCTCCTCGCCGGCCAGAATCGTCAGCGCGTCGCCCTCCTCTTCCTCCTGCATGCGGTTGATGCAGTCGAGCGTGACCTGTTTCACATCGGAGCCGACCACGTCGATGGAGCCGGCAATGATACCCATGACGTCACCGGAGTGAATTGGAGAGCCGTCAGAGGCGCTGGAATCGCGCACGGCACGGGTGACCTCGCCATCCCGAACCTCGCTGATGGCGTCGACCATGGCGGCGACGGCGTCCTCGAGCTCGGAATCGGGCAGGACTGCGAACAGCGCAGAGAACGCCTGCGGGACGGTCTTGGTGGGAACGACGGAGACCTTCTTGTCGGTGCAAGCAGAAGCGGCAGCCTCGGCAGCCATGCGGATGTTGCCGTTATTGGGCAGGATGATGACCGAGGTCGCGTTGACCTGGTCGACGGCGCCCAGCAGGTCGGCAGTCGAGGGGTTCATGGTCTGGCCACCGGAGACAATCACGTCAACGCCGAGGGACTTGAGGATGTCGGCCTCGCCCGAACCGGCGGCAACGGCGACAAAGCCCAACGCCTTGGCAGGCTCAGCGGCCTTTTCCTGGTCCTCATGAATCTTGGCGGTACGGTCGTGGGCCTCCATCTCCATGTTGTGGATAAAGACCTCGTAGATCTGACCAAGCTGCAGCATGTGCTCGAGCACCAGGTTAGGCGTGTTGGAGTGCACGTGAATCTTGTAGTCGGGGTAGGCACCCACGAGCAGCTCGCAGTCGCCCATGGAGCCCAGGAACTTAAGGCACTCGTCCTCGTCAAACGGGGCGTCGGCCTTAAAGAGGAACTCATTGCAGTAGCGGAACTCCGAGCCCTCCCAGTCGTCGTTGGCCTCAATCTCAACGCGACCAAGGGCCGCGTCGCGGGCAGAGCCGGCTGAATCAAACGTGGCGGAGAAATCCTCGACAACGGTGCTGCGGCCAAGCGCGGCGGCAACAAAGTTCTCCAGGAAGATGGCAAAGCCAAAGGCGCCGGAGTCGACCACGCCGTTCTCCTTCAGAACGGGCAGCAGGTCGGGCGTGCGGGCGACGGACTGGTAGGCCTCGACGACGATGGCATCGAGCGCGTCCTCGGCCGAGAACTTCTTCTTTTCGCACTCGTCGGCCTTGGTCGAAACATCTCGCAGGACCGTGAGAATCGTGCCCTCGATGGGCTTACGGACAGCCTGGAAGGCGACCTTGACGGCGCGGCGGAAGGCGAAGGCGATGTTGGCGGACGTGATAGGCTCATCGGCGGAGACGAGACCCTCGGCCACGCCGCGCAGAATCTGCGAGGTGATGACGCCGGAGTTGCCGCGAGCGCCCATCAGGGAGCCGTGGGTGATGGCGCCGGCGATGGCCTCCATATCGGCATCGGCGGGAAGGGCGGAAAGCTCCTTGGTCACCGAGGCGAGCGTGAGCGACATGTTGGTACCGGTGTCGCCGTCGGGCACGGGGAAGACGTTGAGCTTGTTGATCTCCTCGGCCTTGTCGGAAACGGCAGCCGCAGCGATCGGAAAACAGGTGCGAATGGTCTTTGCAATCATGGGTATTTGAATCTCCGTTTTCGGATGCTAGTTCAGACGGCTCTTGAGCGCGTCGATGTGGATGCCGATCTTAAGGCTGGCGGGATCGATCTGGGCGATCTCCTGCAGGGTGAAGGCAACGGAGCTCGAAAGATTGTGGCAGACGGACTTCATGTTGACGCCGTTCTCGAGCACGACGTGAAGATCGACCGTAAGGCCGTTCTCGTCGGCGGAGACAAGCACGCCCTTGCGGAGGCGCTGACCGGCAAGCAGGCGCACGCTCTCGGCGCCCTGGAGCTGCTCAGCCATGCCGACGACGCCATAGCACGTCATCGCGGCATAACCGGCAATATCGGCAATAACGTCGTTCGAGACGCTCAGGCTGCCGTTAATGGTCTCAGACACAAGAATCTCCTTATCTGGTGCTCGCGGCACCATGTCGTGGGAGCAATCATTGCAATATTCTACAACGACCGCGCCATGTTGAGGTGGCGGGTCACGGGATTACATCCTCGACACGAAATGTTGATACGGTAACGTTCGCGCCAGGCGATCGCGGCATGAAAAAACCCGCCACATAAGCGACGGGTTTTACAACCTGGCTCCCCGGGTAGGACTCGAACCTACAACAGCGCGGTTAACAGCCGCGTGCTCTACCATTGAGCTACCGAGGAATTAAAAAGCCCAACGGAAAGGGCTGGAAAATTCTGGCTCCCCGGGTAGGACTCGAACCTACAACAGCGCGGTTAACAGCCGCGTGCTCTACCATTGAGCTACCGAGGAATAGGTGCGTGCTCTCAAGCAACGAAGTTTATTATACGGACGAATCAGCTTAGGGCAAGAGCTTTTTTGAGAATTTTTCCGACCCAGTCATTGGGGACGTTCTTAAACGACCAGTCATTCAAGAACGTCCCCAATGTCTACATGAAAGCGCCCCCAAGCGGATGTGCTTGAGGGCGCCTCTTGCTTGACTAGCTCTCGATATAGTCCTTCAGCTTACTGCTACGGCTCGGGTGGCGAAGCTTGGCCAGAGTCTTGGACTCGATCTGGCGGATGCGCTCACGCGTGACGCCAAACTCGCGGCCGACTTCCTCGAGCGTACGGGGATGTCCGTCAACAAGGCCAAAGCGCAGCTCGATAACCTTGCGCTCACGATCGGCAAGCGAGTCGAGCACCTGGGTGAGCTGCTCCTGCAGCATGGAGAAGCTGGCGGCATCGGGCGGAACGATAGCCTGGGAGTCCTCGATGAAGTCGCCCAGCTGGGAATCCTCTTCCTCGCCGATAGGGGTCTCGAGCGACACGGGCTCCTGCGAAATCTTCTGGATCTCGCGGACGCGGTCGGCACTCATGTCCATCTCGGCACCGATCTCCTCGGGGGTCGGATCGCGACCCAGGTCCTGGAGAAGCTGGCGCTGCACGCGAACGAGTTTGTTGATGGTCTCGACCATGTGCACGGGAATACGGATGGTACGGGCCTGGTCGGCGATAGCGCGCGTGATGGCCTGACGGATCCACCACGTGGCGTACGTGGAGAACTTAAAGCCCTTCTGGTAGTCGAACTTCTCGACGGCGCGGATCAGACCGAGGTTGCCCTCCTGGATCAGGTCCAAGAACAGCATGCCGCGACCGACGTAGCGCTTGGCGATGGAGACGACCAGACGCAGGTTGGCGCTGATGAGCGCCTGCTTGGCCTCGAGACCCACGTTCTCGATACGGGTCAGGCGACGCATCTCGGCGCGGGTAAGCTCGATCTCGCCCGCCTCGGCGGCCTCGAGCTTCTCGGTGGCATCGAGACCGGCCTCGATCTTCATGGCCAGATCGACCTCTTCGGAGGCGGTCAGCAGGTCGACCTTACCGATCTCCTTAAGGTACATACGAACCGGGTCGCCGGTCAGCATCACCGTGGAGGCATCGATGCCGCGCACGCGCGAGCGCGAACGGGACGTACGCACGGTGCGCTTCTTCTTGCTCTTGGAAGAACCCATCTCGGCGTCGGCCTGACGGGCCATCTTAAGCTCGTGATCGTCGAGTGAACCGGAATCGTGCTCGTCGTCATCGAAATCATCGGTATCGCTATCGTTATCGTCATCTTCGACGCCCATGGGAGCGTCGTCGTTTCCGCTCGCGGAGATAATCTGGATGCCGCTGTTGCGCAGCGCGGAATACACCGCGTTGAGTTGCTCGTCAGATACATCGATATCCTTCAGGGCGACCTGAATCTCGTCCTCGGTTACCGAAGTCCTGTTTGAGCCGCTGCCCATGAGCTTTGCAACGTAGGATTCCAGCCCAGTACCCGTGCTCTCACTCTTATTTGGCACAGATTCTCCCTTCATAGTCCACAGGACTCATTACTTTAGCACACACCTACACGTCTATACCCAAAATTCAGACTGGATATAGGCGCAAATACGCTGGTTGACCACAACATCTAGGCCTGCTCGGCGCCCGCAGTCTCCAAACCGATCAAACGGAACGGATCCGCCACGCCGCCGATCGACTTTTGGAGCTCACGCTGGCGCTGAGAATCTTGCATCGCCTGCATCGTCAGCACACGGCGTGCCTCATCGTCGAGCGACCGGTCCTGGCGAAGCTTGGCCTGTGCGGCGCGCATGCGGCGCTTGATGGTGTAGAGCTCGAGGGTGTCGAGCATAAACACGATGTTCGTCTCGGTGGGGTGCTTACTCGTCGACGAAATGCGCCCGGCACTAACAAGCGACGCTGCCTCGGGACACACGGCGCGCGCCGCATCCATGCACGCCGTGGGGTCGGTGCCCGGCGGCGTCGCGAGCACGGCCCACGCGATGGACTCGTGACGCGGATCCACCCACTCGATCGAGCAGATGCGATCGGCATACGTGCGGAACAGGTCGGGGTAGCTCGTGAGCATCGTCAGCAGCTCGCGCTCCCCCGCCAAAGACTTTCGCTCTAGGTCGGTCAGCACGATCGGCATCGTCGGCGACGCGGGTGCGCCCATTATATCGGCGACCGGTGCCGCGCCATCCATACCAACCGGCACATCAATCGGCGGCATATCGTCGACAGCCTCGACCGGCGCGGCCCCGTAGGCCTCGAGCGGCACATAGTCGTACGGTTCTTCCTCGACCGGTGCGGACACCGGCGGCGTCGCCCCCGACGCCCAAGCGCCGCGAGGCGCCCCCTGCGAACCAGACGCCCGACCGCCCGCGCTGCCTGCACGCTCGGCCTGCGCCCGCTGGCGCTCGTAGTTCTGCTCGCGACGACGCTCGGCGTCCTCGCGCTTGGCAACATCGCGAAACACACGGCCCGAGCTCGAGCGCACCGTCTCCAGATCCAAACCCAGCAGGTCGGCAATCTGGATAAAGTACGTATCGATCATGTAGCTATCGCGCAGCGGATAGATGAGCGTCAGTGCATCCTCGAGCGCCTTGGCACGACCGCCCGGCGTGGTAATGTCGCTCGACTCCTGCAGTGAGCGGTACACAAAGTCCATGAGGGGTTCGGCGGCATCGATGCGCGCCTGCAGAGCCTCGCCACCATGCGCGGTGATGAACTCCATGGGGTCGTTGCCGTCGGGAAGCACCACGCAGCGCAGGTCCATCGAATCCTGCTCGATAAACTGAATCGCGCGGCGTGCGGCCTTTTGACCGGCGGCGTCGCCATCGAACATATATACAATGCGCTTGGCAAAGCGGGTGAGCGTCTTGACGTGATGTTCCGTCAGCGCCGTGCCCAGCGTGGCGACGACGTTTTTAATCCCCGCCTCCCAGCAGGCGATACAGTCGGTATATCCCTCCACCACGATGGCGGTATCCTGCGCGACGATAAACTCCTTGGCCCAGTTAAAGCCATAGAGGTTTCGCTTTTTATGGAACACGCTCGTCTCGGCGGTGTTGAGGTACTTAGGCTGGCCGTCGCCCATAATGCGCCCGCCAAAGGCGATGTTATGACCCTGCTCGTCAAAAATGGGAAACATCACGCGGTCGTAAAAACGGTCGGC
The DNA here is from genome assembly GCF_003457875.1 of Collinsella sp. AF28-5AC. Lineage (NCBI taxonomy): Bacteria > Bacillati > Actinomycetota > Coriobacteriia > Coriobacteriales > Coriobacteriaceae > Collinsella > Collinsella sp. AF28-5AC. Next base: position 191,274 of record NZ_QRTA01000001.1, on the reverse strand, counting down.
AAGCTGCCCGCGACCACGGCTCACGGCCACATTGGCGTCGATCATCTCCTGCGGGGTAAAGCCCGCCTGCGACAGATGCGACACCAGCGCATTGCGACCCGGTGCAAAGCCCAGGCAGTAGCGGCGGCAGACATCGCCGCCCATACCGCGACTGGCGAAGTACTCGCGCGGACGGCTGTCCTTACCGCGCATAAGCATGGTGTGATAGAACTGGGCGGTTTCCGCACATAGGTCGTAGATGCGGGCGCGCTTGGTGCCGCGCTCGCGATAAGCGCCGGTATCGTGCAGCTCAATGCCGGCACGGTCGGCCAGGTAGCGAATCGACTCGGGAAAGCTCAGGTTCTCGCGCTTCATGATGTAGGTGAAGACGTCGCCGCCCTCGCCACAGCCAAAGCAGTGCCACACCTGCGTGGCAGGGATAATGTGAAACGAAGGGGTCTTTTCGCCATGGAAGGGGCAGCAACCCCAAAACTCATGGCCGCGGGGCTTGAGCTCAACCGTTTCCTGCACGATGGCAACCAGATCGGACGCAGCGCGTACCTGGTCTTTTTCCTCATCGCTAATCACAGATGCTCACCCCCTGATCACCCAAATGATGACGGATATCGTCAATATTACCCTCGACGGTCGCGATAAGCTCGTCCAGCGAATCGAACACGCGCGACGGGCGCAGCCAGCGCGTAAAAGCCAGCGACACCGAGGCGCCGTACAGGTCGCCTGTATACCCGATCAAGTTGGCCTCGAGATGAGCCGAGGCGGCATCGTCGGCATACGTCGGCGGCAGGCCCACATTGACGGCAGCAGGCCACACGGTATCGTCGACCAGCACCAGGCCCTCGTAGACGCCATCGGCAGGAACCTGGATGCCCTCGGGCACCTGAATATTTGCCGTGGGAAAACCCATGTCGGAGCCCTGGTGACGACCTCCGGCAACAACACCTCGCAGCATGTACGGGCGGCCGAGCAGCTCGGCGGCAAGCTCAACATGTCCCTGGCGAAGCTCCTGGCGAATACGGGTGGCGCAGACCGTCTGTCCATCGACGCACAGCAACTCGTGGCCATAGACGTCAACGTCGCGCTCGGCTCCCCATTCTTTCATCTCGGCAACGCCCGAGGCACCGCCGCGGCCCAGCCTAAAGTCGCTGCCCACGCGAATCGAGCGGATATCGACCACATGCGACAGCAGTTTAAGAAAGCCCGCGTGGTCGAGTGCCGCCACCGAAGGCGTAAAGGGAACAGCCACGACCGCATCGACCCCGGTGAGAGCCAGGGCATGCAGACGGTCGGCCGTCGTCATCAGTTTTTGAGCAGGCGAGGGGCTCAGCACCACGTCCGGGTCGGGATCGAAGGTGACCACGACAGCCTTGCAGCCATGGTTACGCGCATCGCGAACGACCGCGTCGATCAGTTCGCGATGCCCCCTATGCACGCCATCGAACACGCCGATGGCGATCGACGCGGCGCCCAGGCACGCGCAATCATCAAATGCATCGGCGACGATGCGGGCCTCATCCGACTCGCCCGCGAAAAAAATACGCGCGAGCTCGTGGGAGGTCAGCATCATCGAACACCGCCAATCGCCTGCGGAAAGACGTGCTCCATTACAAAGCGACCACCCTCGATACGGGCGAGCGCCTTGAGCCCGCCATCGAGCACCAGCGCAAACGGCGCCTTCGATGCATCGAAGCCCGCAAGCGCACGCTCAATAGGAATACGACGTCCGCACAGCAGATCGTCGGCAAGGTCGCCCGGCAAGTCGACGCGCGTGGCACCCAGTGCCGCAATGGGATCCAGGGCAAAACCGTCAGCGGACTCGGCAGAAAGCTCCTCGACCGTATGACAGGCGCCAATGGAAACAACGCCGGAGGCCGTACGGCGCAGCGCGGAAATGTGCGCCGCGTTGTCGCAGGCACGACCCAGGTCGCGAGCGAGCGCACGGATATAGGTGCCCTTGCTCACCGAAAACGCCACGGTCCAAACGCAAGCGTCGGCATCACCGCTCACGGCAATCAGATCGGCGGAGTATACCTCGACCGGACGCGGGGGCAGCGACACGGCATTGCCCTCGCGCGCAGCCTTATAGGCGCGCACGCCGTTGACCGAAATGGCCGAAAACGCCGGCGGCACCTGCATCTGCGGACCCAACATGGCACACAGACGCTCGCGGGCATAGGCCGGATCGCGCAAGTCGTCGGCAACGGGCACCGTGCGGACGGCCTCGCCCTCCGCATCATCGGTATTGGTCTCGACGCCAAACGAGATGTCGGCGACGTAGCTTTTGGTATCGAGCGTGAGCATGCCCAGCAGACGCGTGGCCTGCCCCACGCCCACCACCATGACACCCGATGCCATGGGGTCGAGCGTTCCGGCATGACCGACGCGCCGCTCATGGAGGGCGCGTCGGCATTGCGAAACCACGTCGTGGGACGTGCAGCCCACCGGCTTATCGACGGCGAGCAGCATATTAAGTTGAGAAGGTGTACGACGAGCCATGTACCATCCAAAAAGTTAGAGCTCGACGGTCACCGAAGCGGGATCCTCCCCTACCAGCTCGGCCAGCATGGGAAGTGCCGCGGTGAGCGTCTCGGAAATCGTTCCGGCGTTGGTAAAGCCGGCGGCAGCGTGGTGCCCACCTCCGCCAAAATTGGCCGCAATCTCGGAAACATCAAGTTCGCCCTTGGAGCGCAGGTTACCGCGCACCTTGGTATCGCCCTCGATGCCCTTAAGGAACAGGCAGACCTCGACGCCCATCACTGAGCGCACCACATCGACCAGGCCGTCGCACTCATCAGAGGTGACGCCGCATTCCTTAAGGTCACTTTCGTACGCATAGCTATACGCCACGCGCCCGTGCGCGACCGTCTTGATGCGACCCATGACGATGGACTTGAGGTGCAAGAACTCGACACGCATGCTCTGATAGACCTCGAGCGCGACGCGTGCCGGATCGGCACCGTGCGCCACCAGGCGAGAGGCAGCATGAAACGCGGCAGCATCGGCGTTCTGATACTGAAAACGACCGGTGTCGGTGACCAGGCCACACAGCAGGCAAGTCGCGATGCTGTCGCTTGCGGTAATGCCACAATCGGCCAAAAAGCGGTCGATGATCATGGCGCAAGCAGCGGCATTGACACACCTAAGGCTGACCTCGGCAAACTCCTCACGCGCCGGGTGATGGTCAAAACACGCCACGTGGGCCGAACGACGCAGCACCTCGGCAGAATTATTGAGGCGCTCGACGACCGGCACGTCCACCGAGATGAACAGGTCCGGGTTGCCGGTGTAGGCAGAGGCCGGCACCAGCAGATCGGCACCCTCCATAAAACGGTAGATGCGCGGAACGGGATCGTCGTCTGCCAGCAGCAGGGCGATGTCCTTGTCGGGGAACACCTTCATAAGCGAAAGGCCCAGGCCCAACACGGAGCCCAGGGCATCGCCGTCGGGAGAGGTGTGACCCGAGATCGCAATGGAGGACGCATCCTCGATGAGCTCGAGGATGCGTCGTTTAATATCTGCAGACTCGCACGAGGCGAGGTCGGCGGAATTAGTCATCTAAAGCTGCCTCCTGGGCGACATCCGCTATCGGGTAGCCGTCCTCATCCTTTTCGATCGCAAGCGTGGCCGGAACGTTTTCCAGCGCACGCGTGATGCGCTCGGCCTCGTCGGTCGAGCGATCGATACGAAAATCGAGCTCGGGCGTGACGCGCCAATCAAGCGAGCGAGCCAACAGACTGCGGATGCGGCCCTTGGCGCTGGCGAGCGCCTCCATGACCTCATCGTAGCGGCTCGCATCGCACGACACGTACACGCGCGCGAACGAACGGTCCACCGCGACCTCGACCGCGGTCAGGGTGACCAGGTCGAGTCGCGGATCGGAAACCTCAAAGAGCAGGATATAACCGAGCTTCTCGCGGAGCTGCTCGCCCAAACGGCGGGTTGCCTGCGTTTGCTTCATAGCGCTACCCCCTACTCGGTACGGGCAACCTGGTCGATGCGGTAACCCTCGATCTGGTCGCCGGGCTTGATGTCCTGGAAGTTCTCCAGGCCAATGCCGCCCTCGGAACCGCTCTTGAGGCTCTTGGCCTCGTCCTTGTAGTGGCGCATCGAGGCAATCTTGCCGTTGAAGACCACAATGCCGTCACGCACCAGGCGCACGGAATCGGTCGCGGCGATCTCGCCCTCCTCCACGCGGACACCGGCGGCGATACCGACTTTGGGCACCTTGAAGGTGTCCAGGACGGTCGCGGTACCCGTGGAGACCTCGACCTCGGTGGGCTTGAGCATGCCGATACGGGCGGCGTCGAGCTCCTCGAGGCACTTGTAGATGACGTCGTAGCAACGGATCTCGACGCCCTCGCGCTCGGCGGCGGAGCGGGCCTTACCGTCGGGACGGACGCCAAAGCCGATGATGATGGCGTTAGAGGCGTCGGCCAGGACGACGTCGGTCTCGTTGATGGCGCCAACGGCGGAGTGGATCGTGTTGATGCGAACCTCGGACTGATCCATCTTGTCGAGCGAGTCCTGAAGGGCCTCGATGGAACCCTGGACGTCGGCCTTGATGATCAGGTTGAGCTCCTTGACCTCGGCGTCGGCAATGGTCTCGAAGAGGTTCTCGAGCGTGACGTGCTTGACGCGGCTCTGCTCCTCGATACGGGCCTTGAGCGAACGCTCGTCGGCAAGGGCGCGAGCCTCGCGCTCGTCCTCGAACACGCGGAACTCGTCGCCGGCGTTGGGCACAGACTGCAGGCCCAAAATCTCGACGGCGTCGGAGGGACCGGCCTCGGTGACGGCGCGACCCTTGGGGTCGAGCATAGCACGGACGCGGCCGTAGGTAAGGCCGGCGACCAGCATATCGCCCACGTGCAAGGTACCGCGGGTCACGAGCACGGTAGCGACCGAGCCGCGGCCCTTGTCGAGCTTGGCCTCGAGGACATTGCCGGAGGCAAAGGTGTCCGGGTTGGCCTTAAGCTCGAGCACGTCGGCCTGGAGCAGCACGGTCTCCAGAAGGTCATCGATACCGATCTTCTGCTTGGCCGAGATGTTGACGAACATGTTCTGTCCGCCCCACTCCTCGGGGATGACGCCGTACTCGGTGAGCTCCTGGCGCACGCGGTCGGGGTTGGCGCCCGGCTTATCGATCTTGTTGACGGCAACGACGATGGGTACGCCGGCGGCCTTGGCGTGGTTGATCGACTCGACCGTCTGGGGCATGACGCCGTCGTCGGCGGCGACGATCAGGATGACGATGTCGGTCACCTTGGCGCCACGGGCACGCATGGCCGTAAAGGTAGCGTGACCCGGGGTATCGATGAAGGTGATCTTGCGGTCGTTGATCATGACCTGCGAAGCGCCGATGGCCTGCGTAATGCCGCCCGCCTCGCCGGCAGCAACGCCGGTGTGACGGATGGCGTCGAGGAGGCTCGTCTTGCCGTGGTCGACGTGGCCCATGACGGTGACGACCGGGGCACGCGGCTTAAGGTCGGCGGGATCGTCGTAGAACGAGAAGGTGTTCTCCTCCTCGGGGGTGATGATCTTGATCTGACGGCCCAGGTCGTCGGCAACGAGCTCGACGAGGTCGTCGGACATGGACTGCGTCATCGTGAGCGGCGTACCCAGCAGGAACAGGCGCTTAATGATGTCGTTGGCCGGAACGTCGAGCGCCTCGGCAAGCTCCTGGACGGTAACGCCCTGGGAGACCTTGATGGCGTCGAGGTCCTCGGGGTTCACGCCCTGGGCCAGCGCCTCCTCTATCTTGCGCTCCTCCTGAGCCTTGGCAGCCTCGCGCTCGCGCTTCTCCTTGCGCTTCTTGCGGCGACCGGTGGACTCACGAGAGGCCTCCTCGACGGCAGCTCGAGCCTCCTCGAGCACCTTCTCGCGGCTGTACTCCTCGGCCTCGCGAGCCATGCGGCTGTAGTGGTCCTCTTCGTTGTTGTGACCGCCCTTGCGCTTCTTGCCCTTGCCCTGCTTATCGGGGTTGGGGAAGTCCATGCCGGCAGCGACGTTGTTGCTGGCGTTGGTGCGATGGCTGTGCGGACGGCTCTCGGAGGCGTTGCGCTCGGAGTTGTTGTCTGAGGCGTTGCGATCGTTACGACGGCCACCGCGGCGGTCGTTGTTGCCGCCACGACGGTTACCGCGCTCTGCGGCGCGCTCGGCCTTGGCCTTGTCCTCGGCGTCCTTCTTCTCCTTGAGCACGGTCTCCTGTGCGGCGATCTGGTCGAGCAGCGAACGGAAGCGCGAACCGGAGTCGGAAGCGGGAACGGCGCGGCGCTGGGCCTCGCGGGCAGCCTCCTCCTTCTCGCGAGCAAGGCGCTCCTGCTCGGCCTTCTTCTTGGCCTCGGCCTCGGCGCGGGCAGCCTCCTCGGCAGCCTGGGCTGCGGCAAACTGGCGGCGCTCCTCCTCGCGTGCCTTCTCGGCGGCGATGCGCTCGCGCTCGGCCTCGGCGGCGCGTGCGGCCTCCTCGGCAGCAGCTGCCTGCTCCTCGGCCTGCTTGGCGGCCTCGACTTCCTGAGCGCGGGCCTCGATCACCGAGGCGAGCTGCTTGCGGACCATGGCGACATAAGCGTCCTCCAAGGTGGAGGAAGCGGACTTAGCGGGAATCTTCATATCGGCGAGATGACCCATCAATTCCTTGGAGGTCATGCCGAACTCTTTGGCCAGGGTGGACACACGGACTTTTGCCATATGACTTCACCTACCCTTTCTGGCACCTTGAGTGCCTAGAGACTGAACGAGCGTGGGAGACGCGCCGGGACCCGCCCGGCGCAACCGCGCGCTAGATCAGGTCCTCCGCATCATCGAAGGCGTCGGTGTCGTGGACACCGCAGAAACGGGAGCCGGGACGAGCCTGGTTGCGGCACTGGATGCCGTCCTCGGACACGTACTCGCAGCGGCGGACGTCCTCGTCCTCCTCGTCACCGATCAGGTCGGCGGCGGGCTCCTCGTGAACGGGAACGTTCTTGAGGATGTCGGCGGCAAGCGTCTCGGACTTGATGTCGATGTGCCAGCCGGTCAGGCGCGCGGCGAGGCGGGCGTTCTGGCCCTCCTTGCCGATGGCGAGGGACAGCTGGTCGTCGGGCACGATGACGCCGGCGTAGGCCTTCTCCTCGTCGATGAGGACGCGGGTGACCTTGGCGGGCGACAGGGCGTTGGCGACGTAGACGGCAGGATCGGCATCCCAAAGGATGACGTCGACGCGCTCGCCACGGAGCTCGCCCACGACAGCGCGAACACGGCTGCCCTTGGGGCCGACACAGGCGCCCACGGGATCCAGACGGTCGTCGAGCGAGTGGACGGCGACCTTGGAGCGCTGGCCGGGCTCGCGGGCGATCGACTTGATCTGGACGGTGCCCTCATAGATCTCGGGCACCTCCTGCTCAAACAGACGACGCATGAGCTCGGGGTGGGTACGGGAGATGACAATCGGCGGACGGCTGTGCTCGCCACGAACCGGCTGCAGGTTGGAGTTGGGGTCGCGAACGTCGATGATCACGGCCTTGATATGCTGGTTGTGCAGGTAGCGCTCGCCCATCGGACGCTCGTTGCGCTCGTTCTCGTAGCGACGCTGATCGAAGTGCGGCAGCTCGGCCTCGACGCCCTCGCGGATCTTGACGATCGTGAAGTCGGGCGTGGACTGCAGCACGGTACCGCTGATGAGGTCACCGATGCGGCCGGAGAACTCCTCGTAGATCTGCTCGCGGGCGGAGTTGCGCACGATGGCGTTGATCTCGGCCTTAGCGTGCTGGGCGGCGATGCGGCTCGTGTTCTTGGGGGTGACGTCGATCTCCTCGAACTCGGTGAAGTTGCCCTCCTCGTCCATGGAATCGTCGATCGGCTCCAGGCGGTAGACGTAGATCTTGCCGGTGGTGCGGTCGATGGTCACCTTGGCGCCCCACTCAAGATGCAGGATCTCGGCATAGCTCTTGGCAAGCGACTGCTCCAGGCGGTCGATCAGGTAGAGCTGGTCGATGTGCTTCTCCTGGCAAAGCTCCATCAGGGCGGACATCATGTCGGATGCTGCCATCTTACTTTCCTTCCTTCGCGGGCTTGAAGTCATAGGTGGGCTTCAACTTGCACTTTTTAACATCAGAGAAATCGAGGGTAACGGACTCGCCGTCCTCGAGCTCGAGGGTCACGTTCGTCTCGGTGGCGGCGGCAATCTTGCCGGCGTACTTGCGACGGCCCTCGGTAGCGGTGGAGGTGAGCTCACAGTTCTCGCCAACAAAGCGGACAAAGTCGCACGGGCGGCGCAGCGGGCGCGCCATGCCCGGGCTCGACACCTCAAGCGTATAGCTCGAAGAGATAGGGTCGAGCTCCTCAATCACATCGCCGACCCACTTGGTGTTGGCCGTGACGTCGTTGAGCGACAGGCTCTGGCCCTCGGCACCCTCGATACGCACGCGCACGCAGGGGGCCTTGGTGGCGCCCACGAGCTCGACGTCGACGATGTCGACATCGTGCTGGGGAGCGACGGCCTCGAGCGCGTCGATGATCGCCTGCTCGGTCTTGGTCTTGACCATTGCGGCACCTCCATCCATACAAAAAAGAAGCGGGGCCGAAACCCCACTTCTTTCAATTACAACTTCATTTGCAAGCAAACTATACCAATAGCTGCGGAAACGCGCAAGCACAGTACGAATCTGCAGGTCAGCGTGCGCACAGGTTCTCCACAAGAAGAGGACAATTGACCGAAGAGCCCCATGCGGAGCAACCTCAACAGCCCCAAAACGGGCCATGCGTCCCAGCGTGCCGACCGAATCGGGCCCTATGGGCATTCCATCCCTGGGCGCACATCGGCCAGACTAGAGCCGAGAGGCATTCTGTAGCGAGAAAGCCTGCCGCACGCATTGACCGCACAACCTTCCAGCATCTCTACGGCAAGGAGGATCCATGGAACGCCTAGGCACCCTCTGCGCGACCGCGCTCGTCGTCGCTGCCTGCTCGTTCGCTCTGACGGGCTGCAACAACATCGATGGCAAAACCGGAACATGCGAACCGGATCGTGGCAGCACCAAAGCCATCGAGAAAACCGAACCCCCGGTAAGCTTCGACAAAATAGACGAAGACATCGACGATCCCCAGGGCTTAGGTCCCGACCCTCAAGAACAGTTCCCTATCGACCTTGAGGCAGACGAGAACGTCCATGTTACCTGCGTGGGCAAGGACACCGACGGCTACGGCGACGCCGCGCTCGTCTTTACGGTAACCAACAACACCGGTGTCGACATGATGTTTGGCGATGTGGACTCCTATGCCTACGTCAACGGCGTGGTCCGCGATGTGCGCATGCGCCAGCAGGTCGCAGCAGGCGAGGAAACGCGCGCCATGCTCACCTTTGTAGGCACCTTCGACGACCCGGACTTTAATGTGAACAACGACCTCAACGACATCTACCTCAACATTTGGATGATCGAGGAGCAAACGGGCAATGTTTACTTTAGGGACCTGGTACACATCCCGTAGAAGACGGTGCGACGCACTGACTAAGCAGGTCATACAACACAAAACGAGGGACGACCCAACCGGATCGCCCCTCGTCTTTTATGCGTCAGTTAAGTGCGCAGTGCTTACTTGACCACCAGGTTGACCAGCTTGCCGGGCACGCAGATGGCCTTGACGACCGTCTTACCCTCGAGCCACTTGGCGACGGCGGCCTCGGCGGCAGCCTGCATCTCCTCGTTGGAGGCGTCGCGGGCGACGTCGATGCGGCCACGGACCTTGCCGAGCACCTGGACGACGATCTGCACCGTGTCCTCGATGGACTCGGCCAAGTCGAACTCGGGCCAGGCGGCGGTGTAGGCGTTGCCCTCGCAGCCGAGGGCCTCGTGCCACAGTTCATCGGCCCAGAACGGGCAGATGGGGGCAAGGACGCTCACGATATCCTTAGCCACGCCGTAGCACAGCGCCTTGTCGCGGGCGGCACCCTCGGTGGCGTTGAGGTAGGCGCTCGCCGCGTTGACGAGCTCCATGACGGCCGAGATGGCGGTGTTGAACTGGCCGCGATCGAAGTCCTCGGTGCACTTGGCGATGGTGCGGTGACGCTCGCGATAGAGCTTCATCGCGACCTCGTCGAGCGCGGACTTGTCGAAGGCCACGTTGGCGTCGCCGGACTGGACGAGCTGCCAAACGATACGCCAGGCGCGCTTGATGAAGCGGTTGGCGCCCTCAACGGCCTTGGGGTCCCAGTCGAAGTCCTTCTCGGGCGGGGCGATAAACAGGATCGCCAGACGCATGGTGTCGGCGCCGTAGGGCTCGATGACCGAGCTCGGGGGCACGACGTTGCCCTTGGACTTGGACATGGTGTCGCCGTTCTCGTCCTTGACCATGCCCTGGCACAGCAGGTTGGTGAAGGGCTCGTCCACACTCAGCAGGCCCAGGTCGCGCAGTGCCTTGGTAAAGAAGCGGCTGTAGAGCAGGTGCAGAATGGCGTGCTCGATGCCGCCGATGTAGTTATCGACAGGCATCCAACGATCGGCAGCCTCGCGGGAGAAGGGCAGCTCGGTGTTGTGCGGGTCCGTATAGCGCAGGTAATACCAGCTGGAGCAAGTGAAGGTGTCCATGGTATCGGTCTCGCGCTTGGCCGGGCGGCCGCAGACCGGGCAGGTGGTCTCGTAGAACTCCTTGCACTCGGCGAGGGTCTCGCCGGCGCCCAGGTCCAGGTTCTCGGGCAGCGTTACCGGCAGCTGATCCTCGGGCACGGGCACGATGCCGCAGTGCTCGCAGTGGATAGCCGGGATGGGGTTGCCCCAATAGCGCTGGCGGCTGATGAGCCAGTCGCGCAGACGGAACTCGACCTTGCGACGGCCGCAGCCCATGGCCTCAAGGTCGGCCACAATCGCAGCCTCGCCCTCGGAGTGCTTGCCGCCACGCATGCCGGTGTACTTGCCGGACTGAACGAGCGTGCCCTCGGCAGCATGGGCGCAATCCCAGTCGACGGTCTCGGCATGGAAGGTATCAATGGTCTCGCCGCTGGCCTCGACGGCAGCGCGGTCGTCATCGTCCAGGATAATCGGCACAATAGGCAGGTCGTACTTGCGGGCGAACTCAAAGTCGCGCTGGTCGCCGCAGGGAACGGCCATGACGGCGCCGGTGCCGTAGTCGGCAACGACGTAGTCGGCAACCCACACGGGGACCTTCTCGCCGTTGACCGGGTTCACCACGTATCGGCCGGTAAAGGCACCGTGCTTCTCGAGGGTGCCCTGGGCACGCTCGACGGCGGAGATATGCTTGGAGTCCTCGACGATCTTGGTCACGGCCTCCTCGTACTCCGTACCCTCGACGAGCTCGTGCAGACGAGCGTACTCGGGGGCCAGGACAAAGAAGGAGACACCGAAGAGCGTATCGGCACGCGTGGTGAAGACGGTGATCTTGCCCTCGTCGCCCTCGATGGGCTCGCCATCCTTGTCGCACAGGGTAAAGTCGACCTCGGCGCCCTCGGAGCGACCGATCCAGTTGGCCTGCATCTGCTTGACGCGCTCGGGCCAGCCGGGGAGCTTCTCCAGATCATCGAGCAGCTCCTGGGAGTACTCAGTGATCTTGAAGTACCACTGCTCAAGGTCGCGCTTCTCGGGCTCGGTGCCGCAGCGCCAGCACTTGCCCTCGGTGACCTGCTCGTTGGCCAGAACGGTCTTGCAGGTGGGGCACCAGTTGACCGGGTTCTTCTTACGGTAGACCAGGCCCTTTTCCCACAACTTCTCAAAGATCCACTGACCCCAACGGTAATAATCGGGGCTGCAGGTCTTGACCATGCGATCCAGATCGTAGGAGAAGCCCATGCGCTTCATCGTGGCGAGCGCCTGGTCCATGTTCTTATACGTCCAGGCGGCAGCCTGCGTGTTGTGCTTGATGGCGGCGTTCTCGGCAGGCAGGCCAAAGGCGTCAAAGCCGATGGGGTGCAGAACATCGTAGCCGCGCATGCGGGCCTGACGGGCCATGGCATCGCCGATGGTATAGTTGCGCGCGTGGCCCATGTGCAGATCGCCCGACGGATACGGGAACATCTCGAGCACGTACTTCTTGGGCTTGCTGGCGTCGGTGTCGACGGCAAAAAGGTTGGAGTCCTCCCAGGCCTTCATCCACTTGGACTCAATGGCCTGCGCGTCGTAGGCAGGGATCTCATCCTTATGATCTGTGCAATCGCACATATCAGCTCCTTTAATCTTTAATGGGGTCGGTCGGCTTAGCTTTATTCGCTACTGCGGACAGTCCTGCGCAAGACGAAGAGCACATTAAGTGCTCTTCTTTGCGTGCGGAACTTGTAGCGAACAAAGCTAAGCCGCCCGACCCTAAGGTTAACTTGACTGATGATAGCAAATACAACAAGCGAGATGTCTGCGACTTGCAGGCATCTCGCTTTATCTAAATAACGTGGTTGATACTCAACCTTTATGTGCAACCCGTTCTAGAACGAACGGGTTTTCCAAGTGCCGCAGATTGCCGTGAAAGAGGAGCGAGGCGTACTTTGGTACGCGAGCGACGGTTTGAACGGCAAGGTGCGGTGCCTGGGAAAGCCGCTTATCGATAAGATACGGACTGCTGGGAGTCCTTAACCACAACGTCGTGGGCGCCGCCTTCGACGATGGAGGTGGAGCTGACCAGGGTCAGGCGTGCCTTTTCCTGGAGCTCGGGGATCGAGAGGGCGCCGCAGTTGCACATCGTGGACTTGACCTTGTAGAGCGTGCCGCCCACGCCGTCCTTGAGGGAACCGGCATAGGGAACGTAGGAGTCAACGCCCTCGACGAAGCTGAGCTTCGCCGCGCCGCCCAGGTCGTAGCGCTGCCAGTTGCGAGCACGCGCAGAACCCTCGCCCCAGTACTCCTTCATGTACTGGCCGTTGACGTTGACGCGCTCGGTCGGGCTCTCATCGAAGCGGGCGAAGTAGCGACCCAGCATCATAAAGTCGGCACCCATAGCAAGGGCGAGCGTCATGTGGTAGTCGTATACGATACCGCCGTCGGAGCACACGGGCACGTAAACACCGGTCTCCTCGTAGTACTCGTCACGGGCGCGGCAGACGTCGATCAGCGCGGTGGCCTGGCCACGACCGATACCCTTGGTCTCGCGAGTGATGCAGATGGAACCGCCGCCGATACCGACCTTGATGAAGTCGGCACCGCAGTCGGCCAAGAAGCGGAAGCCCTCGGCGTCGACGACGTTACCGGCACCGACCTTGACGTCCTCGCCGTAGTTGGCGCGAATCCACTCGATGGTGCGCTTCTGCCACTCACTGAAGCCCTCGGAGGAGTCGATGCACAGGACATCGGCGCCAGCCTCGATGAGCAGCGGCACGCGCTCGGCATAGTCGCGGGTGTTGATACCGGCGCCGACCATATAGCGCTTGTCGTTATCGAGCAGCTCGTTGGGGTTGGTCTTGTGGCTGTCGTAGTCCTTGCGGAAGACGATGCCCATAAGGTGATCGTTGTCGTCGACGATAGGCAGAGCGTTGAGCTTGTTGTCCCAGATGACGTCGTTGGCAACCTTGAGGCTGATGTTCTTGTCGCCCACGATAAGCTGCTCACGCGGGGTCATGAACTCGGAGACCTTCTTCTGGTGGTCATCGCGGCTGGGGCGATAGTCACGGCTGGTGACGATGCCCAGGAGCTTGCCCTTGGGAGTGCCATCGTCGGTGACCGGCATGGTGGAGTGGCCGGTCTTCTCCTTGAGCTCGATGACCTGCTCCATGGTCATGTCGGGGGTCAGCGTGGAATCGGACTGAACGAAACCAGCCTTGTGATCCTTAACGGCCTTAACCATAGCAGCCTCGGACTCAGGGGTCTGAGAACCGTAAATGAAGGACAGGCCACCCTCGGTAGCGAGCGCGACACCCATGTCGACGCCCGAGACGGACTGCATGATGGCGGAAACCATGGGGATGTTCAGGGTGATTGCCGGCTTCTCACCGCGCTTAAAGCGGGTTAGCGGCGTCTTAAGAGAGACGTTGTTGGGGATGCACTGCGAGGACGAGTAGCCAGGGACCAGCAGATACTCCGAAAACGTGTGGGACTCACCGGGAAAGAACGTAGCCATGTTTCTCCTTTTTCCATGCGACCGGTCGGCTGCAGGCCTCGTAGGACCCAGCCCAACCTTGGGCGCCCAATACTGGGGAAGTATCTTAACGCACTTTGACTGCTACAATGCATGATTTAAGAAGAGCACACGAGGGTTTGACGCAGGCTTTGCGTTTACCCAGCAAACACTTTAGTGGGGAGACGTGGAGCACATGGAGTACAAGACGACGGCAAAGCTGGTCATTCAAGCGTGCGACAAAGACCTGCCGGGCGTGTTCGGCCATGGCTGTGTCTTGCTGCTGCAGGGCATCGCCCGCGAGCACTCGCTCAACCGCGCCGCCAAGAGCATGGGCATGGCGTATTCCAAAGCCTGGCGCATTGTGAACGAGGCGGAAGGACAGCTGGGCTGCAAGCTCATCGAGCGCGACGGCGCCCGCGGATCATCGCTCACCCCCGCCGGCGAGCGAGCCATAGCGGTCTACGAGGAGCTGCAGGCCGACATCAACCAAGTAATTGCCGCAAAGGCCAACGACCTCATCGCCAGCATCAATGCAGAGTAGTCCTTTTAGGCCGTTTTTAGCCCACAGCGCCCTCGGGTCGAGGCTCGCGCCACAAAACGGGCCCATCTACTACGTTTAGTTGAATACCCACGACCATACCGGACATTATGAAAATAAAACCGCTGGTAAACAGCTTGGTAATTTTCAAAATAGGCGGGTGCGGTCGACCCCTATTGCTTAAACGTAGTAAATAGGCCGTTTTCGTGACACAGACCCCGATTAGCTACTTGCTAAGGGCGTTATCGAGAGTGGCAGCCACCTGCAGAGGGTCGTCTGTACCGGCGAAGAGGCGGATGGCGCTCCCCTGCTTACCGCGCGGGGCCGAAAGGCGCGTTGTTGAGCCGCCGGCGGGTGATGTGCGGAATTCGTCCGGCAGTATGCTAAAAAATTCACCCGCGATGCAGTCCATCAGGTCAAACTCTACTGCCGGGCCAAAACCGTGCTCCAGGATGCCGGTCGCGATGGCATGGTCGGGATGCGAGGTCAGCCCGGGATAGCGCACGTTGCGTACCATCTCGTTGGCGGCCAGATACTCGGCCAGCGCACGGGCGCGGTCGAAGTGGGCCTGCATGCGAGCGTCGAGCGAAGACAGCCCCCGCTCCAGCATGCAAGCCTCATTAACAGAAAGGTCGAGTGCAGACGCACCGCAATCCGCAAGAAGCGCATACGCACACTCGGCGGCGGCATCCACGCGATGGCGCTTAAGCTGCGAGCGCGCCACCGAAGCGGCGACGAGTTTGCGCGGCGCAACGCCGGCACACACACGGTCGAGCGCCTCGAGCGAAAGCACGGCGCCCAGACGCAGCGGGTTGCACCCAAAGACGCCTGACACAGTGTTATCAACCACGAGCAGCGCATGCGGCTCACGAGCGGCGCGGCCCAGAGCGCGAAGGTCGGGCACACGCAGACCAAACCCGCCGATGGAGTTGACGAACCACCACAGGTGCGGCCCCTCGGCATCAAACGAAGCATCAAAGCCTTCGGACGCAGCAGCAAACGCCGCAGCCGCGGGCTCCCCCACCAGCGCAACATCGCAGCCATCAAAGCCGCAGGCAAATGCATCGGCAAAGTCGTCCGCAAAGGCCACCAAGCGATCGCCGGGCTGCACAATCCCCAGCATCGACAGCGCCGCCGGCACATGCGAGGCCGCAACAAGACACGTTTCACGTGCGCCGGCCCTCACGGCCCAGGTCTCTTCAAGCTGCCGCACGTCCAAGCGACACCGCCCCTTAAATAAAACTGAACCAAACTAGCCGTGATATTCGCCGTTGTATTGGATGAGCGTTAGATCTTCCACGCCATCGAGTGCGCGGATGGCGTCGGCATAGGGCATATCCACACCGTCCGAGAACACCTCGACGGCCATTTCGACCTTGTCACCGCGCATCGTCTTGGATTTGACGGTGAACTTGGTGCGCCCAAATGCACGCACGATATCATCGCCGGTGGTCTGCCCCGTGTAGTGAATGACCATCATGTACACGCGCGCCTTGTCCTGATGGCTCGCAAAGCCGGCAATCATCACCACGATCACCACCGCCGTGAGCCCCACGAGCGCATACATACCGGCTCCCGCCGTAATGCCCGTGGTAATGGACCAAAACAGATACAGCAGGTCGAGCGGGTCCTTGACCGCCGTACGGTAGCGGACGATAGACAGAGCACCGACCATACCAAGCGAGATGACCACGTTTGTCGAGATCGCGAGCGTGACCATGCAGGTGAGCACGCACATGCCCACGAGCGTCACGGCAAAACTGCGCGAATAGACCACGCCAGTAAAAAAGCGCTTGTACACGTAGTAGATCAGGATGCCCATGGCGAGCGCCACGAGCAGCGAAAGGCCGATCTTGGCAGGGT
This sequence comes from Collinsella sp. AF28-5AC, assembly GCF_003457875.1. Classification (NCBI taxonomy): domain Bacteria; kingdom Bacillati; phylum Actinomycetota; class Coriobacteriia; order Coriobacteriales; family Coriobacteriaceae; genus Collinsella; species Collinsella sp. AF28-5AC. The sequence continues at coordinate 174,851 of NZ_QRTA01000001.1, read as the reverse complement.
CGACCTGGCCAAACGCCTCCAAGACGGAGTTCTTAAAAAAGTCCCTGGTGCTCATGGTCTAAATATCCCCTCGGTTCCCAAAATCCGATTCCCAGTAGTTAAAACCGCGCAGGTAGGCGGTCTTGTCATAACACAGGCAGTACTTAGAGACCGCCGTGAGTTCGGCCGCACCCGGCGGCACCATATCGCGCACCAGCTGCGGGCAAAACTCGGTAAACTTGACCTCCATCACCAGCTTGCCGGGCTCCAGCACGGGCAACGCGGGCAACGTCGCGTCAAAGATGTCAAAGCTCCCCACCGCCGCACGCACGTTGCTATCAAAGGTAATGCGCACGGTGCCCTCGTCCATCACCCACGGCTCGCGCTCGTAGTCCACGATGGTCCGCGGGCGCATCATATTACAGATGCACTCGATGTAGAACTCGCGACAGAGCGGATAGGGGCTCCTCAGCAAAAAGTCGTAGTCGCCAGCCAGAATCTGCTCGAACTCGTCACGCGTGAGCGGCGCGTCCTCCTTGTAGATCCAGCTGCCGTACTTCTTTTTGCGCTCGAGCTTAATCACCTTGTCGCTGCCGTTATAGATGCGCACGCGATACTTTTTGCGCATGAGAATACCGGCGTCTTTTTCCTCGTAGGCCGAGTTGCAGTAGTCGTCAAAGTACAGGCTGCGAATGGTATAACCGCCCGCCTGCGCATGCTTGTCCAGCTTAAACACAGGCGCCATGCGACAGGCAAGCGCGGCGTGCTCGCCCTCGTTAATGAGATATTTGAGCTCGTGGCGGTAACGCTCCTGCGTGGCACGCACAGGCGGAGCTGCCAAGCGCTCAAGCAGCGCGCTAGCCCTCCTCATACGTATCCTCCACGACCTTACCGCCGTCCTGCACGTAAAAACACTTCATGCCGTAGTGCTTGCCGTCGTCGGTCACATAGTAGTCAAACGCATCTTGCGTATAGCCGTCGGAGTTGGTGGCGCGCACGCGCACAAAATACTGGCCGGCATCGGGCGCATCACAGGTCACCTCGGGAAGTAGCACGTCCTCGGCCTTAAAAAGCACGTCGCTTATGGCATAGTCGCGCGCCAGCTCCACGGTATAGCGAATGTCACGCGCTTTAAAGTCGTAGGACGCATCCCAGTTCATACGCAGCTTACCGTTATCGATCTGCGGCACGCCAATGTAGAACGGCATGGGCTTTTTATAGCTCTCGCAGTAGCTCTTATAGTTCTCCTCGATCTCGGAGGGAATCGCCGCGGCGATCTGCTCGTATTGGTCCTTGGTGACAGGCAGATTGTCGGTATCGGGCGAAGCAAAGACCAGCGATTCGGTAACCTCGCGATAATGTTTGATCATCTTGGCCAGGCGCGCCTCGGTCATATACGAGCGCAGGTCCTTTACGGCGCGGTCGAGCTCACTGCGAAACGCCTTACTGCGCAGCGCACGATTGAATAGCACGTTGCCCCAGTAGTTGCTTACGCCGCGCTCCCAGCTCGCATAGTCCGAGAACCCGGTAAGAGAAAGCTCCAGCTTACGCAGCATGCCGTCGTTATCCCAATCCAGGATATACCAGACCTTGGAGTTAAGCGGGCTGTACAGATAGCAGTTACGGTTCTGCGTATCGCAGTTGCCCGTCAGGATCTGAAACGCCAGCCAATAGACCAGATTCTCGGTATCAAAGTAGGTGTCGAGCACGTTATCGATCTTTTGCGATTCGTCGTTGAGCGCATCGAGCATCTCGATGAGCTTGGTGTGGTCCGAATCGCCCTTAATCTCGAGCATGCCCTCGAAGTTTGCCTGGTTGTAGTCGGGATCGTCGGCAAGCTTAATGGTGTCCTCGTAGCGATGGAAATCAAAGCTGTTCACCTTGTACAGGTACCCGCTCTTATCCAGGCCATGTGCCTTAAGCGCCGTCTTGTTGAGCTGCTCCACCTGCGTAAACAGGCCGTAGTCCTCAAAGGTATCGTTGGACTTTTCGGTCTGGTCGCACACCCACAGATGCACAAACTGCGTACGCAGGCCCATCATCTGGGGAATCCCGCGGATAAGGTCGTAGGCCATCTTGTTGCGAAAACGCATACCCTCGCCCATGTGCTTGTTGAGCGCAATCGCGCGCTGTTGGCGCCAGGTGCCCTTGCCCTTTTTGAGCTCCACCTTGTAATTCTTTTGCGTGTAGGAGCTCGATGTCTGGCCGCGCACCTGCACGGTGGCATTGGGCGCTTCCTCGCCATAGCCAACCTCGCCGGCCACCGGGCCGTCTTCGTCGCCCGCCTGCAGCAGGCCCATAACCTGATAGCGCGTCACGCCCATGTCGGCATAGTCATACACCGAGTACGTGTTGATCTCGGCCCAGCTATGGTCCGTGTTCTCGGAGCTGTTGCCGCGAGAGACCGTCAGATACATGGTCACAATGCCCGAGTCATCATAGACCTCGTACAGCTCGTCCTTATCGCGCAGATGCTTGGACTGGTCGGAGGCCTCGGCCTTTTTAATCTTGTCCTGCTTTTTTACCTTATTTGTCGAGGATTCGTCCTGAGATGAGCAGCCCGAAAGCAGCAGCGCGCCGGCAGCCGCCTCGATCAGACAGCGGCGAGACATCAACTTATCGATCATCAGAACCTCCCCAATGGTTGCGATACACGCGAACTACTGCGCGCTGAAACGCGCCGTGCGGCACGCCCTTGCAGCGGCACTCCTCATAGCGCTGCTCGGCACGGTCGAGCAAGCGGCCCAGCTGTGTAAAACGACCCGTTTTGTCGGTCGCCACAATGGGCTGCTGACTCAGGATACGATACGGTAAGTTGGCGGTATAGGTATCGAGCCGCAGCAGCGCCACGATAAAAAACACCACCGCACCCAACAAAAAGCCAAAGCCGTAAAACTGCTGCGGCAAAAGCAACGACACGGCGGTCGCCAGCCCTGCCACACCGGCAAACAGGCCCGAGGCCAGAACGGCTCCCTTGTAGTCGGTAAAGTACAGCAAGATAAGCAGGATCGTGTTGCCCACGGCATACAGGCCGTAGCCTACGCATAACGTGCGAAAATACCCGTGCATAAGATTGTTAAAGCCCAGCGGCAGGGCCGAGAGCACTGTGGTCTCGAGCGAGATGACCGCCGCGGTCACAAACAGCTGCTTGAGCGCGCAAAAGCGCAGTTCGCTGTTGAGCGTGGAGAGCATCTCCTCCTCGGCCACCACAATATCGCCCACCACGCCGCCGTCGTTAAACAGGCTGTAGTAGTCACGGTAGCGCGGATAGAAATTGACCTCGACCGACACCACAAAGTTGACGGTCGTGACCAGAATGGTCAAAAACGCAAGCAACGCCGGCACATCATGATAGGGCGCGCCGTAAAACAGGCCTTTGACCCACACGCCAATGGGCCCTGCCCAAATAATCACCAGGTGCGCAAAGAGCCCCAGGTTGGTAAACAGGCCCGTGAGCGCCAGCGGCATAAACTGATCGAGCCAGCGCAAAAAGAGCCAGGGGCTGCGGTCGTTCTGCGGAAAATACCGGTACAGCAGTACCACATCCCAGGCGAGAATGACGCCGTAGCCTAGGGCGATTGACGCCAACAGGCCCTCGACCGGCGGCAGCCCCAGTGCCAGCGCGGCCAGGGCGCACAGGCACGCCACACCAATGGCAGCCGCAAAGCTGCACAGGATACCGCGGTAATCTTTGATGGCCGTGAGGTAGCTCATGCCATTCCAGTTGACGATCATAATGTTGAACAGCCACAGGCACAGCAGCCCCTGCAGCAGCGTGGCGCCCGAGAACAGCAAAAAGACGCCGTAGAGCACCGTGCCCGCAACGAGCATGATGGCATTAGACCCCCAAAACGAAGGCAGGATCTCATCCTCGCGCTCGGCAAAGAGCATGTCGGCCAAAAAGCGCGTGACCGGCATGGAGAAAAAGCTTGTGAGCGTGAGCGATGCCAGCAGCGTATAGGTCACCATGCACACCAGCAGATCCTGGTTGGCGCGGCCCACACCCCACAGACCGCACAGCACCAAGATACCCACCTGGAGCAGCACGCCCAGCAGCATGGGGCCCGTGCACACAATGCCAGCGTAGCCATAGGCGCGCATCGTGGCAAACAGACCCTTGCGCCTAAACAGGCGTTTGAGCTCAAAACCGATTCCGGCCACCGGCTACTCCCCCTCTCTGGGCAGGTCAAACGCTTGCGCCGTCTCGTCGTACAGCGCGCGATAGTTGGCGAGCATCTGCTCGTGCAAAAAGTACGTGGCAACGCGACGCTGGCCACGCTCCCCCATCTCAATACGACGGGCCCGGCTCACGCACATGCGCTCCATGGCATCAGCCAAGCCCTTGCGATACATAGGCGGCGTCACAAAACCCGCCACGCCAAAGTCGTCGCCCGGGGCGCCTTCGAGCAGCTCGCGGCAGCAGCCCACCTCGGTCGTCACGCAGGGACGGCGCGCTGCAAGCGACTCCAGCACGCTGAGCGGCTGGCCCTCGGAGATGCTCGTCAAAATGGTAAAGTCAAGCTTTTCCATGTACTCAACCACGTTGACGCGGCCGGTAAAGATCAAGTCGCGCACGCCCAGGGTATCGACCAGCGCGTGACACTCGGCGCCGTACTCCTCGTCATCCACGCCACCCATGATGTGCAGGCGCACGCGGGGCAGGCGCTCGTGCAGCTCAAAGAAGGCATAGATCATGGTCTTGACGTCCTTGATGGGCGCCAGGCGCACCACCGCGCCAATGTCCACCCAGCCGTCATCGGGCTTTAAGGGAATGTCCTTAAAGCGATCGAACTGGATGCCGTTGGGGATGACCAGGCACTTGTCCGCATCGCAGCCCATGTCGATCTGCGTCTTACGGGCGTTATGGAACAAACTGGTCACGCGGAAGGCGCGACGGTAGATCTCCTCCGAAAGCAGGTAGAAAAAGCGGATCCAGCGGTCCTTAAACGACGGCACCACCCAGTCAGCGCGAATGATCTCTTCCTCGCGTTCGCGAGTATAGATGCCATGCTCGGTCAGCAGCACCGGCGCATGGTGAACGCTTGAGCCCAGGCAGGCGAGCAGGCCACCGTAGCCGGTCGAGATGGCGTGGTACACATCGGCCACCGGCACCTCGCTGCCCAGAAGGTAGAGCACGGGCAGCAGCATGGAGCGCATGGTGTGGAATGCATCGGCAAAGGGCGTGTATGGGTACTCGGCCAGGCACACGTCGCGAAAGATATCCATAAAGGCGCGACTCTGCAAAAACGAGAGCGGATGCACGCGACGGCGCTGGAAGATATCGAATAGCACGTCCCAGTCCGGATTGGAGAGCGACACCAGGCGGCGCAGCGCCTCGCGCTCGCGGGCGTTAAAGTCGGCCTCTTCTTGCTCGCCCGATAGGCGCAGGGCGTCGTCCAGAAACACCTCGTGCACCTCGACCACGTTGCCGGGCAGCTCGTAGACAAACTTGCCGCGGTCGACAGCATGCGCGCCAATCACCCACAGCACAAACTCGTGCTCGGGCATGGCCTGTATGTAGCCGTGCATCCAGGTGGACACGCCGCCGTGCACATAGGGGTAGCAACCCTCGAGTACCAAGCAGATTCTCATTTGTCGCCACCCTCCTTGCGTGCAATGGTCACCGTCTTGTCCGTGGCTTTGACCAGGTACAGGTCGCCCGTCAGATGCGTAATCTCGCCACCCGTGACTGCACCGGGCTCACCGTTGTTGGCGCGGAACACGAGCCACGCCTCGTCGTGGAAATTGCCCAGGCTGAGCGTCCAGGCATCCGCACTTGTATCCACGCTCACCGTCACGGACGAAAAGCGCTGGATGGCGCCCGAGCATTCCGAACCGGTCTGGCGCCGCAGGTCGGGCGCAGACTTGGTAAGCCACTCCAGGTAGTTGGTCAGACCGCCCTTGTAGACCTCCCAGCCCTCCTTGGCGCCGCGATCGGGATCGAGCAGATCATCCGGGTGCATAAAGTGCGTACTCACGTAGTGCATGTTGAGCTCGGACACGGCTGCCAGACGCATATAGGAATCGTTGACCATGCCGCCCGAGACAATACGTGGCTGCTCCACAATGCCATCGCTCGCCACGCCAAACTCCTGCACATAGGGCAAGACGGTGCCATCCTCAAAATACGTACTGGCGATGGTCTTAATGCGCGGAACGTCGGTGCCAATAAGCTTGCGCGCACGGGCCGAAAGGATATTCGACGGTGGCACATAGACCGAGCCGTGCGCGTTGGGCAGCACCTCGTCCTGAAAGGCGATGAGCTCGTTGAGCGACGCGACGAGCGTTTCCTCGTTCTTCCACGTCTTGTAGTCGTACAGCTTGCCATAGTCGGTATCCCAGAGCGCCAGAGGCTGATGGTTGTAGCCGTGAAAGCCCAGCTCTCCGCCCATCTGCAGCAGCATGCCGCCAAAGTAGCGGAACTGCGTGGTATCGGCCTGGCGCGCGGGCTCGGTCTGGTTGACCGCGTCCTCGTAGTTTTCGATCATCACGCCGGTAAAGCGAATGCCATATTTTTGCGCGAGCTTTTGCAGATCGGGCCACCAAACCTTGGTGTAAAAATCGGCAATGGAAAGCCCGTAGTCGCGCTTGATGTAGGTGCCATCGCCCGAGGGCACGGGGCTGGGAAAGTCGTCTAGGTAGAAAACGGCACTGTTGATGACCGGATAGGCCGTGGCATCGCCCAGCAGGCTGATCGCCGCGGCGTAAAAACCGCGCATAACCTTGTCATAGATACCGATATTGCATACCACGGTGCGCCCGCTACCGCAGTCATTCGACCAAATGAGCGGGGCGCCCGCATCGCCGGTCTTAGCCCACACACGAGCCGTCTCGCGCAGCGAAACCGAAAGCGACGAATCGAAGGGGTCCGAGAGCTCGTAGCGCTCTCCCCCGCCCAGCATAAAGTCCTCGCTCGGCACAATGCTTTCGGCTTTTACATAGTCATATCCGGCCGATTCAATGCCAAGCTTGGGGGCAATTACTTGCAGATAGCTCGAGTTATCCGGAGGCATGGCGAGCATAAGCGAACCACCGGCACTCACCCAACTCATAATGTCACTCAGGTGCGTACCGAGCCCATCGAGCGACGGCATGAGCAAAATCACGCGATCGAAGGAGGTCAGCGAGGGAATGGCATCCACGCCGTCCAGGGCAAGGTCCACGTCGCGGTGCGCGATCTTCATGTCGAGCAGGATCTGGTCAAACTGCTCCTTTACGTCCTCGACGCCAGCTTGGTCGGAATCGGTAATGACCAGGCACGTGGGCTTTTGGCCAAATATTGCGGAGGAAGCCGGCACCGCATCGTTGGCGGCAAGCATCCCCAGCTTATGCTGGCCCGCACTGTACTGCACGCCGGCGCGCTCCACCAGCAGCACGGCCGCCATGGCAATAAAGACCGCCCACACCACAAGCAGCCCCATCCAGCGAAAATGGCCCGCACGGTCGCGGATATGCTGCACCACGCTCATCGGGCCTCCTCTCCGTTGCGCCAAAACGCCAGTTCCTCGCGGTTGGCGGCGCTCAAGTATACATGCTGTTTGTCAATCGCATCGATCACGCGGTGGACCTCGTCACCGTCGCGGCGCATCACCGCCAGGCGCAGGCAAAGCATCCAAACCTCCTGCTCCTCGGGCACGTCGAGCACCAGCTGGTCGGTCACGGCCTGCGCCTCGTCGATCTGTCCGACATCGGCCAGCGCCGTCGCGTATCGAATGCGAAGCTCAAGGGTGTCCTCGCGCTCGCAGCGACGCGCAAGCAAGCGCGCGTACTGTTGGCGTTGAATCTGAGCCACGCGCCCCTCAGCCAAGCCCGAGCCCAAGTATTCACCAAGAAAATCGCAGTATTCGTTGAGGTTTTGCGCGCTCGGGTCCGTCTTAAAGGCACGCTCCAGCTGCTGCAGTTTAAGGTCGGACTCCTTGGAGATCTGCGCCACCGCCGTCGCGGCATAGTGAGCCACCTCAACGTCGTCGTTAAGCTTAGCCGCCTGCAGCTGCGCCAGGTACGCGTCGGGCTCCTCGGTGAGCATGGAGAGCATTAGGCGGCGCCGGTCTGCCGGGTCGTTGACGATGAGCGCCTCCTCGAGCGGGATCACGCCTGCATCGGCATCACGTTCGTGCACTAAGATGCTGCGATGCAGGTCGTCGTTGAAGCGCAGCGACTCCAGCGCAGACTCATTCAGTCCCTCGCCAAACACCGCGCTGCAGACCGATAGCAGAACCACCAGCAACGGGCCCCACAGCGGCACCAGCACTATCACAGGCAGCATGTGCCCGCGCACCGGCAGCAGGCCCAACTTCATGAGCGTCCACAGCACCAGGCAAACCAGCGCATGAATCAGCAGCAAGACGGCAGCAACGACAAGCGAGATCAAGCGGCACCCCCCTCACCGTCACCGGTGTAAGAGATGTGCTGCAACAGCGCCACGATATCCTCGCCGTCGACGGGCTCCACCTCAATCTGCTTTTCGCTCAGGCGCTCGCGGATAATGGGCAGATCGCATGCCTTTGCCTGGCGCATAAGCAGGTAGAGCACGTCGCCGTCGATCAGGCCCGCCGCATCGCTCTCGCGGATCGCCGACCCAATCGCGCCCACCAGCTCGCCGATAGGCTCCATGCCTGGTACCACGCGCAGGAGCAAAAAACTCCCCATCTTGCCATCTGCCAGCGCCTGCTCGGCCGCGAGCTCTTGGCCAAAGGCAGCCTGCTTGAGCACGCAAGTGCCGTCAACGCAGCGTTTATCCTGTGCCACCGCCTCATAGTCAAAGGCACGGCCCAGCGCGCTTTCGACCAGGCCACACAAGATGCGGAACAGGTTTTGGTAATAGAGGGTCATTTGGTTTTCGGCCGCGCGACGCACAAAGATCAACACGGCGGGTGCCCCATCGCGCTCGATCGTATATCCAAACATGGGAAGCCCCGGCATCAGTTCGCGGTTCACCCACAGGTTCGAACGACCCCCGTCGCTCAAAAGAGGTGCAAGCTGCTCAAGCGTGAGCGAACGTGCGGCATCTTCGGCAATCGCGGGACTTGCCGCCACCAGGCGTGCAAATGCCCCGCCCGAAACATGGTAGATCGCCACCGAATCGTTCTCGAGGATCTCGCCCAGAAGCTCGCAGCACTTGCGATAGATGTCGCGAGGGTTGAGCACGTCGAGCTCCTGCGTCACGGCAAAGATCTTGCCAAAGCTGTCGTGGCGACCCACGATCTGGCGCCTGTACGCACGCTTGTCCTCGATCGCGTCGTGATAGAGCTGCGTAAGGAACGTATTGCGGTTGCGCACGAGCTCGTTTTGATCGCGCTCCGCCCTAATGGCTTCGCTGTTGCGCAGCTGCACATAGCCGCACACGGCACCCACAACAAAGTACGCAATAAACGGCAGCCAGTTGGACGGCTCGTAGAACAGGCCCTGGAAGGTATAGCCGTACAGAGTAAAGTAACTCGCAGCCAAACCCACCGACGCCAGCAGCGCCGCAACCAGGCCAAAGTCCAAGCCATACAGCGTGCCGATCAGCACCACGTAGAGCAGGCGATAATCGAGCACGTTGAGCTGGGTCGATTGGGAGAACAAGCGCTCCAGCACTTCAAAGAGCACCCAGGCGGCTGCCGTCTCCAGGCATTTGACAGGCAGCGTGCGCATTTGAATGCGGTCGATGGCCGCGCGCAAGGGGTTGACCTTCTTTGCGCGGCCAGCATCCCAACGCGCTTGAATGGTCGAAAGATCGCGCAGCAAGTCGTAGCGCTGAAACCAGCCATAGCGCACGCGAGCGACGTCGCTGACGGGCAGGACGTAACCAGCAGAATCGCCATAGGCAGCTGAAAGCCCTGGGAACAGCGCCTGAAGAGCCTCGCCCACTTCACCCGCCGTGTGATGGAAGGCATCGGCAACGTCGAGCGTCTCAAAGTTACCATCCCAGCTGTCGAAGATACGGCGCACCAGCACCGCAAGCTCCTCGGCACACAGCAGAGGAAACGCCGCATCCTCCGCGCCCTGTAGAGCGACCGATCCGGTTGAGCACGCGTCGAACAGCGGCACCAAAAACGGGTCCTCCAGCGCGGCAGACGCGGTATACAGGAAGGGCACGCGCAGGATCTTGGTCTGAACGCCCTCGCGAGCAGCGTAGTAGCGGCACAGGTCGTTGGCTGCGCGCGCGATAATGCCCTTGCCCGTTCGCCCCGCGGCATCGGCGGCACCCTCGGCACCTGCGGGCCCTGCTATATACAACAGCTGGATCCGGCGACCCATGCACGCGCGAAAGACCGAACGCAGCAGCTCGATATCGCCCACGCTATCGATATGCGGGGTAAGGTAATTAGAAAGGTAGACCACGCGGTCGAACTCATAGGCCTGCTCCAAGTGCTGGAGCAGCTCTTTCCACGAGGCATGGGGCGACGACTCGTCGCGGCGCGTGTCCTGCGCGGCTACAACCTGCACATGGTCCCCGGGGAACGCCTTGGCACAAAAGTCATCGTCAACATATGCGGTGTTGCCAACAACCAGCACTTCCATGGCGCACCCCTCCCCTAAAATCCACTTTTGTCATAGTCAAACATGCGTATTTTACGCTGTCAACACGAGCTGGAGCGCCTTTAAGGCTGTTTTAAGAACTTTTTTAGGGAATGTGGGAGTGGCAACTCGTCCGACCCAGGCTCATTGAGAGGCTGCTATTCGCTCTGAAAAGGCACATCGCAATCTGCTGACAGCTCTGCGGGGAGAATGCCAGGCGATGTACATTGCTCTCGCACGGAATAGTTGGATGAAAGAAACGGCAGTTCTTTGGAATAGCTGACGATAACCTGCGGAACGATCTTAATGCCCAAAGCAAGTTCGAACTTTGCAATCGTCTTTAGAGTCATATTAGGTTGAGAATTCAAGAGCTTAGAAAGCGACTGAAGGCTTATGCCCATACGATTTGCCAGCTCACTTTTACTCAATCCCAAACGTTTCATTTCGCGATGAACAATAAACTCAATATCTAGTGCATGTTCATAAGCGCGTGCTTCACTAGTTTCTGTCTCGGCGTAAAAATCAGATAAATCTACTTTATTCATTGTGTTCTCCGTTTCGAAAGCCAAGTATAAAAGTCAAGGCTCAGATTCCAGAAGTTGACGTGCTATTCTGGCCGATCATTGTTCGAGCGGTTAATTTCCGCTTAGGGTCTGACAACATTTTCTGGAATTGAGAGTTGTCGGGAGAAGCCGTCAATTCCCAAAACGGTCGACCCTTGAGGTCTCTATATTCGACAAGATCATATCCTTCTGCCAAAGGGCACCTCCCATTTCTAGATGAACTTAACTTATAGGTTAAGTTCATCCATTTAAATACATATAACGAGGTCCAGACAAGATTCCTCTGCCCCAATCGATAAACAAACCAGTCGAGCTTATGCAAAATCCGGAAGTGTGCGGCATATTCTAGACACGTCAACCACACTGGATAGTGGCAACGCTTCTACCTGCGGGTTCTTTTCATGAAAAGGACGATGTGCTCGAGGGTTCCAAAATTTGCCGCATGCTTCCGTCGGGCGTTTCCGGAAGTGCGGTGAAAAACCGAGATCGACAGACCAGACCCCTGTTTTAGCCTTCCGCGACCTGCGGTTTTGTTGCCGAAATTCGGTTTATGCTCGGAGGTTTCCGATTTTTCCCCGCACTTCCGAAAAGCACCCTTAAACCGCGCGTCCCGAAGCGGAAAACCGCCGGATATTTGTTCTCCCCAAATGAGATCCTTGTTTTGCCTGGCCGAATCTTACATCCAAACAAAAAAAGAGGACCGACGCATCAACCCTCTTCAGGTGTCGCCCGAAGGCTTCCAGCGCAATTGATTTAATTCTAATCGATATCACTTGTTTGACCACGATCACGTCAACCAGTAGAAGCCGCCCATGCTCGATCATTCCATTGCCGGGATGGTGCTTGGCTAGTACGTCACACATTGCATACATGAAAAAAGGGCAACACTCTCAATTTGAAAGCGTCACCCTTAAAGCTCCCAAAGAGCTTTTGTATTGCAGGAAGATACTCTACACTATCTTCCCTTGATTGGCGGGTCGAAACAGACACCATTGTGATTTCAAGCAGAAAGCGTTATATTAAGTATGCATTTGCACGTGGTGTTCGCACTATACGCTCAGATGCCATAGTTTACAAAGATGGCCTTCTTCATAGACGCTAGGTGGGATTACTCACTAGTAGCCGATATGTCGAAGGCCTTCTTGTACTTAAGGAAATCATACATTCTAATAAGCCGTTTCAGCTCGCTATTACCGTGGATTATCTTGCGATCGTCCGTGATGAGCGCCCTCAGATATTCAAGCAACTTATTTAGATCGATCTCATCTTCTTCAAGTAGCACAAGCTTTTTAAATGCTTCCTCAAAGCCTTCGTTAGCTATAACAGACTGAACCGAGTGTCTAATTCCCGAATGATGATAGCTACCTTTTGCCTTTCGTAGGCTGTTGTTTAGAAAAGCATCTAAATCCTTCTTCTCATCTATTTCCTTTAGCATCCTTGGATTAAGAACTTCCCCTGAATACGCGCTTAAATACTTATACATGGGCAAACCACCCGAGTTAGAAGCAAGCAGCGAAGGAAGGTATTCCTCGACGGCAAGCTTAGGAGCAACATGTTCGTCATCAAACACAACATCACGATATAGAAGTTCGGCTTTGACCATATGCCCGTGCCCTAAAGAAGCATTCGCAACACCGATACCCAGCACAAGATGCTGTCCCTCCGGAAGTCTCTCGAGGTCGCTAAAACTCGCTTCAACTACCAGAGAGTCATTCGGATCGCCCTCATCAGCCAAGGCGTAGATGCTCCTGCGAAGCTCACGAATGATCCTGGGCGAGAAGGAGCATTTGGATTGTCCAATTGCTTCATACACTGCACCAAAATCGTTCGTCCTAATCTCGGTCATGCTTATCTCGCCAATACCTGGAAAGGTAAACGAATGAGTTGAGGTTGCGTTTTCTCCCCTAGTAAGGAAGATAAAGCGCTTTCTAAGCAACGCAAGATTGTTAGAACCGAGGCAGCGCGAAATCGACATGAGGATAGCTTGGATATCGGGGTCGTTAAGGGAATAACCGATAAAAATAATTGGGTATTCCATAAAAATAGTTAACAACTTGGCAGCCAAGTAATCCTGTGTTTCGGCGAGTTTTACGTAATCTGCCTCCTCAAGAACCATAGATTCAGGATTATCCATAGAACCGTGGATCTTATAGATTTCACCCATTTCAAAAGTTCTGTGAAAGACGAGATCGTCTTGGCCAACAAAAACTTTAAACTCGGGAAATAGCGACTCCAGGAGACAGTCATAGTTGGTTGTTATAACTCCAGAGATACGCCGCCTGCCAACCTCTCTCAAGATATCAAGCTCATGCGTCATATATTCAGGTTTGAACGAGGATAACCTCTCGGCCGCCATGATCTTTAAAATAGATTTACGCTGACGAATGTCCTCCACATGATCGTTTCTAAAAGAAGCGAAGCGAGGGTCCTCAAGAACAGCTATGCGCATATCCTTATCAAGCATCGTCGCGGCAGAGGGCAATGCGCTATTGTCAGACTCATCTGGACAACGTGCCAGGTACGAGTCAAGCCGAAAGGGATCATCGGAAAGACGGGAACAGAGGTGCCTTAACAAACCAACCCAATCGTCGGTACCCATGTATCTACGGGAAAAGCCCGAGCCGACGAATAAATATGGGCTACGCCCCACCCCATTTATCAAACGTACAACGCTTTCTACAATGTCATCTCTTCCGACTTCCATCTAGCGCCTCCAAACAAGCTACTTCCATAAGTATAGAACATATGTTTGGATTTTACTAGAATTGCAAGACTTCATCGGAGACAAAGCTGCTCGACAATTGAAAATTCGAACCGCACAGGTGACCCAATATTCAGCAGTGTTCCGACGAGCAAATATTCATTTCGCGCCTCAGGCAATCTAGCGCAGCGGCATCAGTTAGAACGCCATGACTCTCTAGGAGTTCGATAAGTTGAGCGAAAGTCTATAATTCCATCGCCAAAGTAACTCCTAAAATCAAAGGGCCGTTGCCGATAACAACCAAACAACGACCCTCCTTTGTCATCGCCTCACGTAGAGCCCACGACAACTGCATCACTAACTGGATGTTAACCTAGATGCGCAGTAATTGCGCATCCAAAAAAGTTAATCATGTAGCAAATACTCTTCGCGTTGAAACTAATGCGAAGCATTTTCGCGTCCGTGCACGAGAATGCGCAATCAATATGCGGAAAGGCAAAGATGATTCACCTAGCTAACAACCATCCAGTCACTACCGACAGTACTCGAAATCTTCGAGGAATCGCCGATGCACACGATGGTCGCCGAAGCGCCGGGCACATACTTGGCCTCAAGAACGGAAACACCTTGCTCCTTAAGCCTTAAGGTCGTCTCGGTTATCTGGGTTTTATTCACATCATTTTTGCTGACCAGTTTAACGCCATTGCCATCATTTTCATTCAGGCAGGATACAACCGTATTGTAATCGGCCCAATAACAGTACTCCCCAGAAAGCCATCCAAGCTCAGTGGCGCATATCGATCCAGTCGCAGAAACCGTCTTTGGAAGCAATCCGTAACGTTGCCTTTCCTCAAATTCCAGAACATCGCAAAATACGTGATTAGCATTAAGTAATCTCGTTCCACAATAGTCCCCATAAAATGGCGCAAAGTGATTGCGGATAGTCCGCGACAACATCAAGTAGTCGTAGGTGTAATAGCCCATGAAAATTCGCAGACCGTCTCCCCCGGATCCCTCAGCAGAACGACCGAATTCAACAAGGAACTGGTCCCACATGCTCTCAATATAGGGAATTGCGAGTTTAACGCTATCCCTATCAGACAGAGGAGTCTCGCTCTTCTGCTGCATTATCCCCGTAGTATTTGCCAAATGGAAATGAGCGGCCATACGCTCGATCGTTCGGATGAACTCAGGACGATTCCCATCCTCTATAGCCATAATTGCGAAGAAAACACTTCTCAACAGGAGATCATTCGAAAAACGCTGAGGTAAAAGATCACCATATTCACGCTCGTATGCGAATAGCCTGGCTTCGCCCGTATCAATTGAAGAGTAATTAAATACGGAGTACGACGGAACAACATATGACGGAATGACATATGAGCGCACACGGCTACGCTTAATTTGATAACGCTTAAAAAAGGTGGAAATCCAAAAGGTCACAACACCAAATAATGCCAGCTCAAACTCAAAGGCAATACTCGAAGTATCAAGCACATCTAGCCCCTGTCCTCCGAGATAGCCATCGATAACAAAGTGATCGAATGCGACGGACAGCAAAAGAGACATGAACGCCTCGAATGAGAAAGGAAGGGTCCGGTACCGCAATTTACCCCTTGCATGCTTGATTACCCCAAGAAACAACCAATAGAAAAGGGTGGGCATGTATCGCAGCGAAGGACCTGGAACTGAAAACGCATCGCAAATCGCAGCCACAATAAACACGGGGAGCTGGCAACAAATTGTTGGAGCGAGAATTCGGTAGGCAACGTTCAACCTGCCCGACTCATCGGAGGGGTACAGTTCTTCGACGGTGTATTGCCCTCCAATCGCCAAGGGCCCAGCAAAGCGGACAAGCTGAACGCTCACCAAACCGGTAAAGACATAAAAGACAATCCAAAGAATAGTGACCGATTCCACCTGTAAACAATCTCCTCAAGTCATACGCTTGCGATTAATTGTAGATAGACAAAATTGAACAGGAAGCGACAATATTTGAAACTGTTGTTTTACGCTCCCCGGATCAAATGCCTTCAATTAAGAAACCCGGCGAAAAACCAAGACTACAAAATCGAAGAATACGCCCATGCAGAGCTTGACCTGAGCAGCAGCCTCACTGGCTTTTCCTGGAAGGTCTCGGTAACAAGTCTCGAAGAGGCGCAAGACGGCCTCATGTTGAAGCTGCCGCATCGCGTATAGTCAACCCAGCACGGGTCAGAGCGCCGCCGGGGACCAAAGCGGGCCCACCATCCGTCCCCTCCCCAACATTCCCCAGAAAGCTCGCTGATGTTGACTGGTGTTCCCGTAAAATAAACCTCAACAAAATATGTGCGGAGTGCTGGCCTGGAGCTGCCTTTGGACCCTATTGGCTGCTCACCGAGAGGCTCCGCTATGAAACGACCCCTTTACTACCTGCTCTGCGCGATCTCATGCGCATCCAACTTGTAGGGTAAATTCATCGCTCGCGTCGATTACGACCCCAATATTTCCTTAGGAAACACGCTCGGCAAATCGTTAACGCCCATAGCGAAAAGCACTTTTGCGCTGGCATCGTTGCTGAGCTCGTCGCTCAACTTAAGTGCATCAAGCAGTATATTTCGGCGTAAAATCTTATAGTCATCCTCAGTCAGCACTAGCTCAAGATCGCTTAAAACCCCTACTAGATTGACATCGTGAGACGGAGATACCCTGGCGCAGAATAGACGCTCGTCATGCGCACAGATATTTCGAAAATCTTTAATATGATCGTACGCAAGTCTTAGCCTTCGTGGGCTGATGCGCTTATGGACTTCATGTGTCTCGAAATAAAGGTCAGAAAACGACTTGGCAATGGAATTTCTCATGCTTTCTGGTTGAAACTCGAAAAACTTGAATGCTTGGCCAAGCATTAGGTAATTCATAAGAATCCATACCGGCGTATTGTCGTGATTATTTTCATAATGACGAATGTAGTCCCTTTTATAATCACTGTTCCATTTTTTAGACCTACATAGCACCTTCTCGAAATCACCGATAAGCGTGTCGATCTTTTTTCGATAGCCGGCATCAGCACGATAGGAATCTCTATCAAGGTATGCTTCTGGGCTATCTTTATGAGCCATGGCAAATCGATAAGAGCAGACGGTTTTAAGAACTGCTTCCGCCTTGTTAAAATACTCAAACATCAGCAGGCGCAACGTTCGATCGAATTCGAATAAACGATAGATATCAGAAAACTTCGTACCTTTTACGAATAGCTCGTGGCAAGAATCTCCGCGCTGGTCGAGAAATAAATCCTTGTAGCCGTTAATAACCGGATAGTATCCCTCGCGCTCCAAAACTAAACGAGTATTGTTATCGCATTCGAGTCCACGGCCTTCAAGAATAGCAATCTGCTCATCAATAGATTTAAATGGTTTATCCATTTGGACCCCTTAAACGCGAAAACCGCCTTTCGGCGGTTCCCACGGACCAAGCCGGACGTACCGTCGCAAGGCCTCATCACAACGATTACTTTAAGGGAGAACTCGGGGTCCGTCAATCCAATACCACGAATCCCCCAAATCAACCCTTTGAAGAGACCAAACAACCAATTCAGGTAAAATAGCCCCAAGCTCCTATTTCGCCACAATGAAGAAGTCATTTAGCGACAACGGACGCGATATTACGGGCCGTTGTCGGCATGGAGCCGACCCCTTATCCCCTCGGTGGGAAGGGGTCGTGGCCATGGGAATCCCTTGCGCGGATTCTGCCATCGCGACGATGGACGATCAACTCCGACTCTTGATTGGAGCAAATGCGCCGACCGAGCTTTATTGCCTCGCTCTGGGTCGTCGTAACGAAGGAAGCGCGACATGCCCCCTCGCCCTTAATCTGCCAATTGCCATCCGAGCGCATCGTAACGTGCTGATTTCTGCCTTTCATACTTACCTCGCCTTTAACTCTGAACTTGCCGATGCGTCTACAGCATGAGATATGTGACAGACGCCCTCGTGCCGTTTTCAAAAGTGTAAGCACTGGTGCGGACATAAAACGAAGCGCACACAGCAGGACCGTTGATCCACCTGGCTTTCTGGTCGCCCTTCACACCCTGGCGAAAGAGCTTTGGGGCACTGAAGTTCGCACCCAAAGAGGCGTACATCGGAAACCTGGTAAACGGACGCCTCTATATAAACGCAGCCAGCTACTACCATGATCTACCCGGCGAGCAGGGCAATTCATTGGAAGAGTCTTTAGCGTACGGGACGGGCATCTACGCCAGCTGGCTCTTGCTGTTTTTCCGCATGCTCACGGCGCGAGAGAGCGACATCGTTGACAGCACCTGACATTCCCCGCACGGCAACGTCTTTTACGGTGCCTCAAATCTAAGCTCGACCGCCGAGGCATTCCAGGGCATCCCGCGTAACCTTGTTAACAAAACGCCTAAATACACATCATTACACTCATGAAAAAAGGGCAACACTCTCTTGTCGAAAGCGTCACCCTTAAAGCTCCCGTAGAGCTTTTGTATCACAGGACAATATCCTGCACCATCTCAATGAGATGAAAGGACACATCTAGGCCTGTCCGGTAAAAGCGTGGGCAGGCCACGAATGAACGAAACGACAGCAGGACTAACGATCACCACAATCAAAAGAGCCCAAATAACGCAGCGCACCCTTCACTCGCGGAGCATTAGGGTCTTCACCCAAGAAATTGACGCTATAAGAAGGAGATCCAACGTAAACGTGAGTCTTACCGGCCTCGCAACAGAACAAAATGTCGCCAGCGCTGTTCTGTGTCAGAGTGTTGTAATTCGAGTAATAATCAAGCTCGTCTGACGGGGCTTCTCCTACAACAATCAACCGAGGCTCCAACTTATCCAGCCATGTCTTAGGGACGCGACCAGACTTCCGTCCATGATGCGGTGCAAAAAGAATGTCCACAGGCGAAAGTGCGATGTCGTCTTCAATCGCCACCATGTAGTCATTCTCCATGTCACCAAGCCAAAGCGCACGGACTCCTTCCTCAAGAGAGTAGACAATCGCAGGACTAATATTATTGGGTTTATCAGAGCTTTCGGCA
This sequence comes from Collinsella sp. AF28-5AC, assembly GCF_003457875.1. Classification (NCBI taxonomy): domain Bacteria; kingdom Bacillati; phylum Actinomycetota; class Coriobacteriia; order Coriobacteriales; family Coriobacteriaceae; genus Collinsella; species Collinsella sp. AF28-5AC. Next base: position 156,062 of record NZ_QRTA01000001.1, on the reverse strand, counting down.
TCCCGCAAAGCATCCCGGAAGGTCTCATTATTCACATCGGGCCAGAGGACGCTAATCCCAGCAGAACCGCGCTCACCATCAGAAACGTTCATCCATTTGCGCTTACACCCCTTGTATATTTTGTAAGCGCACGGCGAGCCCTTCAGCTCTTTGTACTTTTTAAAACTCTCGGTCTCCGTGGACTTGGAGACATTATTGTCGACGCAATAAAAATTCGGAATGAGCTTAAGCTCATCAAGATACTCAATACCCTGAATATGATCTTGGTCCGGGTGCGTACTGATAAAACGAACGACGCCCTTTTTCCCTGCGAGCTTTTTGACCTCATCAAGGATTTCCGACTTACGCTCATCGGTAATATTGCAATCGATCATGCTGAAGTTATCAGAATTGTGGTTGACATAAAACATGTCGCCGTTGCCAACGGACAGGGACTTAATCTCGCTCATGCTTATCACGTTCCTCAAGATTGAAGTTGATTCGCTTTTCTACATACCGCTCCTGTTTGATCCAGGAGGCAATAAATAAGGCGATAAAAGAGCACAGCGCCGCTGGAAGCCGATGAGATTCCGGCAACAATGATGCAAGCAGAATAATGACGAGCAGGACACCGGCCCCCGCCAGGCTGCGATACATGTTTGAAATCATTAAGAGTTGCTCGACCTTTGGGTCGTTTTTCTGAGCATACGCAAAGGCAGAATAGTCCCGTTTTCTGATAGGTTTCAGGTTGCGAACCAACGGCTCAATACAGAGAGAACCAATTCGCGAAGCAATGAGGCCGAGAACATAACTCATCACAAACAACGCCAGCCAATCGGAGCTGTCAACATAACAACCCAACGGCATCTCGCTTATGGAGTATGTTACGAGCGCACCCGGTATGAGCACGTTAAAGAAATCGTAAGCAGAGATCTTCCCGAGCAAATCATCAAAACAGTTACTGACCAATAATTACGCACCTCCAAGAATCAAAGCCATCCTTCGCAATTTTTGGCAAACTTAACCGTCCTGCCACGCAAGTGTCAGGTTGCTGAAGAAAAGCTATTTGTAAATGATTTGGGCAAAAGGGGGCGCATACTGCCATTGACCGACAGGCGCACACGCCCCTAAAGAAACTAAACCGACCATCTACATGGCCTCATTTTTGACAGCTATACCATCCGGCTCCTTCCGTACAATTAAGTTGTAATGGGGAAACGACGTTTCACGTTGTTTCAATTTTAGCCCTTCACTCATTCCATATCCTGTATTGTTTTTTGATCGAGATCACAAGATGTTGTGTTTTAACAGGTAGATGCAGCAATTTTTTCAGTAAAAATAATCGGCAACTTGCGGGCCACCAAATCCCCCTAGAGCCAGACCTTTTGACCTGCATAAATACAAATGGGGCTCCGCACTTTATCGCCTGACAAAACGAATTCATATCGAATGTCAGTTCTAAATTAACAAAAGATTTTGCTTGACCAACATGTTGAGACACTCGCTTATTGCCCGGTCGTCAGCCGCAATCAACCTAGGCAGCAACCTCACGGACTTTTCCTGGAAGGTCTCGGTGTCGAGTCTCGAAGAATCGCAAGACGACATCATGTTGAAGCTACCGCATCGCGTATAGCCAACCCAACACGAGCAACAGCCCCGCCGAGGACTAAAGCGGATCCACAGCCCTCTCCCCTCCCCAACATTCCCCAGAAAGTTCGCTGATGTTGACTGGGGTTCCCGTAAAATAATCCCCAACAAAATATGTGCGGAGTGCTGGCCTGGAGCTGCCTTCGGACCCTATTGGCTGCTCACCGAGAGGCTCCGCTATGAAACGATCCCTTTACTACCTGCTCTGCGCGATCGCGTGCACGTCCATGGTCGGCGCGACGTTGCCTATGGCAGCCATCGCAGAAGCTATGCAGCCTCAAGAAACCGCCGGGCAGCAGGCGCAAGCCGACGCAACGAGCAGCGACGCAGGCAAGGCCGAAGACGGCACCAACACAAGCACGACAGCAGATACCGTAGAGGACAGCACCGCAACATCCACCGGCACCAGCGCAGCCAACACGGAAAGCGCTTACGCCACCAATACCGGCACCACCGCCGCAACCGGCACCCCCGCCCCATCCCTCAGCACCCAGACCAACCCCACACCCGCCGCAATCTCCACCACGTCACAAACCGGCTACGCCCACTCCGCAACCGCAAGCCAAAACGGCGTCACCTTCACCGTCTCGTGGAACGACGCCCCCGCGGGCACCGCGACGACCTTCCACGTAACCCAGACCAGCGCCTCGTCCCAGGCCAAGGCGCGCATGGACGTGTCCACCTATGGGACGGCGGCAGCCAGGAAAGCGTCTGCGATCCGTCGCGCCAGGCATGGGCCAGCTACTACAGCCTTCGGGCCCGCGCTCGCGATCGGGCCCAAAGAATCCACGTGGGACCACAATTCACTTGCATGGAGCTAGCGAAGGTGCCTATCCCAAATCAGAAATGGTAAAACCAGCAGCAGCGCGATGCAGAGGGGCGCGGCCAGCAGAGTGACCACGCCCGAGTTGATGCGCTCGCGAATTTCTTGGGGGCTCAAGAGATGAGCTCGTTCACGCGCTTTTGCACAGACGCATAGAGGCTTCCGAGCTTCTTTGAATAGCCGGCGCGCCCCTGCTATGCGTCATACACGTTGCAATTGCCCCTACCTAGAAAGTGTATGGCACTTCGGTCAATCGCCGTTACGCTTTGGCCTACCTAGAACCGCAATCACGACGTTAACAAACACAAGCGCTGTTCCCAGCAGGAATAGCGCCAGGGAGGCGGCGATCCAGTTGCCGTCGGCGGTCTTGGGGAGCGTGACGGTGGAGACGCCAGCAGTCTTGGCCTTGGATGGCGTGGACGCCATGGTCTTGGTCACGGTCGTTTTGGTTGTCGTGATTGTCTTGGGCGTCGCAGCCGCGGGCTTTAGGACGGGATCCGTCGCGGACCCGGCACCGGGCCGCTCAACGGCAGGACCGGCACCGCCGGCCGGCTCGCCCGCGCCGCCGGGCACCTCGCGCCCGTCGGTCTCCCCCGGCGGCGCCGTGGCGCCCTGGGGCTCGATCACCACATGCGGCGCCATGTCGCCGGAAGCATTCGCCACGCCGCCGGCACCGAAGGCCCCTCCCGCAGGCGCCACGAACCGCGCAGACACAAGCGACCCGCCCGTGCACGCAACACCGCCGTCGGCACCGGTCGCATCGAGCCACGAGGCATCGACGGAAAGCCGACAGCCGGCCGCGCCAGCGCCAAGGCCCGCATCCTGCAGATACACGCCGTAGGCGCGCACGCCCGCTCCGGACCCGGCGCCCGCGGCAACGATGCGCCCGCCGCCGCGCACGGCCATGTCGCCTGCGATCACGCCGGCGAACGCCTCGTCCGTAATATCGGCCCCGTCCGCCCGGACATCGACGGCGCAGCCGTCCACCACGAGCGCCTGCGAGACGTGGATCCCGCACTGCGAGCCCGTCGCCGTCAGGGTCCCGGTACCGCGAAGCGTCAGGTTGCCCCACACCTCCATGCCGCACAGCGTGATGTCCGCATCGGGCGCATGCGACTCCGTCACGGAGTTTTGCCCGGCAAGCGTCAGCACCAGGTCGCCGTCGGCGCCGATGGCCCCACCCGCGTAGCCGTCAAGCTCCAGGTGGTCGGCATCGGTCCAGGCCCAGCCGGGGCCCGACGCGCCCGGCTCGCAGTACGTCGCGCCCGCGATGATGAGGCTCTCCGCGCCCGCGGCATAAGAAGGCCCGCCCAGCAAAACGCATAGGCAGGCCATGGCAGCGATCGCGATGTGATGACGGCTGGTGTGGGACTTGGCAGCAAACATACCCGCTCCGATCTTCGCAGGAGCCAATAGAATGTGCACCAGAAAATGCCCTGGTAGCAGCAGTTATTAGTTTAGCGAGATCGATGCGGGGGCAAAGATAAATCGCGTGGGTAATGTCGACAATTAGGTGTAAATCGTTTTGCCAGTCGGTGAAAGGAGGAATGCAGGGTTATGCGTTAAGACGCGCTATCTTTGACACTCACGTTGCATATAGCTTCTGGGAATCTACTACCCGTTCCAGTTTGCTTCACCTTCCGCTCGCATCAGAGCGCGCCAAAGCTCACTGAGTCGCTAACTCGCTGTAATTAGCGAAGACGATCCCCCCCCTCTATCCTGGATAAGACATGTAAAACCGATTTTATTATTCAGACCCTGTTGTTTATATATTCGTCTGTTGCCCCATCTCGAGAAATGATTTTGCATGGGTGCCCAATCACAATCGAATGGCTTGGTACGTCGCAGTTAACATAAGTGTTCGGTGCAACGAGAACGTCGTTGCCTAAACGAACGCCACCAACAATAGTTGAGTTGACACCAAGCCAAACGCAATCGCCAAGAACAGGCGCACCTTTTCGTTTGCCGCGGTTTTCCCGACCAATTGTCACACCTTTGTGCATATTGCAGTTGCGACCGATAACGGCATTCGGGTTTACCGTAATGCCAAAAGCGTGACCCAGATACAAGCCTTCGCCAATCGAGGTGGCAGGCGCGATCTCGAGACCATATTTGCAAGCCATCCTCTTTCGAAAAAGATGCCATAAAGGATTGTGCGAATTCTGGCACTTTCGAAGTAGCCAAACAAACCTCAAAGCATGGTTTGAGAGAATAGACCCCCCCCCAAAGCGAATACGGTCACTGCTGTATACATTCGACATTGCTATCACCCAGCTAATTCCCGTAGAACTCGCGATACCACTTCGCGAATTCACGAAGACCGTCCTCGAGCGGCGTTGCGGGTTTGTAACCAAAATCGCGCTCCAAGGCGCCAGTATCCGCATAGGTTACAGGCACGTCACCAGGCTGCATAGGAACGAGCTGCTTATGCGCCTCGAAATCGTAATCGGCGGGGAGCACGCCCTCCTCAACCAGCACACGCTGCAGCGTATCAACGAAGATCAGCAAGTTCTCGGGATTCGAATTGCCGATGTTATACACGCGATGAGCGGCCATTGGCAAACCATCAACACCGATCTTGACCTCAGGAGCGCCGTCCATGACCCTGCGCACGCCCTCCACAATATCGTCCACGTACGTAAAGTCGCGCTTACAATCGCCCATGTTGAAAATCTTAATCGTATCGCCACGACGCAACTTCTCGGTGAAGCCGAAGTATGCCATGTCGGGCCTTCCCATGGGCCCATACACCGTAAAGAAGCGCAGGCCCGTGGCTGGGATGGAGTAAAGCTTGGAGTAGGCCGCGGCCATTAGCTCGTTGGACTTCTTTGTGGCGGCGTACAGGCTCACCGGAGAGTCTACACGGTCGTCCTCCGAGAAAGGCACTTTCTCGTTGCCGCCGTAGACGGAGGAAGAGCTCGCGTAGACAAGATGCTTCACCGGGTGGCGCCTGCAAGCCTCCAATATATTGAAGAACCCTACCAGGTTGCTGTCTATGTAGGCCTTGGGGTTCTCGATGGAGTATCGCACACCGGCCTGGGCGGCCAAGTTCACCACAACGTCGAAGCCGTTCTCAGCGAACAGGCGCTCTATCAACGCGGCATCGCACAGGTCGCCGCGCACGAAGGCGAAACGCCCCGCCTTGTCCACCTCCGCCAGCATTCGCAGGCGAGCCTCCTTGATGCCAGGGTCGTAGTAGCTGTTCACGTTGTCCAGACCGATGATCGCGTCGTCGGTGGTTTCGAGCAGCCGCTTCACCAGAAACGCCCCGATGAAGCCGGCGGCGCCAGTGACGAGGACTTTTCTATCCTGCATATATACCCCACTCTTTCGTTTTAAGGAAGTCCTGAGATGGAACTCCCAACAAGTTAATTACAGACCTCAAAACGTTTTAAAGCCGCCGCCCTTGACCAGCTTCAGCAGCACCCTCCTACTCTTGGGCAAAGCAAAGCAAATCGCGAAATAGACAACGACGCACCCTACAATGTCCAACCCGACGCCAAGCCAGTTGCTAGATGCGAGTCCATACGTCACCCATGCAAATGCGCACATCATCGATGTGCAGAAAATGGGCTCCTTGAGCGACAACATAGTGCGCCCAAACGAAAGGCCAACCACGAAATATGTGACCACTTGGTTGATAGCAATCAAAAGGATTCTCAATCCCGCATCAGCCCACACGACGGCATCGAACCCTTGCATAGCCGCCACGGTCATAAGCGGCGTCATCAACACGAGGTACATCACCTGCACAAGCGTAGACACGCGCGGTTTACCAAGAGAGCGATACATCTCGCTGCTGTAGTATGAGAGCAGCACCATCGGCCCCTGCACCAGCCCATACAACCCGAACATGAGCGTCGCCTCGCCCCACTGATCGCCGAGCAACAGGGCCACCAAAGGCTCGCGGAATACGAAGATACCCGCAGACAACGGCAACAGGAACAATGCCACCATGAACTGGAAGCGTCGCAGATAAGCAACGTATTCTTCCCGATCAAACTGAAGGCGCGAAAGTGACGAGAACAAGATGGGCGTCGTAGCGTTCGTGATAATCCCGAAGCACCCGCTCACAAAGGTGACTGGCGTCTTGTAATATCCCAACTCAGCCGCACCCAGGAAATGCCCCACGATAAAGGTGCCCGCCCAAGAGGAAAGCCATATGGTGAACGACTCCAAAAGCGTCCATCCGCTGAATGAGAACATAGCCTTCAGCATGTTGAAGGAGTAGAAAAAACGCGGCTTCCACTCAGACAGCAGAGTCAGCCCCACTGCATTTACAATATTCGCCGCCAAAGTGCCAACGATAAGTGACCAGTAACCAAATCCCATAAACGCCAGTACAAGCGTCGAGCCGAAGTTAAGTAAGGTCGACGTCAGTCTCACCGGCATAAGCGACTTGAAATCGAGATTACGGTGGAACAACGCCATCTGAATGCTCGAAAACGACGTCAACGGGAGAGAGAGGCAGGCCACGGCCAAGGGAAAGCCCAGCGACGGATTGCCCACGAAGGTGGCCACCGGATCGTTGAATATGGCAATGAGACACCACAGGACCACCGATATGCCGAAGTTCGTCCAAAAGGCCACGTTAGCGTTGGCATGCAGGTCTTTTTTGTCTCGGAAGCTGTGTTGCACCAGGTACTTCTGGAACCCGGCGTCCGCGAACATGTCGACAAAGCTCACTACCATGGTGACGGTCGCCACCATGCCAAACGCCTCTGGCGCCAGCAGCCTCGCTAAGACGAGCTGCGAGATAGGCGAGATGATTTTGGCGATAATCTCGGTTGCCAGAGACCACTTTGCCGCGCTTGCCGACCTCGCCCGGAGGTCTTTTGTGTCGGACATACTAAACCTCCATGAAGAAACGCCGGAGCGCGCTTACTGGCTGATTATCCATGCGCACGCACTGAATGCAGCTTTCGTTTGCCATCATTCCTCGTTTTCACGTTGGGGCAAAGAAACCATTTGCCCCAACGTCCTCTCCGCCTCAGCGGGGCTGAAAGGCGTAAACCCGCCCCACGGGTAGAAAGTCAGCTCGCCGACGAGAACGCGCCCCTTGCAGATGAAGAGGTCGACCCTCAAGAAAGGTACACCGTCACTCAGTTTCCTTGATAGCTCGAGCATCTCGCTGAGCTGCTCCGGGGCAGGGATCGTCTCTTCGGAACTCGCGTATCCCATCGCCAAAGGCAGCAGATTCCACTCAGTGTCGTAGAAATCGTTGTACCTCTTCTCAGAATCGTTCTTGTCCCCGTGGCAATAAGAAATCAGCCGGGGTTCCCCGTCAAAGCAGAAGAAGTCGAACTCGTCGATGCCTTCCCAGTTATCGTCTTCATCACGGGCATTATCGCCCTCGCTCTCCAAGAACTCCTCGGCGAACACGACGGGCTTCACGTTCTTGTAAGGCCATTCCCTGCACCCGTAAAAATAATTCTGCTTCAAATGACCCCGAAAAAAGTCCTTGGCACTGTTGAGATCGAAGTGTCCCTTGTCAGTGCAGATGAGCACGCCGCCGCAGTCGTGATTCGTTTTGAGTACGAACTTCTCCGGTAGCCCACTCACATCGATGTCATCAGCGGAATTCCAGGCGCCCAACGTCTTGACCACGTGCTCGGAGCCCACACGCGAGGCAATGAGGTCCTTAGCGCGGTACTTGTCGACCATGGTCGTGTACGCAGGGTTGTGATCGTTAAGCTTCAGCCACTGCATCTTCTCAGTGAAGGTCACCGGCGAGTCTATGCTAGGCCACATGCCCAACTTGGCGCGATGCATCAATCGAAGGTGCGTCCTGTCGGAAACCCATTTCGTTAGACCCTTCGACGTAAAGGCACAGTAGGCCATCCACGGGTCACTTAGGTATTTTTTAATTTTGCTTTCCATATATACAATTTCCTTAAGTCCGAGCTTAAACAAAGCGTTTTACTTTTTAATTCTCTGCGCTACACATGGAACAAGCCCTGGGCGTATGCAAACCACCAACGTAGACTTTGCTCGTATATGCCCGAAACGGTTTCGGGCACTATTTACCCCATCCAGACGAACGAATAAGACTCGATACCAAGCCCGGTATGAAGCAGATAGGCATAAAAGGCGTAGAAAAGGAACCAGACAACTAGAAAACAGCCAAGACAAAAACGGGCTTTTATTTTCCGAGCGTCCTTCACGAAGCCTCCGAAAATCACGGGGCCTAATACGGTGAAGTAATAGGCTATGCGGCCGGCGTTGGCAATCACATAAGAGGACGCCGAAGCCAAAATGCCTAAAGCGTAAAACACGAGCGGCATCCGGTTGGCTTTGAGCCGCGACGTTCCGTCGCTCTCAACCGGGGCAACATTCGCAGTTTCGCGGCTGACGAAATATGCGATCGCGAGGACGGTCGCCTGCGCAAAAACCATCAACCCGATGCTCGATTCGTTCACGGAGTAACGCGCATACCGGTCGACGAGCTTAGAGCCCGCATAAGCTGCCAGGAACAGCAGGGCAACCGATGCAAGCATCTTCGCGGCGAACTGCGATCGGCTCTTGCTTTTGTTGGAAAATAGGTAGTAGATGAGGAATAGGACCCCTATCAGGGCGGACGCGTGCAAAAGAGCGCCAACAGCCCACCAAGCGCAAAAAAGCAACGGCTTATTCTGTTCTAAAAACCTGGTTGCGTAGAAAACCAGCGAGACTGCAATCATCTGGCACGTCAGACACATAGACAGCGGGAACACCGTTGCCGTATAGACGAACATCGCAAACGAGAGCGATGCCGTTCGTCTAAAATCCCAAAGCCTGAAAGCAAAAAAGGCGTTGGTGATCAGCGACTCGACGACGAGCAAGAACGAGTAATTGTTACAGATATGGAGCACCGCACTTGTGAAGACACCGTACGGAACGCTGAACGTATGGTTCCACATCGTGGTCCCATACGCGTAGAAGTACTCGATTCCCTCTTTATAACCCAGGGTATCCTGCCCAACCGCATACGACCTCAAGCCCCCGACGGCGGTAAGAAGAACCACGGCAGCGACCAGCCCAGCCTTACTTTTGCCGTTTTCCGACATGCGCGCAAGCGCCGCTGAAAGCAAAACGACAAGAAAGTAGAAAAGCGATGTTTCGATAAAGTTCATCCGAATACCAGCCTCACGAAACCGGGAAGCTCCGAATTGATTTCATAGCCCGAGCCTTTCAAATCCCTCGCACTGGCGCTTGACCCTATGCGATCCGCGGAGAGCGCGGCGTCGGCCCATTCGTCCAGAGCGTCGCCCAGACTTTTGTAAACGACGTTCTCGCAAATGCCAACCTCCCGCGTGATGGAGTCGCTAATCACGCAAGGGAGTCCGTTTGCCTGCGCCTCGACGACGACGTTCGGCAGGCCTTCGTAGACAGAGGGGAAGATGAAGACGTCCATAGCCGAATAGAGACGGCGGACATCGCTCCTAACCCCGGCAAACACCACCCTATCGGTCAATCCGAGCTCGGCAACGCGCCTCTCAACGGCCGTGCGTGTCTCGCCTTTGCCGACGAGAATGAGGACGGCGTCTGGCCTTCTCCGGGCGATTTCAGCAAAAACATCGACAAGGAAGAGGTGGTTCTTCTGCTCACTGAACCTCCCGACGTGCCCGACGACATAGGACTCGGCAGGAACGCCCAGTTCGCGCTTAACATCGTCCCGTGTCGAAGCGTCATAGGCGTAGTCCTCGAGGTTGAGCGCGTTCTTCATGAGATGGAAACGCGGCCCCGATACCCCCGCCTTGCCGAACATGTAGACGCCCGCCTCGGTAGACGGGGCGGCGAAGTCGGTCGCCGCAACCCTGACAAGGGGCTTGAAAAGATTGTGCAGCAGGGTCTCCTTTTTGCTGTTCGAAACTGTACCCGTGTTGCTTGACCTGAATATGGTTCTGGACACGCCTCCGAATCTCATGGCGAGCAAATCAAGACAGGAAAGACTGTGCTGAGACGACCTGACAGCACAGCAATAACCGCCGTCCCGGGCTATCTGCATGAGCCGCTTGAACGAAGCGACCGGCCCGGCCTCGGTCTTCTTGACTGTGTGCACAATTCTGCCGCCCATCGACTCGATTTCGGCGTCGTAAAAGCCCGGCACGTCGGACGACACACAGAAGTCGAGCTGATAGCGCGACTTGTCCAAAGCCCGGTAATACTTCATGAATACCGTCTCGGCCCCGCCGGTGTCCATCGAGGTCACGATATAGAGGGCCTTCTTCATTGGACGATCACCGCATCGGATTTCTCGATCAGCTTCTGCAGCGCCTTTTTAGCAATCGCCTTCCTGCGGTTGGCCGGAGATTCCTGATAGCGCTCGTATACCTCGGCCTTCACCGCGAACCTTGCGTCGCCTGAAAGATCCGCCATTGCGCGGAGCTGCGCTATATGTAGATGATGGTAGGCGGGAGAGGCGATACGCTTTTCCATGTCGTAATAAGACCAGAAGCCGGCGTCGTAGTCATCCAAATGGCAAGCCAACGTCTCCGCAGAGTGCTTGAATGGCCCGGCGAAGCGCGCGTCGACCAACGATGCGTCATAGAGACCGAAAAGGCTAAACACCCAACCGTTCATGACACTGCGCCTGGGGCGTTGAGGGTACTCCTCCAGGAACAGTTCTCCCCCGTCATGCGACGACACGCCGCCATTGTCCATGTCGATAAGCATGAACACGGCAGCTTTCAGCGCCGCAACTCTATAGCACTCGTCCCCGAAAGCCGCATGGGCCCTCAGCAGCATCGAGCACCCCTCGCCTTGGGCCATCGAGGAGACGGAGTACTTAGCGCTGCCTATCGGACCAAATGCGTCCCAAGAGCCGTCATCCCGCTGGGCGCCGATCGCCCAATCCGAGCATACCCTTAGTGCGTCGAGAAAGCGCTCAACTTCATCCGACCTGAGAATGCTCAAGTCGTAACAGCCCAAACCGTATTGGAAAATGGCGATGGGGAAATGCACCCGCGCCCCACCGGCGATGACGCTAACAGGGACACCGCCCTCGTCGAGCAGAGTACTGCCAGTGACCTTGCCGGTCAAATCGTTGTAGTACCCGGACAACTGTCCGACATTATAGGCCCTGCCCATGCTCTGCTCTACGGCCACAGCCGTCTTGCCAGTGAGCATTTTGCTCCACCTTTTGAGCATGGTCATCTTCTGCGCAATCTGGCCCATCATTCACCTTCGTTTCTGTAATCGACTCCGAGCGAGCGCACAAGCCCCTCCACGTTGGCCTCCAAACGGAAGTCCCTCTCCCAAACGGCCCTTGCAGCGCGCCTCATAGAAGACCCTTCGGCCTTGCCCAAAAAGACGAATCGCTTTATGGCCGCGGCGACATCTTCCGGTCCACAGTCGCTAGGTAGGAGAAAGCCGTTGACGCCATCGCTTACTATCTCGTGGGTTCCGCCAACGTCCGTGGCGATGACGGGAATGCCGAATCCGCAGGCCTCCATGATCGAAAGCGGCAGGCCCTCGCTTGACGAGACGTTCACGAAGACGTCGAAATGCTTCGCTGCGTACTCCCCCAAAAGCGCGTCGTTCGGCAAAGCCCCCGCGAACTTCGCGGTGGAGTGCGTCAGCAACGAGCAGGCGGCCCTCGCCTCCTCGAGCTGTGGGCCGTCGCCGTAATGGGTCCATTCGACGCGAAGCCCTTCGGCATCAAGAAGGGTGACAGCCTTAGCAAGAAGAGGCACGCGCTTAACGTCGACAATACGCGAGCACGAGACGACCCGCAACGGGCAGGTCAACGGCTCGCCGGACTTGTCTGGCATCTCCCGCGTTCCGAGATAGGAGGTCGTCACCTTGCCCTCATGGCCCGGCCAGTTCGCGTTTATGTATTCCTCCCCGTCTTTCGAGCAGGGAAGCACTCCGGAAAGCTTGGATAGGAGGTATCCCCGGAAGGGCAAATAATGCACATCGGTACGATCTGCATACAGATCGTACCCATGTGCACGCGCAACGGCGCGTGCACATGGGTACGTGCCGGTCAGCCAAGCAGCGACCAAAGCGGTGTCGTAAAGCCAAAAGCTGTATATGTGCGTGGGCTCAAAGCCAAAGCGGACCAGTTCCTCCGCAAGCACGTCCGCCTTTGCCTTCGCCCTCGCGGCAAAGTAGCCCCGAAACACGCGCTTTCCGATTCCATGAACGGATTCTGTGGCATAGGCCTCACGAACGTCCGCACCGCCCAAAAGGGGAAACGCGATCCCTTTGACTGCAAGCAAAGCCTTGTCCTTGGAGGTATTACCGCAACCCAAGGCCAGGGGCGTCACATTGCCCGGCAGCGCGCAGGTGGGCGCGTCACCCGGCTGCGCCTCGGTCCCCACGGCGAGCACCTCGTCGAAATAGGTCGAAAGAACGCCTATCTCGTTCTCGAGATAGGACTCAGCGGCGACCTCGCCGCGGTTAAAGGGGAACCTCCTCGTCAGAAGGAGCAGCCGTCTCTTTTTTTTATCAGCAGTAATCGCCACAAATACTAATCCCTCTTGAATAGGTCGCGGGTATACACCTTGCCGGCAACATCGGCCAGATCGTCGCTCCACCGGTTGGCAATGATCACGTCGCACTCGGCCTTGAACTTCTCAAGGTCATGCGTCACCTCGGAACCGAAGAATTCCGGCGCGTCCAGCGTTGGCTCGTAGACAACGACCGGCACTCCCTTGGCCTTCACGCGCTTCATAACGCCCTGGATGGAACTGGCGCGGAAATTGTCGGAGTTCGACTTCATGGTCAGGCGGTACACGCCCGCCACGGGCTTCTCCTTGCCTTCGTATACCTTGTCCCACAGCAGTTGCAGTACCTCGTCTGCAATGTAGTCCTTGCGAGTGCGGTTGGCATCGACGATGGCCTCGATAAGGTTCTGAGGCACGTCCTTATAGTTGGCCAGCAACTGCTTGGTGTCCTTGGGCAGGCAGTAGCCGCCGTAGCCGAAGGAGGGGTTGTTGTAGTGGGAGCCAATGCGGGGCTCTAGGCACACGCCATCGATGACGTCCTTGGTGTTGAGTCCCCTCATCTCGCAGTAAGTGTCCAGCTCATTGAAGTACGCCACGCGAAGTGCCAGGTAGGTGTTGGCGAACAGCTTCACGGCCTCCGCCTCGGTGGTACCAAGAACGAGCTGCGGGATGCCCGTCGTGCCATCAGGGTTGGTGCGCTCAAGCTCGGCGGGGCCGACGCCTTGGGCGAGCAGCCCAGCAAACGTCTTTGCGGCCTTCACAGCTTCCTCGTCGTCCTTGGGCGCGCCCACAACGATGCGGCTAGGGTGCAAATTATCGTAGAGCGCCTTGCTCTCTCGAAGGAACTCGGGGCTGAAGATGATGCGGCTGTCGCCAAGCGTCTCGCGAAGCGACGAAGTGTAACCCACAGGGATGGTCGACTTGATGACAATCCAGGCCGTCGGGTTCACCGAGCGGATTGCCGAAATTGCGGCTTCAACAGACGAGGTGTCGAAAAAGTTGCGGTCCGAGTCGTAGTTCGTTGGCGTGGCCACGATGGCGAAATCCGCGCCTGTATAGGCCTCGGCGACGTCCACGGTTGCATGCAGGTCGAGCTTCCTCGTGCCCGCCTTAGCCTCGGCCAGGAAGAGCTCAATCTCGTCGTCCTGGATGGGCGACTGAAAAGCGTTAATCTTCTCTACCTTCTCGGAGACGATGTCGAGCGCGCGCACCTCGTTGTGCTGCGAGAGCAGAACGGCCAACGAGAGCCCCACATAGCCGGTGCCGGCGACTGCTATCTTCATTTTTTCGGACATATCATTCAACCTTTCGTTAAGAGCAGGCACACATATGAAATAGTTAGGATTTCGCCTTGCCGAAGAACTTCAGCGCCTCAGAGACGCAGGCGGCGGGCGATGAGGCAATGGCCTTTAAGGCGTAAATCACAGCCTGGCCTGGCTGGTTGCTGCGCTTCATAGCGAAGGCGAGCACGGCGTTGTGGCGAAATTCGATGTAGCGCACATCCTTCTTGCTGAGGCGCGGGTAGTAGCCGCGCACCACCTCGTGCCTTGCGACCTCGCCGTTTACCTTGTTCTTGCCAAGCGAGAGCCTCTCGCCGGAATGGAGGTACTGCCTCACGTGCACCTCGGGCATGTAGCCCATGTGGGCGCCAGCCTCTATGCAGCGCAGCATCAGCCACCAGTCTTGGCCGGTCGCCACCTCGCCGAAACCCTCAGTGCGGTCGAACAGGTCGCGCCTGAGCATATAGATGGCCGTTGGGCTTATCGGCGTTAGGAGGTGCGCGCGCAGCAGACCCTCGGTGGAGAAGTCCTCGCAATGGTCGAGCCTGCGGTGCTCCACAAGCCGGCCACGTTCGTCATACCACGAGACATCCTGCCAGCTCATGTCGAGGGAGTTTTCCTGCATGAAGGCGACCTGGGTGGACACCTTGTCAGGCAGGAACTCGTCGTCATCGTCGAGGAACGTGAGGTACTCGCCCGTCGCCTGGCGGCAGGCGTAGTTGCGCGCCGCCCCGCCGCCGGTCTGGCCGGAGGTGTGCAGCAGCCTAAAGTGCGGAAGGCTCGCGGCATAGGGGGCGACCGCCGCGTCGGTCTCGGCGCTTTCCGGCCACTCCGGCCGATTGTCGCTCACTACAATCAGTTCGATGTTCTCCGCGCCGTAGTCCTGCGCGGCGATTGAGTCCAGGGCCACGCGAATCCTGTCAGAGCGCTTGTAGGTCGGCACCACGATCGAGACGAGGGGTTTGTCAGCACTCATGCGCTACCTCCCCGTCTTCTTCTTGCCGAACATGACGCCAAAGGTCTTGAAGAAGACCTTCCAGTCTGCCTTGAGGCTGGCACCCTTCGCGTAGGCAAGCTCGAACTCCTGGCGCAGGCCGTTCTCGAAGGTCGCGAGGTTGCGCGGGCCCGACTGCCAGGCACCGGTAATGCCCTGCGGGACGGCAAGCACCTGCACCTGTTGCTCGTGCGTAAAGTTCCCGAGCTCCTCGTAGGTGATGGCGCGAGGGCCGATGACGGAGAGCTGGCCCGCGAGCACGTTGAAGAACTGGGGCAGCTCGTCCAGGGAAGTCTTGCGCAGGACGCGGCCTAGCTTGGTGATGCGGGGATCGTTTGTGACCTTCCGCTCGCGGTGCCACTCCTCGATCTGCTCGGGGCTGAGGTACTTCTCCACGTCGTTGGCGTCGGCGACCATGGAGCGGAACTTGAGCACGCGGATGGGGCGACCGAAGCGCCCAGCCCGCTCGTGCGCATAGATGGGAGCACCCTTGGTGTCGGCCGCAATGAACGCGCAAAGAACCGTGCCAGGGATAAGAGCCACGACGCAGACGCACGCACTGAACGCGATGTCGAACGTGCGCTTCACGAAGCGGTAGCCAAGCGATCGCGTGTCGAGCGCACGGGACTCTGCAGCGAACTCGGGCGAGCCCGGGAGGCTCACCGCACCCGTGTTTGCAGCGGAGCCGACCCCAGCACCCGCCGTGCCCTTGCGCCGGTCCATGGCCCGAGCAATGAGCGTCGCCCCCACGGGCGCATTATTCTCTGTTACTTCTTTAGCAGTCACAATAAAACTTTCGTTCCTGTCCCCAGGAACCCCCCCCCCCAAATCCACAAATTCAAAAACCAAATAAATTGCCGGTGCAACGTATCCCTTACGTTTTGCTGGGAACGTCCAGCGGAAGCAGCTCCCTAAAAGCGGAGACGCCTTCGCCCACGTCCACCAGGCACCAGCGCTTATGACGGTCGACCTTTTTAACGCGGGCCTCTTGCCCCACAAGTGGACCCTGCTCTATGTGCAGCACGCCATCTTCTATGCGCGCCACGCTGTTGCGCACCACTCCGTCGTCGTCCAGCACGCTGCGGTACCACTCCTGCGCATCGTCCGGCATAGGCGCATAGGCCCGCTCCCTGCTGCCGGCAATGCGGCAGCCAAAGCTCAGTTGAGCCAAAGCCCTATCGAGCGCTGCGGCATCGTGCGTGGCGACGAAGAAATATTCCTTGTACATGGGTTTGGTTTGGAGCGACCAGGCGCCGTCCCGCTTAAACCAGAACTCCTTTTGCATCACAAAAGCGTCCTGCATCAGATCGTGCGGGATAATACGGCGGACCTTTTCGCAGGTCTCGCGCTCTTTACCGTTGGGGGTGTGGACCAGATACCAGCGGACGCGGCCATGCTGGCTGTTGGTAGTTGCGCCGTTGAATGCGCCCGGCAGTTGCTCTTGGCGCCGCGTTGTCTGCTCCATCTCTCGCCCCCTTTTCTGGCTTTGCGACGCACGCAAATACCGGGGCGTTTAGAACATCTTCTCGCTCGCAGCTAGGCGCAGTCGCAAAAGTACAGGTTTTTGTATCTTTCGACGCTAGCCATTATACAAGTTAATTCGGACTGTTTTCCCAGATTGCACAAATTGCGGCGCGAAAGGACACATCTCCATAGCCCTCTACAAAAACCTGTACCTTTTTGCACAACAAAAAAGGCGCTCTACCAGCGACTTTTTCTCGTTTTGGCATTAAAAAAGGCGACCGCCCTTTGTGGACGGTCGCCTTTCGTTGTTTCTGTTGGGTTGCCTTAGGCGCGGGTTTTAATCTCCTCGAGTACCTTGGCAACAAACTCGTCAACGCTCATCTGAACGGTCTCGTTGGAGCGATCGCGGACGGAGATGTTGCCGGCCTCGACCTCCTTCTCGCCCAGGATAAGCATGTAGGGCACGCGGTCGATGCTGCGGGCCTCGCGGATCTTGTAGCCAATCTTCTCGTCACGGTCGTCGCAGACCACGCGGATGCCGGCCTCCTCCAGCTTGGCGCACACCTCGTGGGCGTAGTCGCGGCTCTTCTCGGAAACCGGAAGCGCCTTGACCTGCACGGGGGCCAGCCAGGTGGGGAACTTGCCAGCAAAGTGCTCAATCAGAATACCGATGAAGCGCTCGATGGAGCCAAAGCACACGCGGTGCAGCATGATGGGGCGCTTCTTGGTGCCGTCGGCGTCTACGTACTCCAGGTCAAAGTTGAGCGGCATCTGAAAGTCGAGCTGGACGGTACCGCACTGCCAAGTGCGGCCGAGCGAGTCCTCCAGGTGGAAGTCGATCTTGGGGCCGTAGAAGGCGCCGTCGCCCTCGTTGACCTCGTAGTCCATGCCCAGCTTCTCCAGAGCGGTGCGCAGGCCCTCCTCGGCGCGAGCCCAGTCCTCGTCCGAACCCATGGAGTCCTCGGGGCGGGTGGAAAGCTCAACGTGGTACTTAAAGCCAAACTTCTGGTACACGGAGTCAATGAGGTTGACCACACCCACGATCTCGTCGGTCAGCTGGTCGGGACGCACAAACAGGTGGGCGTCGTCCTGGTTAAAGCAGCGCACGCGGAACAGGCCGTGCAGGGCGCCGCGCAGCTCGTGGCGGTGCACCAGGCCAATCTCGCCGGCGCGAATGGGCAGCTCGCGATAGGAATGCGGCTTGGAGGCGTACACCAGCACGCCGCCCGGGCAGTTCATGGGCTTAATGCAGTACTCTTCGTCGTCGATGACGGTGGAGTACATGTTGTCCTTGTAGTGGTCCCAGTGACCCGAGGTCTTCCACAGCTGCTTGTTCATGATGAGCGGCGTGGAGATCTCCACGTAGCCGGCCTTGTGGTGGATCTCGCGCCAGTAGTCCAGCAGCGCGTTCTTAAGGATCATGCCGTTGGGCAGGAAGAACGGGAAGCCGGGGGCCTCGTCGCGCATCATAAAGAGGTCCATCTCGCGACCGATCTTGCGGTGGTCGCGCTTCCTGGCCTCCTCCAGCATGTGCATGTGCTCGTCGAGCTCTTCCTTGGTGGCAAAGGCGACGCCGTTGATGCGGGTGAGCATCTTGTTGTCCTTGTCGCCCTTCCAGTAGGCGCCCGAGACGCCGGTGAGCTTAAAGGCCTTGAGGGCCTTGGTGTAGCAGATGTGGGGGCCGACGCACATGTCGATGTAGTCGCCCTGCTGGTAGAAGGTAATGCGGGCGTCGTCGTCCAGGTCGCCGATGTGCTCGACCTTGTACTTCTCGCCGCGCTCCTCCATAAGGGCGATGGCCTCGGCGCGGGGCTTCTCGTACACGGAGAACTTGAGGTTCTCCTTGACAATCTTTTTCATCTCGGCCTCGATCGCGGGGAAATCGTCCTCGCTGATCTTGACGCCCTCGGGCAGGTCGACGTCGTAATAGAAGCCGTTGTCGGTCGCGGGACCGTAGGCAAAGTCGGCCTCGGGGTACAGGCGCTTGATGGCCTGCGCCATGATGTGCGCGGCGGAGTGGCGGATGACGTGCGTGACCTCGTCCTGCGGGAGCTCGGCCACCGAACCGTCATTGTAGAGTGCCTTCATGGGTATGTTTTCTCCTCTCGGATGCCTGATGCAAGTGCGTGCGATGCGCTCGGCGTTTTTGACTTGCATCATTATAGGCAGGTTGCCTTGGTATACAAGCGCCCGCCGCACCTTAATGGCACGGCGGGCGATTTTCTACGCATGCTTCATCGTGTGGGGGCGGGGTGTGGGGCGCGCATGGCTTGCGGTGTGCCCGTGGCTTGCGGCCGGCCCAGCGATGGATGCGTTACTGGATGCGAGTTCGGCAGTAGGGGCAGACCTTCCAGTGCGCATCGAGCGGGCGATGGCAGCTGGGGCATACGTTGCGAACCTGGGTATCGCACACCGGGCAGACGACGAAGTCCTTCTCGATGGGCGCGCCGCACTGCGGGCAGGTGCCGTACTGGGCAAGCTGGCGCTCGCGCAGGGCCATGTCCAGCTCCTGCTCCTCGCGGTCGGACGCGTAGGAGTGCGGGCGCAAGACCAGGTAGGCGATGAGGCCTACAAACGGGATGAGGGCGATGATGCCCCATGCCACGTAGGCGCTGGCGCCGCGGCGACGAGCGTCGATGAACACATAGACGACCGACAGCACATACAGGGCGATGATAAAGCCAACGAAGGCATAGACGACGCCCATAAGCTGCGGCGACATGAGCTCGGAGATGTACTTGGACATTACGGGTACCTTTCGGGATATTAACAGTCCGGTCAAGTTTACCACGGGGTTTGTTTATATGGGACCACGGCTAGTGGCGGGGCTGGCGCGGACACAAACATCTCAATCTGTAACAGGTGGGAGCGGAATCCGGGTCTAGGTGTTACAGATCGAGACACAGGGGTCCCTCCCCGACTTCAATCTCGATCTGTAACATCTTAGGCCCCAAAACCCCTCTTGCTGTTACAGATCGAGACAAAGAAAACCGTTCAAACCGAATGTCTCAATCTGTAACAGTTACTCGGCAAAAACAGTCCCAGATGTTACAGAACGAGACAAAACTCTGACACCAGGGGCGGCAGACGAGGTTATCGACGTTACTGAGTCTCCCCTCGCCTGCCGTTGGCGGGTGTTGCCGGGCTGTTCGCCGCATTGCCGCCGCGCTGGGGGCGCGCAGACCGTAGGATGGTTTTATTGACAGCCTGTCAACTTGTCTGGGAGGCACCGTGGCAGAAGCGTTTGATATCGCAATTGTGGGCGCGGGCATTACCGGGTGCGCCATCGCGAGGCAGCTCGCGCGTTATGACCTATCCATTTGCGTGGTCGAGGCAGCAAACGATATCGCACTGGGCGCATCGAAGGCCAACGGCGGTCTGGTGCACGCCGGCTACGATCCGGCCCCGGGCACCGTAAAGGCGCAGGTCAACGCCCGCGGCTGCGAGCTGTATAGCACGTGGGCCCAGGAGCTCGGCTTTTTGTTCCGCCGCACCGGTTCGATGGTGCTGGGGTTTAGCGACGAGGACCGCACGCATCTGGAGAAGCTGCGCCAGAATGGCATAGCCAACGGCGTGCCCGAGCTGTCGATTATCGGCCCCGAGCGCATCCACGAGCTGGAACCGCGCGCGAGTGCCCTGGCCACGTGCGCGCTATGGTGCCCCTCGACTAGCTTTGTCGATCCCTTTGAGGTCGCCATTGCCGCGCTGGAGAACGCCGTCGCCAGCGGCGTGACATTTATGCGGTCTGCGCCGGTGGAAGCGATTGAGGTTGCTGGCGGCGAGGCTACCGACGGGGCCGTGCGCTTTACGCTGGCAACGCCCGCTGGAGACGTGCACTGCCGTTACCTGATCAACGCCGCAGGCAACGGAGCCGCGGACATCTCGCATATGGCCGGTGCCGAGGAGTTCCAGATGGTCTGGCGCCAGGGCAACATCGTGGTGCTGGACAAGGAACCGCGTGCGCTCATGCCGCTCTACCCCGTGCCCACGCCGGTGTCCAAGGGCGTTATCGTCACGGGTACCGTACACGGCAACACCGTGATTACCGCGACCGCCGCCGTGCGCGAGCCGGGCGACACGCAGACCTATGCGGATGACGTCAACGCGCTCCTGACCGGTGCGCGCAAGCTGGTGCCCGATCTGGACACGCGTCGCGTGGTGCGTGCATTTGCCGGCGGGCGCCCCGTCATTAAGGGGACGAACGACTTTTTTATTGGGCAGTCGGCCGTGGTGCCGGGGCTGTTCCAGGCCGCAGGCATTCAGTCGCCGGGCGTGGCGAGCGCGCCGGCCATTGCCGAGCGCATGGAGCAGGTCCTGCGCGATGCTGGCGTGGACCTGCGCGAACGGGACGACTGGAACCCGATTCGCCAAGCGCTGGACGACTTTGACCGCGCGCCGCTTGCGCGCAAGGAAGAACTTATTGATTCCGACCCCGCGTGGGGGCAGATTGTCTGCCGCTGCGAGACGGTGCCCGAGGCCGAGATTGTAGCCGCGATCAGGCGCCGCCCGGGCGCGGTTTCGGTCGAGGGCGTCAAGCGCCGCTGCCGCGCCGGCATGGGCCGCTGCCAGAGCGGCTTTTGCCAGAGCCGCGTGGTGGCGATTCTAGCCCGCGAGCTGGGCTGCGACCCCAGCGAGGTGCTGCTGGAGGACACTGGCTCGTGGCTGGTTGAGGGACCGCTGAAGGGGGTGCGCTAGGATGGCGACGCTTGATATGCGCGACGAACGCGCAGAGGCAGGAGCCGTAGCGTCGGTGTCGACGCAGGCATTCGACGTGGTCGTTATCGGCGGCGGGCCCGCCGGCATGGCGGCCGCGCTTTCGGCGCATAAGGCCGGCGCGCGCGTGGCCATCGTGGAGCGTGAGCAGCACTTAGGCGGCATCCTGCGCCAGTGCATCCACCCCGGCTTTGGCCTTTCGCACTTTAAGCAGGAGCTCACCGGCCCCGAGTACGCACAGCGCTTTATCGACCAGGTGCGCGCGATCGACATCGCGCTGTTCTTGAATAGCATGGTGCTTGGGATTGATTCGGACGAGTCCACGGAAGACGCCGCGGCCCACACCGTCACGCTCATGAGCCCCACCGGCATGCTGCAGCTCACCGGGCGCGCGGTCGTCCTTGCCATGGGTTGCCGCGAGCGCACCCGTAGCGAGATCAAGATTCCCGGCAGCCGACCCGCCGGCGTGTTTACGGCCGGCCTGGCGCAGCGATACATCAATATCGAGAACCTCAAACCCGGCTCGCGCGCCGTCATTTTGGGCTCGGGTGACATCGGGCTGATCATGGCGCGCCGCTGCACGCTCGAGGGGATTTCGGTCGAGGGCGTGTACGAGCTCATGCCGTACGCCAACGGCCTGCGCCGCAATGTGAAAAATTGTCTGGACGACTTTGGCATTCCGCTGCATCTGTCTACCACGGTCACGCGCGTGATCGGGCACGACCGCGTGGAGGCCGTCGAGGTAAGTCAGGTCGATGAGCACCTGGCACCCATTCCGGGAACCGAGCGCATCGTTTCGTGCGACACACTGCTGCTCTCGGTGGGCCTGATTCCCGAGAACGAGCTTTCGGTTGCCGCGGGTGTAGAGCTTGACCCGCGCACGCGAGGCGCCGTGGTGGACCAGAGCCTGCAGACGGGCGTACCAGGCATCTTTGCCTGCGGCAACGTGCTGCACGTGCACGACCTGGCCGACAACGTGACGACCGAGTCCGAGAGGGCTGGCGCAGCTGCAGCGGCGCACGCGCTGGAAACCGGCGCGGGCGTCGCTGCGGACTGCGAGCTCACCGTCTCCCCTGCCGGCATTGCGGGATACGCGCTGCCGGGACGCATTACGGCCGTGGCGCTCACCAAGCTCAGCTTCCGCGTGCGCCGGCCGGTCGACGCCGCCCGCGTGCGCATTCTGGCAGGCGACGAGGAGATGTTTGCAGGCAAGGTCCGCCCGTTTAAACCGAGCGTAATGGAGAGCTTCCCACTACCGGCAAAGGTAATTCAGCGCGCACTCGACCTGGGTGTTAACGAGATTGTCCTGTCCGTCGACCCCGTTGAGGAGGCGTAGAGTCATGAGCACAAACGCGATTGAAACGCTGCAGTTCAACTGCACGACATGCCCATCCGAGTGCCTCCTAACCGTAGAGGTTGAGCGCGACGCCAAAGGCGCTGTGGTGGAAGTTCGCTCCGTGACCGGCAACAACTGCCCGCGCGGTGATACGTTCGCACATCAGGAGCTAACCTGCCCCATGCGCGTGCTCACGACGACCGTGGCCGTCTCCGGCGGCGACGAAGCCCTGCTCCCCGTGCGCACGGCCGAAGCCATCCCGCTGGCACTCCACGCCCAAGCCATGGACCTCATCCGCGGCGTTGTCGTCGAGGCCCCCATCCGCATGGGCGACGTCGTGCTAGAGAACCTCCTCAACACCAACATCGACCTCATCGCCAGCATGGACATCGACTAGCTAATTTGGGACGGGGCTCTTTTAGCTACCCCGCTCCCTTCTTTTCGGTTGCAAAAGCGCCCTCTTGGCTGCTATCGGATTTGTGCCATTTCAAAACTACCCCGGTTTACGGGGCTGATTCGGAGACCCCCATCCATACAGGCATTTTTCGATTTTTGATAAGCCGTCTACCTGCGGTTTTAATTTCGCAATTTTTCCCATGGTCAAGCAATACAGGTCCAGCCCCGTAATCCGCCATAGTTTTGAAACCAGCCCATTTGGGACGGACCTCTTATGGCTACTTTTACCTATCATTCCGCATGTTGGACGCAGCTAAAATAGCCCGTCGCAAATTGACTACCCTGGCATTGGGGATACCATGGTGGCAACCTAGCGAAAGGATGTTTCATGGCACATGTCGATGACCAGCGTGTGGCGCGCGTGCTCGATGCGCTCGAGGCTCAGCACCCCGGCGCACAGCTGCTCGTAAACGACCCATGGTCGATCTATTACCTGACCGGCTTTTATGCCGATATGTTCGAGCGTTTTTGCGGCGTGCTGCTCGTGCGCGATGCCGAGCCGGTGATCCTGGTCAACGCACTGCATCAACTGCCCGAGTACGACAATGCCCGCGTCGCCTATCACACCGATACCGATGTCGTGGCCGACGCCATCGCTCGCGAGGTCGATCCGACCAAACCGCTCGGCATCGACACCGTCATGCGCTCCGGCTTTTTGATGCCGCTCATGGAGCGCCACGCCGCAAGCGAGTTTTTCCTGGGTGACTTTGCCGTCACTGCCGCGCGCACCTACAAAGACGCCGCCGAACAGGAGCTCATGCGCGTGTCCTCTGCCGCCAACGACGCCGTGATGGCCGACGCGATTAAGCTCGTCCACGGGGGTGTGACGGAACGCGAAATTGCTGACCAAATGCTCGGCCTGTATCGCAAGCACGGCTGCGAGGGCTTTAGCTTTCCGCCGATCGTGAGCTTTGGTGCCAACGCCGGCGACCCGCATCACGAACCCGACGATACCGTGCTCAAGCGTGGCGACGTGGTGCTGTTCGACATTGGCGGACGGCATCGCAACTACTGCTCGGACATGACGCGCACGTTCTTTTGGGGCGAGCCGGACGAGGAGACAACACACATCTACGATATCGTACGCCGTGCCAACGAGGCCGCCGAAGCACTCATCGCACCGGGCGTGCGCATGTGCGACCTGGACCGTGCCGCGCGCGACGTGATTGAGGACGCAGGCTATGGCAAATACTTCACACATCGCCTGGGCCACTCGATTGGTCTGCAGGACCACGAGCCGGGCGACGTCTCGCTCGTCAACGAGCAGGTCGTAGAGCCTGGCATGACGTTCTCCATCGAACCGGGCATCTACCTCCCCGGCCGCACCGGCGTCCGCATCGAGGACCTGGCCCTGGTGACCGAGAACGACGTCGAGATTCTCAACGCCTACCCCCACGATCCGGTCCGTCTGGACTAGGCAATGCGGCAAAGGCGCTGTCCCTTTGCCGCATCCCACCAATACCGCGCCACAAAAACGGCCTATCTACTACGTTTAACCCGCATAGGGCGACCATACCCGCGTTTTCGCAAAATCCGCAAGCCGTCTACCTGCGGTTTTAATTTTGCAATTCTCGGTGTGGTCGGGGGTATTCGCTAAAACGTAGTAGATAGGCCCATTTCGTGGCAAGCGAGTCAACTCGGGGCACAGGGCAGCCAAAAAGCCCCGTCCCAAATTGACTGCTTTTGAGCTGCAGTGATATACGGACCGTTTGAGGCTTCTGGCTTGTAAAACAGTCCGTATTTCACCGCAACTGATGAGGGGATGGGTTAGCGCAACAGGCCTGCTACTTCGCCGGCTAGGGTGATGGTACCGGCGGCAACGAAGGACTCGCCCGCGGCATCGAAGGCAGCGAGGGCCTCGGGCACGCTCGGGTATACGCCCGCGAGCTTATCGGCATCAACGAGGCCGGCGAGCTCCTCCGCCGGCAGGGCGCGATCGGAATCGGTCTGTGTCACGACCACACGGGGGAACGCCGGAACCAAAAGGTCAACGATACCCGCCACGTCCTTGTCGGCCAGCGCAGCGCACAGCAGCGTGGGGCGATTCTCTACGCACGGATCGATCTCGTCCAGCGCGCTCACAAAGTTCTCGCAGCTCTGGGGGTTATGGCAGGCGTCAATCAGCTTGAGCGGATCGGTCCCCAGCACATCAAAGCGACCCGGTGTGGGGCAACCCATAAGCGACGCATCAAGCGCATCGTGGTCAAGCTCGCGACCCAGATACCCCTCGCACAGCATAATCGCGCACGCGGCATTCTGCGGCTGATACGCCGGCTTGACCATGCTCGACGTATAGATCGCACGCGGCGTGGTACAGCTAAACTCAACCGTGTCGCCCACATGTGCCGGCACCTTGGTCGTGGCATGGTTCACCACCAGCGGCACAATGCCGCACTCGCGACAACGCGCATCCATCACGCGCTGAACGCTCGGCTCATGCGTGCCCTCGCCCAGAACAACCAGGCGTCCGGGCTTGATGACCGCGGCCTTCTCCCCCGCAATGGCCTCGAGCGTGTCGCCCAGAATGCGCGTGTGATCGAGCCCGATGCCCGTAATGGCAACGGCAACGGGATCTGTCGCACTCGTGGCGTCCCAACGTCCGCCCATACCAACCTCGAGCACGGCAACATCCACCGCGGCCTCGGCAAACACGACAAGTGCGGCAGCCGTCAGCAGGTCAAACGGCGTGATGGCATAGGCACGCTCCCCCGCCGCAATACGACACGCATTCACACGACGACCTGCCTCGACGGCGGCAGAAACGCCACGGGCAAA
This sequence comes from Collinsella sp. AF28-5AC, assembly GCF_003457875.1. NCBI lineage: Bacteria > Bacillati > Actinomycetota > Coriobacteriia > Coriobacteriales > Coriobacteriaceae > Collinsella > Collinsella sp. AF28-5AC. The sequence continues at coordinate 130,165 of NZ_QRTA01000001.1, read as the reverse complement.
GGCCTCGTCGCTCACAACGCGCCCGTCAACCTCCATGCGCTCGGGGTAACGCACAAGCTGCGGCGACGTATACAGCGCCGTCTTAAGCCCCTCACCACGCAAGATGGCAGCCGAAAAACGCGTGGTCGAAGTCTTGCCATTGGTACCGGCAACCTGGATGCAATCGAAATACTCATCCGGACGCCCCAGCTCATCGAGCATATCGACAACCGTCTCAAGCAGAGGCCCAGCATCCCCAGAAATCCGCCCCGTATCAGCAGCAAGCCCAACAGCCTCATCAAATGAAAGCAGCTCAAACGAGAAAGGAACGACATACGACCCCGAACGCTTAGCCATAACCCATAGTCCCCCATAACAGAAAAAGAGGCCCACCAAAATGAATGAGCCCGTCACGTTGACAATATCAGCCTTTACCCGGTTGCAGCAAGATCAAGGCCACAACCCAGTGGCCCTAACACGCCAGATGCAAAAAAACCACGTAAACGAACTAGGAGCGGCCCGATGCTTTGCTCGCCGCAAGTTCCGCACGCAAAGGACAGCACTTAATGTGCTGTCCGTCTTGCGCAGGACTGTCCGCAGCGGAGAGCAAAGCATCGGGACGCGTCCCCCAGTAACACCTACGAGAAGTCAGCAACCTGAGCAGTCAGCGCCACCAGGATCTCCTTGAGCTCAGCTGCACGGTCCCTCTTCTTCTGGACCACCGCAGGCGCGGCCTTGGCCACAAAGCCCTCGTTGGCAAGGGTCTTCTCGCAGCCAGCAAGCTCCTTCTGGGCCGCGGCGATCTCCTTCTCCAGGCGTGCCTTCTCGGCCGAAAGGTCAACCTTGCCCTCGAGCACCACAAAGACCTCGACACCGCTATCGACCACGGCAATGCTCGCAGCCGGCTTCTCGACGTCGGTACCCATGACCAGCGAGGCAGTGTTTGCCAGCGGCTCAATCGTGGAGCGCAAGCTCTCGAGCTTCTCGATGTCCTCGGCACCGGCGCGCACGACCACGTCGAGCTCGGCCTTGGGGCTCAAGCGATAACGCGAACGCGTGGCGCGGGCGGCAGACACGACGGTACGGCACAGCTCAAACGCGCGCTCGGCGTCCTCGTCAACATACTTGGCGTAGTCGGCGGGCTCGGGCCACTTGGCGATCATGAGCGCCTCGGCGCGGTCCACGTTGCCCTCGGCGTCCAGATCGAGCACGCTCGCCGGCATGTTGTCCCAGATCTCCTCGGTCACGAACGGCATGAGCGGGTGCATCAGGCGAATGGACGTGTCAAGCACAAAGATCAGGTTGCGCTGCGCCTGCAGACGGCCCTCGCCCTTCAGGCGAGCCTTGGTGACCTCGACGTACCAGTCACAGACCTCGTTCCAGAAGAACTGCTGCACGCCGCGCGCCATGTCGCCAAAGGTGTAGTTCTCAATACCCTCGGTGACCATCTTCACGGCCTTGGCCAGGCGGCTGAACATCCAGGCGTCGGCCGGCGTCTCAACGACGGGCTCGCCGGGCGTGTAGCCCTCCATGTTCATAAGCAGGAAGCGGCTGGCGTTCCAGATCTTGGTCACAAAGCTCTTGGCCTGCTCGGTGCGCGGGCTGTCGATGAGCTTCTTGGTCTTCTTATCGATGTTCGCGTCGAACTTGACGTCCTGGTTGTTAGTGCACAGCGTGAGCAGGTTGTAGCGCATGGCGTCAGCACCGTACATACCGATGAGGTCCATGGGGTCAACGCCGTTGCCCTTGGACTTGGACATGCGGCTGCCGTCCTTGGCAAGGATCGTCGGGTAGATGACGACGTCCTTAAACGGCACCTCATCCAGGAAGTACAGCGAGCTCATGACCATGCGGGCGACCCACAGCGCGATGATGTCGCGCGCGGTGACCAGCGCCGTCGTGGGGTGATGCCCCTCGAGCAGCTCCGGCTTTTGCGGCCAGCCCTGCGTGGCGAAGGTCCACAGCTGCGAGCTGAACCAGGTGTCCAGCACGTTCTCGTCCTGATGCACGTGATGACCGCCGCACTTGGGGCACACGTCGGTGTCCTCGGTGAGGGCGTCCTCCCAGCCGCAGTCCTCGCAGTAGAACACGGGGATGCGGTGGCCCCACCACAGCTGGCGGCTGATGCACCAGTCCTTGAGGTTCTCCATCCAGGTGGTGTAGGTCTGCGTCCAGCGCGCGGGGTGGAAGGTGACCTTGCCGGAGTTGACGGCGTCGAGCGCCGGCCCCTTGAGCTTATCGACGGCCACGAACCACTGCTCGGACAGCCACGGCTCCAGTGCGGAGTCGCAACGGTAGCAGTGCATGACGGAGTGGTCGAGCTCTTCGACGTGGTCGAGCAGGCCGTGCTCGTCGAACCACTTGATGACGGCCTCGCGGCACTCGTCGCGGTTCATGCCGGTGAACTCGCCGTAGCCCTCGACGACCACCGCGTGCTCGTCGAAGATGTTGATCTGCGGCAGGTCGTGGGCCTGACCCATGGCGTAGTCGTTGGGGTCGTGGGCCGGGGTGACCTTGACGAAGCCGGAGCCAAAGTTGGCGTCGACATGCCAATCCTCAAAGATGGGAATCTCGCGGTTGACGATCGGCAGCATGACGGTCTTGCCCACAAAGGCGGCCTTCTCGGGGTCCTTCGGGGAGACGGCAACGCCCGTGTCGCCGAGCATGGTCTCGGGACGGGTGGTAGCGACGACGATGTAGTCCTGGCCGTTGACCGGCTCGGTCAGCGGGTAGCGCAGGTGCCACAGATGGCCCTTCTCGTCCTTGTACTCAGCCTCGTCGTCCGAGATAGCGGTAGTGCAGTTGGGGCACCAGTTGACGATGCGCTTGCCGCGGTAGATCAGGCCGTCGTGGTACCAGTCGCAGAAGACCTTACGCACAGCCTGGGCATAGTCCTCGTCCATGGTGAAGCGCTCGTTGTCGAAGTCGACGGAGCAGCCCATGCGCTTGATCTGCTCGACGATGATGCCGCCGTACTCGTGGGTCCAATCCCAGCAAGCGTCGACAAACTTGTCGCGACCGATCTCCAGGCGGCTGATACCCTCGCTCTTGAGCTTCTTGTCGACCTTGGTCTGCGTAGCGATACCGGCGTGGTCGGTGCCGAGCACCCAGCGCGTGGACTTGCCGCGCATGCGGGCCATACGGATGATGGCGTCCTGGATGGAGTCGTCGGTGGCGTGACCCATGTGGAGCTTGCCGGTCACGTTGGGAGGCGGAATGGTGACGGTGCAGTCGCCCACGCCCTCGCGGCGCTTGTAGTAGCCGCCGTCGAGCCACTTCTGCAGGATCGCCGGCTCGTTGGTCGACGGATCGTAGTTCTTGGGCATCTCTTCCATATATCTCTCCCTGTCCCGCCGGCGTGTCCGCCTGCTTGGTTTTCGCTCGGTCAGGTCCTGGCTCGCACGAAGAGCACATTAAGTGCTCTTCGGCTCGTGCGGAATCTACGAAAACCAAGCAGGCGGACGCGCCTTAGGTATCGATTACTTCAGTCTGATATGACTTCGCTGAGGCTTAAACAAACACACAGAATAACACAGGTAGTTGGGTGTTTTGCGTATATATAAAATAGCCTCCGACCGCGGATGGTCGGAGGCTATTTGCAAGCACGTTTTTGGCAGGTTTACCCGTAGATGCGTTGGGGCTGTTCTTCGCCCTTAACCGCCGCTTCGGTCACGATGACCTTGGCGACACCCTCCTCGCTGGGGAGGTCGAACATCGTCTGCTGAAGCACGTCCTCGCAGATGGAACGCAGGCCGCGGGCGCCGGTCTTGCGGGCGAGCGCCATACGGGCGATCTCGTGCAGGGCCGCGGCCTCAAACTCAAGCTCAACGTCCTCGAGCTGGAACATCTTGCGGTACTGACGCACCACGGCGTTCTTGGGCTCGGTCAGAATCGACACCAGGTCGTCCTCGTCGAGCGCCTGCGTCTGGGTGACAACGGGCGTACGGCCCACGAACTCGGGGATCATGCCAAAGGCGTTGAGGTCCTGCGGGAGCACCTGACGCAGCAGGTCGTTCTCGTCGACAGAGGTGGGGCCGGCGATCTCGGAGTTAAAGCCCACGCCCTTGTTGCCCACGCGGTCGGCGATGATCTTGTCCAGACCCACAAAGGCACCGCCGCAGATAAACAGGATGTTAGTCGTGTCGATCTGCAGCAGCTCCTGCTGGGGATGCTTGCGGCCACCGGTAGGCGGAACGCTGGCCACCGTGCCCTCAAGAATCTTAAGCAGCGCCTGCTGCACACCCTCGCCCGAGACATCGCGGGTAATGGAGAGGTTCTCGGCCTTGCGGGCAATCTTGTCAATCTCGTCCACGTAGATAATGCCCACCTGAGCGCGCTCAATGTCGCCATCGGCAGCATTGATGAGCTTGAGCAGGATGTTCTCCACGTCCTCGCCAACGTAACCAGCCTCGGTGAGCGCGGTGGCATCGGCGATGGCAAACGGCACCTCGAGGATGCGCGCGAGCGTCTGGGCCAACAGGGTCTTGCCGGTACCGGTGGGACCGAGCAGCAGGATGTTGGACTTGGCGAGCTCCACCTCGTCCATGTCATCGTCAAGCTGCGAGTCCAAACCGTCGTCAAAGGCCGAAAGCGCAGCGCCGCCCTCGATGACGCGGCGGTAATGGTTGTACACGGCAACTGACATGGCGCGCTTGGCGTCCTCTTGGCCCATGACATAAGCCGAAAGCTCGTCATAGATCTCGTGCGGCGTCGGCACGTGCGTGATGACCTGGCGGTCGTCCTCGAGCTCAAAGCCCTCGGCCTCGGGGTCCACGGCGGGCTGCCCAGCAGCCTGGCCGTGATCGTTGAGGAAGCCCGGCAGCTTGCCGTTGCGGGCAGCGTCCATAAAGTCCGAAGCCAGCGACTCCTCCAAGATCTCAGAGCAAGCGGCGACGCACTCGTCACAGATAAAGATGTTGGTCGGACCCTTTACGAGGCGACGGACCTGACCCTGCTCTTTTCCGCAGAAGGAGCAGCGGATGGGGTTGCCGTTCTCGTCAAAGTTGTCCTGCATGTTTCCTGCCATCCTAGGCGTCCTTCGCGGCGAGGTCGCGCGAGGTGACGATACGGTCGATCAGGCCGTAGTCGAGGGCCTCGGCAGCGGTCAGGTAGTTGTCGCGCTCGGTGTCGGCCTGGACCTTCTCGATGGGCTGGCCCGAGGCGTCGGACAGGATCTGGTTGAGCTCGCGACGGGTCTTCTTAATCTCCTCGGCCACGATCTCGATCTCGGTCTGCTGGCCCTGGGCGCCGCCGCTGGGCTGGTGAATCATGACCTTGGAGTGCGGCAGGCAGAAACGCTTGCCCTTGGCGCCGGCCGAAAGCAGCACGGCGGCCATGGACGCGGCCATGCCCACGCAGATGGTGGAGACCTGCGGCTTGATGAAGTTCATGGTGTCAAGAATCGCCAGGCCGGAGTAAACCTCGCCACCGGGCGAATTGATGTAGAGCGAGATATCCTTCTCGGCATCCTGGCTCTCAAGATGCAGCAGCTGGGCAACGACCAGGTTGGCGCTGACGGAGTTGATCTCCTCGCCCAAAAAGATGATGCGGTCGTTGAGCAGGCGCGAATAGATATCGTAGCTGCGCTCGCCGCGCGGCGTCTGCTCGATAACGTATGGCACGAGGGCGGAATCGAACTTAGCGATCATACGCATCTCCATTTCTCTCTTGCGGACCAAATTGGTTCTAGATAAACGTACGGTGCCCGCATGCTATGCATTGGCTGGCACCGTACGAAGCAACCGGATAACCGGTGTATAACTTTACCCCATCACGGGCGCACGCATGCGCTCGCGAGCAAGGTGGCGAGAATTACTCAGCGTCCTTGGCAGTCTCGTCGACCTCGGTCACCTTGGCGTTCTCGACCAGGTGGTCGACGGCCTTAGAGCGACGGATGGACTCGCGGACAGCAGGCATGCGGCCATCGGCGATGAACTCGGCCTTGGAAGCCTCGACGTCCTTGACACCGGCCTTCTCGAACTCGGCGTTGATGTCGTCCTCGGTGACCTCAATCTTGAGCTCGCGGGCGAGGGCGTCGAGGGCCAGGGACTCACGGGCAACGTCGTTGGCCTGCTTGTGCAGGTCGCCGATGAACTGCTCCATGGTCAGACCGGAAGCGGGCAGCCAGGTGTCCAGCGTCATGCCGCGGGCAGCGAGGTTGGACAGGAAGTTCTGGCCAAGCTCCTCAAAGACGGACTGCTCGTAGTCGGCGTCCATCTCCTCGAGCTGCAGACGCTCGGCGAGAGCGGAGACGCAACGGTTCTCCTTCTCGGCCGGGAGGCGGGAAGCCTTGTCCTGCTCGATCTCGATCTTGATGGCGTCGCGCATGGCGTCGATGCTGTCGAAGCCAAAGTCGGACTTGACGAGCTCGTCGGTGAGCTCGGGGGTGTTGCGGACCTTGATGCCCTTGACGGCGACCTCGACGGTGTGGGTCTCGGCCTCCTCGCCCTCCTCGACCTCGTCGGTCCAGGTAACGGACTTGACGTCGTCAACGTTGGCGCCGATCAGGGCCTCGTTGAACTCCTTGGGGTTGCTGTCGCTACCGGCGATGAGCATGCGGCCCTCGGCGGCAAAGTTGTCAGCGTTCTCGACGGCCTTGAGGTCGACGGTGACGTAGTCCTCGGCCTCGACGGCGCGACCCTCGACGTCCTCGAAGGTGGCACGGTAGTTGAGGAGCATCTCGACCTGGTTGTTGATCTCGGACTCGGTGACCTCCGCAGGGGGCATCTCGATCTCGACGGCGTCGAAGGAGGAGAGCTCAGCGGCGGGACGCAGGGAGAACTCGACGGTGTAGGTGTAGTCCTCGTGATCCTTGGCGAGGTCGAGGTCCTTGTAGTCACCGTTCTTGGTGGGGACGATGTCCAGCTCGTTGAGGACGGCGGGCTCGTTGGCAGCGATCAGGTCGTTGGTGGCCTGAGCGAGGGTAGCCTCGGCGCCAAGTGCGGAGTCGATGACCGGACGGGGAGCCTTACCGGCGCGGAAGCCCGGGAAGCGGTACTTCTTGGCGGTGTCCTTGTAGGCCTTCTTGATCGCGGCGTCGACGTCGGCGGCCGGGATGGTGACCGTAGCGGTGAGCTTGGCGTCCTTGACGTCAGAAGCGGTGATGTTCAACACGTTCCTCCTCATACTGCCCAGCTTATCTGAGGTGCTGGTACCTTTATGCAACAAAGAGTCGCGACGGCCGAAGCCGACGCAGATGCGTTGGTGCGGGCGAAAGGACTCGAACCTTCACGGGAATCCCACCAGAACCTAAATCTGGCGCGTCTACCAATTCCGCCACGCCCGCATGAGCGCACAGACTAGGAATGATAGCAGATACGAACGACAAGCGCACGCACACCTTTTACAAGCTCACGACCTCACCACGAGTACGCATCGGATCCCCCGCCGCCCCATCGAAGTTGCGGTGGAATAGGGACTGTTTGGGGCTCCAGTCCTCCAAAACAGTCCCTATTCCACCGCAACTTCGGTAGGACTCGGCAGCCTGGCGATGCTGGCCATGCGCCGGAAAGCGTGTCCCGGTTTGGGGCCTCGGAATGGGATGCAATTTCCGCTATAGCCATCAACCGGAAACTGCAATCCGTTTTGAGCCCCTATTCCGGGATGCACTTTCCGCCAAGGCCCTCAAACGGAAACTGCAGCCCACAATTCAGTTGAAAAGTGGGCTGCAGTTTCCCCGGGCTAGGCAATGAGCGGGTACAGCGCCTCCTCGCCTACTCCCCCAGCAGGGCCTTCTCGGGCGTGATCGGCAGCGAGCGAACCTGATGTCCGGTAGCGTGTGCCACGGCCGAGGCAACGGCGGCGAGCGGCGTGTTGATGACGACCTCGCCGATCGACTTGGCACCAAACGGACCCGTCGGCTCGTAGCTCGGCTCAAAGGCCACGCGGATGCTGCCGATATCCAGACGTGTGGGCAGCTTGTAGCTCATAAAGTTGCCGGTGCGCAGACGACCGCGCTCATCGTGCTCGACGATCTCGTAGAGCGCGTGACCGATACCCTGGGCAATGCCGCCCTCGGCCTGGACGCGCGCGAGCGCCTCGTTGATCACGGTGCCGCAGTCAACGGCCGCCGCATAGTCCACCACAGTCACCTTGCCAGTGGCCTTGTCGACCTCGACCTCGGCAATACCGGCCATAAACGGCGGAGGCGAAACGGGCAGGCAGGCAGAGGCATGCGAGGTGAGCGCGTCGCCGCCCGCAATGTTCTTGACGCACAGGTTGGCAAAGTCACGCAGCGTGAGGTAGCGGTTCTGCTCGCGCGCGGCACGCTCGTCAGACAGGCGCACGTACTGACCATCAAAGACCACGTCGGCGGCGTCCACGTCCCACATCTGGGCGGCCTTGGCGCAAATTTTCTCGCGCAGCTCCGTCGCGGCGTTCTTGGCTGCCAGACCCGTCACGTACGTGCCCGAGCTCGCGTACGAGCCGGCGTCGAACGGCGACACATCGGTATCCACACCGCGCACCACAATGAGCGAGCTCTCCACGCCCAGCTCCTCGGCGGCAATCTGCGCCAGGATCGTGTCGACGCCCATGCCGTTATCGGTGGCGCCGGTGCCAATGGTAATGAAGCCATCCTCTTCCAGGCGCATGTCGATGCCGGCGATGTCCACGTTGGAGATGCCCGAGCCCTGCATGGTGAGCGCGCAGCCCAGGGCGCGCACGCGGTCGCCCAGGTCGACGGCCAGCGGCTTGTCGCGCCAGCCGATCATGTCCATCGCGCGTAGCAGGCAGCGGTCGAGCGCGCAGGCGTTGAGCTTCTCGTTGTAGTACTGCGGCATGATCTCGCCCTCGCGCACGATGTTCTTAAGGCGCAGGTCGGCGGGATCCATGTGCAGCATGTCGGCGAGCTCGTTGACGGCGCTCTCCACGGCAAACTGGCCCTGGGTGGCACCGTAGCCGCGATACGCGCCGCCGCGGTTGGTGTTGGTGTAGACGGCGTCCCAGCTAAAGCGGCTCGCCTTCACGTGGTTGTAGATGGGCAGGCTCTTGTGGCCCGAGAGGCCGATCGTCGTGGTGGCGTGCTCGCCATAGGCGCCGGCGTTGGACAGCGTGTGCAGGTCGATGGCCGTGATAGTGCCGTCGTTCATGGCGCCCAGCTTAACGGTCATCTGCATCTGGTGACGCGAGTTGCCCGCGGTGATGGTCTCCTCACGGGTGTAGCAGCAGTAACTCGGACGGCCGGTCTGCTGGGTCACAAACGCAACAAAGATCTCGCAGCAGCCCGTCTGCTTGGAGCCAAAGCCGCCGCCGATGCGCGGCTTAATGACCTGCACCTGCGACTGCGGAATGTCGAGCGACTGCGCGACCATGCGGCGCACGTGGAAGGGCACCTGCGTGGAGGTGGTCACCGAGATACGCCCGAACGCGTCGGTCGTCGCGAAGGCGCGGAAGGTTTCCATGGGCGCGGTCTGCGTGGCCTGGCTGGTGTAGGTGCGGGTGAAGACGATGTCGCTCTGGGCAAAGGCCTCGTCCAGGTCGCCATAATCGCTGGTACCGCTGCACACCAGGTTGCGCGGGACATCGCCGCCCTGCGGGAACATAAAGGTCACGTCGCCCTCGGGGTGGACCACGATGTCGTTATCGAGCGCCTGGGTAAAGTCGAGCAGGGGCTCGAGTACCTCGTAGTCGACCTTGATGAGCTTGAGCGCCTTGTCGGCGGCCTCCTCGGTCTCGGCGGCGACGATCGCCACCTCCTCGTTTTGGTAGCGCACGAGGTTCTCGAGGATCAGGCGGTCGTAGGGACTCGGCTGCGGATAGCTCTGGCCGGCGATGGTAAAGCGGCGCTTGGGCACGTCCTCGTAGGTGTAGACGCCCACCACACCGGGCACTTTCAGGGCGCGCGACGTATCGATGGAGCGGATCTTGGCGCGGGCATAGGGGCTGCGCTTGAGTTTGACGATGAGCGCACCGGCGGGCACCATATCGCCGGTGTAGACGGGACGACCCTCGAGCAGGGCCTTCGAGTCCTTCTTGGGCTGCTTATGGGTGATCTGCTTGTAGGAGACACCGTCGGAGCTCGTGTCGTTGACGGGCAGCTCGGGCATCTCGAAGCCCACCTGCACGCCAGACTCGTTGAGGAAGCGCACGATGGCGCGCAGCTGGCTCTCGTAGCCGCTGCAACGACAGAGGTTACCGGCAAGCTGACGCGAGAGCTCCTCACGCGTGGCGACGAGGCTCGGGTCCTCCTTGGCGGCGCGGGCGAGCGCCAGCACGTTCATGATGAGGCCGGGGGCGCAAAAACCGCACTGCTCGGCGCCTTCGGCAGCCATCGCGCGGGCAAGCGCCTCGGACTCGGCTTTGAGGCCCTCGAGCGTGGTGATGGTGTGGCCCTCGACGCGAGCGGCGGGAACCGAGCAACTCAGCACCGGGTCGCCGTCGAGCCACACCGTGCACAGGCCGCAGTTGGTGGTTTCGCAGGCACAGCGCACCGACTCGCAACCCTGCTCGCGCAAAAGTGCAAAGAGCATGGTGTCGGGGGCAATCTGGACCTTGACCTTACGGCCGTTGAGCGTAAAGGAAAGATCGATGAGTTTGGCAGCCATTAGCGCACCTCGCTAGAATCGACGCCGGGCACGCGGCGGCAGGAATACTCGTCCGTGGCGAACTTAGGAATCTGCACGCCCTCGAGCTCGCGGGCAAGCGCGGCCGAAAGCTCGATGCCGGCGGCGCGGCGCACGGCCTGAATCGCCAACGGGGCCGAGATGCAGCGGCGGTAGTCTGCCGAGCCCCACAGGTTGGTGCCGTAGCTCAGCGCACGCACGGATGCAGCCAGGACGCGCAGCTCGTCCTCGGAAGGCTGCTCGGCAGTAAGGCCACATGCCTCGCCCTGCAGCAGGGTCGCGCGCAGCGGGCGGGCGCCCACGGTGACATGCCAGCTGTTGTCCCACCAGGCGGCAGTGACGTTTAAGGAGGGGAAGTCGGTCGCGGCCTTGCGCACGGCCTCGTAGCTTGCACGGTAATCGTGCTTAACGACTACGATGTGCTCGATCACGTCGCGAACGTAACCCATGTTCACGAACTCGGCGAGCGGCACGCGGCCTGCCCCCGTCAGCTCAACATAGGAATCGAGCGCGAGAAAGGCGGAGAGAACGTCCGAGAAGCCAAAGCGACCGTAGATGCTGCCGCCCACCGTAGCGGTATTGCGCAGCTGCACGCCCACGATATCGTGGACGGCGAACTCAAAGACATGGTTGACAAGCGCGTTGAGCTTGGCATGGCGCTCGAGCTGGCGCAGGGTACACATGGCACCGATGCGAAACTCGGTCTCGGTCTCCTCGATCTGATCGAGTCCGCAGGCCGAAAGGTCAATCGCCGTCGCCACGCGACGCGAACCAAGGCGCATCCAGATGCCGCCGCCCACAATCTTGTTGTTGCGGTTCTTCTGTAAGAGCTCATAGGCTTCGGCCGCGTTTCCAACACGGACGTAGGTACCGAACTTGAGCACGTTCTCCCCCATCTCTCCACTTGTCCAGTACGTTTAAGTGTACCAAACGAGGGGCCGCACACCGTTTTAGGACAAAATCCACCCACCCATACATAACTTGCGGTGATATACGGACTGATTAGCCGTTCTGGAACGCAAAACAGTCCGTATATCACCGCAAGTTATGAGGAGTCCTCCGAGATAGAAAAGGCTCCCAGCCAAGATGACTGGGAGCCTTATCAATGCTATGTCAGGCAGGGTTTAGCAGACGCCCTGGGCGAGCATGGCGTCAGCGACCTTCAGGAAGCCGGCGATGTTGGCGCCCATGACGAAGTTGCCCTCCTCGCCGTACTCCTTGGCGGTGTCGTCCACGTTGTGGAACATGCCGCGCATGAGCTGCTCGAGCTTGCCGTCGACCTCCTCGAAGGTCCAGGACAGGTGCTCGGCGTTCTGGCTCATCTCCAAGCCGGACACGAGCACGCCGCCGGCGTTGGCAGCCTTACCGGGCATAAAGGCGACGCCGTGCTCCTGGAAGTAGGTCGTGGCCTCGATGGTCGTGGGCATGTTCGCGCCCTCGCCGACCACCTTGCAGCCGTTGGCGACGAGTGCCTGGGCGTCCTCGAGCAGCAGCGTGTTCTCGCGAGCGCAGGGCAGCGCGATATCGCAGGGAAGCTGCCACACGCCGCGGCCGTCGCCCTCGTGCCACGTGGCATTGGGCTTCTCGTCGACGTACATAGCGAGCGTAACGCCCTTGTCGTGGCCGGAGCGCTTCTTGTTGTAGACATGCTCGAGCACGGTGTAGTCGATGCCGTCGGGATCCTCGACCCAGCCGTGGGTGTCGGAGCAGGCCAGTACCTTGCCGCCGAGCTGGGCGACCTTCTGGACCGCGTAGATGGCGACGTTACCGGAGCCGTGAACGACGACGTTCTTGCCCTCGAAGGAGTCGCCGCGGCTCTTGAGGTACTCGTCCACAAAGTAGACCAAGCCGTAGCCGGTGGCCTCGGTACGGGCGAGCGAACCGCCAAAGGAGAGGCCCTTGCCGGTAAGGACGCCGGTCCACTCGTTGGTCAGGCGCTTGTACTGACCGAACAGGTAGGCAACCTCGCGGCCGCCAACGCCCAGGTCGCCGGCGGGAACGTCGGTGTTGGGGCCAATGTGGCGATAGAGTTCGGTCATGAAGGACTGGCAGAAGTGCATGATCTCGTTGTTGGACTTGCCCTTGGGGTCAAAGTCGGAGCCGCCCTTGCCGCCGCCCATGGGAAGGGTGGTCAGGCTGTTCTTGAGGATCTGCTCCAGGCCCAGGAACTTAAGCATGCCCAGGGTGACCGTCGGGTTAAAGCGCAGGCCGCCCTTGTAGGGTCCAATGGCAGAGTTGAACTCGACGCGGTAGCCGCGGTTGACCTGGACCTTACCCTGGTCGTCGACCCAGGGGACACGGAACATAACGATGCGCTCGGGCTCGACGAGGCGCTCAAGCAGAGCGGCCTCCTCGTACTCGGGATGGGCGTCGAGCGCCGGCTGGATGGTGCCGAGGATCTCGGTCGCGGCCTGGATGAACTCAGGCTGCTCGGGATAGCGGGCCTTGAGCTCGTCGAGAACTTTCTGCGTGTAGCTCATGCTTCCTCCAATTGATGGAAAAGAAAAGTGTCGTTCGAGGCGCCCCATGCGCCGCGAGCTTTATCGAGTATGGATAATATCGCACTGTTGCAGCAAAGTTTCGCATAAGCCGACGGGCGGATGTTTCGTTTTGATTACGATGCAGGTAGAAGCGTTTTTGAGCACTCGACGTACAAATCGCGTGTTTCGAAGCTGTTTCGTCCACGTGTTCCAAACCACCACATTGGGGACAGGCACCTTTGTGGTGGTGTTGGCGATTAGAGGACGAGCTGGTGGTAGTCGGCGGGGGTTACGCGGCCCTCGGTGGCGGCGCGGAAGGCGGCGAGGGCATCGCCCGAGAACGGCATGGCCCAGCACAGCCCGCAGCCGGCGGTGATGGAGCCGGGCAGCGGCATGATGCGCCCAGGCACGCCGGCGGCAAGACACAGCTGTTCGCATTCCATCACATCGAAGGTGCTGTCGAACGAAACGATGATTTTGCGTTCGCGATCGAGGGCATCACCGGTCGGGCCTTCACGGTGTGCCTCACGATACGCCGCGGCGGCCGCTTCCTCTTCCGCGGTATGTCCACAGCCACCGCAACCGCAGGTACAGGGTTCGGACCCGTCGCAAGTACAAGGTTCCCCCGTGTCGGGACAAATATCGTGAGACATCGCAACTCCAATCCTCTAGGCGAGTAACTCGGCCGCCGCAAACTCCTCGGGCGTATTGACGTTCTCGAAGCAGAGCGTCGACCCCGCGGCCTTAACGATCTGCGGCTCATCCATATAACCGGCCTGAACGCGATTGATCAGGCAGCGAATGCGCTGTCGGTCGCAGGAGAGCAGCTCTTGGGCAACCGGCGCACATGCGGCACGGCGCCAGACGGCACAAAGCGGCTCAATCCCCCGCTCCTCGCACGGCACGCACACGTCGAGTGCCTCGGCCTCAACACGATTGGCAAGCGCGCCAATGAGTTCCGGCGAGACAAACGGCATATCGCAGGCAACTATCGCCACGAGAGGCAGCCGAGCCGCAGCCAACGAGCTCGCGATGCCGCGCATTGCGCCCGCCGAGCCTTCAAGGTCCGCCACCACACGCGGCACCAGGCCGCCAAACGCGCGCTCCTCAAGATAGGCAAGCTCGCTGGAACGCGACGTCGTCACGACCAACTCGCCGGCAACTGGCGCCAGCCGACCCAGCACGCGCTCGATGAGCGGCTCACCGCAAAACGCCATGCGCGCCTTATCGCAACCCATGCGCGACGACAACCCGCCCGCCTGGACGACACAAGAAAGATCGGCCCGTCTTACGGTAGTCATACGGCAAACCACCCCCATCGGTATGCTCAAAACCCGGCACACGAAGCCAAATACCGTCGCCGATAAAGCGGGCGGCACGGCAAACCCGTGCAAAAACAAAACAGCGCCTTTGCGGCACGCAGCAAGACCGCGAGCACAAAAGCGCTGGTAGCGTATGGCGGGAACGTATGTGAATCGAACACATCCAAGACGTTTTGCACGCCTCGCAACGGTTTTGAGGACCGCGGAGCCCACCGGAGCCCATCCGTTCCCAAGTGCGGCGGTATTTTACCAAACCGAGCAGCCAATCTAGCGCAGGGAGCGCAGGCCGCCGGCATCCTTGTCGAGCACCGTAAAGCGTACGGCATCCAGGTGCTCCAAGATGCTGATGGCACGTTTGCGCGACACGCCCAGAGCCTCACGCAGCACGCTCGTGGTGGCTGCGCCACCGGCATCGGCGATGGCGGCGGCGACGAGCTCGCGCGCATGGGCCTCGGCGGCGGCAGACAGGGCAACGTCGCGCTCAACCTTAACGATCGAGCGATTGAGCGAAAGCTCGCGCAGGGCACGCGTCATGGTGTCGCGATCGAGCTGCAGTTGCTCGCCCGCCTCGGGCAACGTCGGCGCATCGAGGCCGGCTTCGTCCAGCAAAGCAACGATACGTTCGCAGGCTTCGCGAACCACGCGTGCCGCCGCGGCGGCCGAATGCGGATCGAATACCTCGGCGCCCTCCGAGGCACACACACCACGCGAGCAGCCCTCGGCAATCAGAGCCGCGGCAACGCCATCATCAGCGGCAGGCCACGCAGCATGGGCAACGGCGCCGGGCGTAAAGCCCGTCTCCTTGGGAGACGCCGCATGCATGGCTGACAGGGTCGCCGCCAGCACGTCCATGGCGGCATCGAACACGGCAGCATTCACATACAGCCTACAGCCCGAGCCCGCAAGCTCGCGCACAGCACCTCGCGCCACCAACTCGTTCAGCGCGGCATCGGCCCCACCGGAAACAAGGTCTAGCGCCGCGGCAACGTCGGCAGCCACGACCGGCAACGTCTGCAGCGCCAACCACGCCTCAACACCAGCGACGGCATCGCCGGCCTCAAGCGCTGCAAGCAGCGTGCGCTCCCCCGTCGAAAGCTCGCGCGAGCGACGGCAGCGCGAAAGCAGCACGCGCCCGCCGCCGATGAGCATAACGGGCGAATACGACAGCACCACGGCATGGTCTCCGGCACACAGCGGCAGCGGCTCCTCCAGGCGCACCTGCACGGTACGGGTCTCGCCCACCGCCATGGGGGCCTCGCCCTCCAAAAGCATGATGCGGCCGATGACCTCGGCCGTGCCGGCCATCACATGCACACGCGCGCCCGACTCGAGCACGCGCGGCTTGGTGCCCTCGCGGCCCAGGTAGGTGAACGTCATCATAAAGCGCAACGTCTGGCCAAAGCGGTCCGCCACGCCCAGCATCTCGCCACGGTCAAGCGCCGCGACACCGTCACCAACCAGGTTGAGCGCCACACGCTGACCAGGCAGCGCGCGCGGCGTATCGCCATGCACCTGGATCCCACGCACGCGACAGACCGTACGCGACGGCAAAGCCATCAACTCGTCGCCCACCGCAACCGGCGCATCGTGCAACGTTCCCGTCACGACAGTGCCGACGCCCTTGATCGTAAAGCAGCGGTCAATCGGCAGACGCGGCGCGGCATCAGTGAGCTCGGCACGGGCACGGCAGGCATCCCAGCAAGCGGCAACCTGCTCGTCGAGCACGGCGAGCAGCCTTTCGATCCCCTCGCCTGTCTTGGACGACACAGGCACGATCGGCGCGTCCGCAAACACGGTACCCGACAAAAAGTCATCGACATCGAGCTCGGCAAGCTCGGTCATCTCGGCATCGGCAAGGTCGCACATCGTCAGCGCGACCACCATATGCGTAACGCCCAGCAGCTCCAGCACGTGCACGTGCTCGCGCGTCTGCGGCATCACGCCCTCGACGGCAGAGACCACCAGCACGGCAACGTCGATGCCCGTGGCGCCCTGCACCATGGCGCGCAGGTAATGCGCGTGGCCCGGCACGTCGACCAGGCCGACGATCTTGCCACTCGGCAGCGCCAACTCGCCAAAGCCCAGCTCCACGGTCATACCGCGACGGCGCTCAACCTCCAGACGATCGGGATTCTTGCCGGTCAGTGCCTCGATCAATGCCGACTTACCATGGTCAACGTGACCCGCCGTGCCAACGATAACGGGACACTCCACCAGCGCCTGAACCTCACTCATCGAGCAATCGCCTTCTCAACGCACGCGACGAGCGTCGATGCCGCCGTCTCGATATCGCGGTCGCCCACGAGTGTACGCATGTCAAACAGGACGCGATCGTGCGAGGCGCGTGTGACGACCGGCGTGTCGAAATCTTGGACGAGCGAGCGCTTGAGTGCGTCAACGGAAAGACGCTCATCGACGAGGCGCACGGCAACGCACATGGTAGGCAGCTCGACGGTAGGAAGCGAGCCGCCGCCGGGAGTCGACGACTCCTCGACGATTTCCACCTGCACGGCACACGGGCAGCCAGCCTTATCGAGGCCCGCCACCATCAGCTCGCGCAGCTTGCGTGCGCGACGCTCCAGATGAGCCTGCGGAAGCGTGAGCATGTTGAGAACCGGCACCTCGCGATGGGCAACATCCGCCCCGTCCATGTAAATGCGCAGTGTGGCCTCGAGCGCCGCCAGCGCGAGCTTGCCCGGGCGCAGGGCACGCATAAGCGGATGCGACCCGCAAGCCTGGACCAGATCGCGACGGCCCATGATAATGCCTGCCTGCGCGGCACCGAGCAGCTTATCGCCCGAGCACGACACCAGATCGAGCCCTGCCGCGACCGAAGCCGGCGTGGGCTCCTCACCGCCGCGCACCAGAATGTCATCGGGCAAAAGCGCGCCCGAACCCTGGTCCTCGTAGAACAGCAGACCATGCTTGTGGGCCAGGGCGGCAAGCTCCCGAGAGCCCACTTCCTCGTGAAAGCCCTCGATGCGATAGTTGGAAGGATGGACCTTGAGGATCATGGCCGTATCGGGCGTAATGGCTTGCTCATAATCTGCCAGGTGTGTGCGGTTGGTGGCGCCGACCTCGACGAGTTTGGCGCCCGAAGCCGCCATGACATCGGGGATGCGGAAGCTGCCGCCAATCTCGACAAGCTCGCCGCGGCTGACGATGACCTCTTTACCCGCGGCATGGGTGGCAAGCACCAGCAGCACCGCGGCGGCATTGTTGTTGACCACGAGCGCGTCCTCGGCACCGGTGAGTGAGCGGATCAGCTGCGCGGCATGTTCCTTGCGCGACCCGCGAGAGCAGGTGTCCACGCTGTACTCAAGCGTGCTGTAGCCGCGCGCGACCTCGGCCACCGCCTTGGCGGCTGACTCCGCGAGCGGGGCTCGACCCAGGTTGGTATGGATAACCACACCCGTGGCGTTGACGGCAGGGCGCAGGCTCGGCAACGCGGAGCGGTGCGCACGCCACTCGATGGCCGAGGCAAGGTCGCGCTTAGAGCGCGGGGCAGCACCGGCGCGAATGGCTGCGCGCTCCTCGTCGAGCTCGGCCGTCACGGCGGCATGCACCACCGCGTCGCAGGTCTCCCCCGCCGCCTTCACTACCGGCCACTCGGCAAGCAGCTCGTTGACGGAAGGAATGGCGCGCAGGCGGGCGCGTACCTCATCGGACATGTTCTGGCTATCGCTCATGTACGGCCTTTCAAAAGAAACGTGGATCAGTCGAATGCATCAGCTGAGTCAATTACTCGTTATTATCCT
The DNA here is from genome assembly GCF_003457875.1 of Collinsella sp. AF28-5AC. Taxonomy (NCBI): domain Bacteria; kingdom Bacillati; phylum Actinomycetota; class Coriobacteriia; order Coriobacteriales; family Coriobacteriaceae; genus Collinsella; species Collinsella sp. AF28-5AC. The sequence goes on along the minus strand of NZ_QRTA01000001.1, from coordinate 112,064 downwards.
CGCGCTCCGTGATCTTTTCCACGCGAACGGCGTTTTCCTGAGTGAGCGCGGCGCCCGTCAACGGGTCCCAACGCAACGGCGTATGGTCGAGCGGGCCTACGCCCAAGGCCTGAGCGCCACCGGTATCGGCGCCAGACGAACGCCCGCCGGGGGCGGCCGAGGTGAAGATGCACGCCGGATGCAGATAGGGCGTCGTCTCCACGCGCACGCGGTCACGGCCCATGTCGCTCACCAGCTCGACGACCTCGCCATCGACGATACCCATGCGAGCGGCGACATCGGCGTTCATCTGCACGGCGTCCAAGTCCGACCCCACCTCGGCGGCACCGGCCGCCGCGAGTCTGCGCGAGGTATGCGACTCAAAGGGCCGGTTACCGCTAATGAGGCGAAACATCCCCGGGCTGGGTTCCACCATCGGCGCGATCCAGCCTGGCACGCGTCCCAGGCCGGCACGCTCCCATACGTCACTTGCCAGCGCAATTTTGCCGCCATCCAAGGGGATCGCCGGCTCGCCCGTACGCGACGGCAGCGCCATGCCCGTATCGGCCCAGCCGCGCTCCTTGAGCTCGTCCAGATCGATCCCAAACGGCGCCACCTGGGCAGCCGCCAGATCGTCAGACGCAAACTGGAAGTACTCGCCCACACCACACGCCTGCGCCAGACCGGCAAAAATCTCCCGACCGGGACGTGTGTCGTCATGCTGCACAGGCAGCACGGCGTTGCGGTAGAACACACGCGCATCGTTGGCGCCCACGACCGTACCCACGCCGCGGTCGGCCTCCAGATACGTCACATCGGGCAGCACGAAATCTGACACACGCGCCGTCTCGGACCATCGAATATCAACGGTCACGAGCAGGTCAAGCTGTTCCAGAATCGATAGCCACGCCCCAGCATTGCCATAGCCCGCACCAGGGTTACTGGCATAGACGATGAGTCCACGCAAATCGCCGGCAAGAATCGACTGACCGATGGTCGTGCACAGGCCGCGCTCGGGATCGACGAGCGGATAGCGCTGGGACCCCAGCTTGGTCCCACGCGGCACCGGCGGCGTCGCAAAGCGCGCGGGATCGAGGTCGCCCAACACAAGCGGCGTGGGCGGATTGAGCGCGCCGCCCGCATGCCCGATGCAGCCCAGCAGCACATCGACCAAGCAGATAGCGCGCGCGGTCTGGGTGCTATTGGCATACGCGATACCGATGCCACCATGAAAGCCCGCATCCACCACAGCGGCAGGCGCGGCGGCAGCGAGATCGCGCGCCGTGGCGACAATCTCTGCGGCCGGCACGTCGCACATCGACTCGGCCCACTCGGGCGTCCAAGGACGGGCCGCCTGCGCCAGCTCGTCAAAACCCGTGGTATAGCGGGCAACGAACTCGTGGTCGTACAAGTCCTCGGCAATCAGCACGTGGGCGATGCCCAGCAGTAGTGCCAAATCGCAGCCCGGGCGCACGCGCAGCCAGCGGTCGGCAAGCGCGGCGGAGCCGCTGCGCCGGGGGTCGACCACGATAATCTTCGCCCCGCGCCGGCGCGCATCGTTGAGCGCATCGACGGCCCCCATCGTCGATGAATCGACGATGGAACGCCCCAGGTACATGATGCAGTCGGTATGTGCCAGGTCGGAGGCGGGGCTATAGCCCAGGCTGTGCTCCCAACCGGTAAGTCGGCTTACCTCGCAGGCGCCATCGGCACCGTACACGTTGGGCGAGCCCAACGCATGCATAAAGCGATACGCCCAGTAGCGGTCGAACGAGGGAACGCCGAGCGTCATGCCCAGCGCGCGCGGACCATGCCCGTCAACAATCCCCAAAAGGCGCTCGGCAATCTGAGCAAACGCCTCGTCCAAGGTAATCGCATCGAACCCCGAGCCATCCCGGCGGCGTCGCATGGGGTGCACAATGCGGTCGCGCTCGTCAAACGGCATTGCCAGGCGATGGCGCCCGCGGGCGCACAGGGCACGCGCCGCGCACGGATGCCCCACAACCGGCAACTCAGCCACCACACGACCGTCCTCAACGCGTGCCGCAAAGGCGCAATCGGCATAGCATCCCCCGCATGTGGTCACCACGGCGCGACCGTCACGCTTCACAGCAGATGCCATCTCGATTACCCCTTTCATCAGCCAAACACAACAGGCCAACAGCCCGACAACGAGCCCCAGACCCAAATAGCCTCCCGCACGGCAACGCCCCGCGGGAGGCCCAACGTCAAACAGACGGTACCTTACGCCTCGGACTTCTTAGCGTAGATAAACCAGTAGCCGAGCGCGATCAGAACCGCGCCGCCCACGATGTTGCCCAGCGTGGCGGCGGACAAGTTAAACGCAATGCCCGCAGCGTTGAGTGCATCGGCGCCGGCGACGTCGGCACCATAGCCGAACGCGTGCATCACGGCACCCATGGGCAAAAAGTACATGTTGGCGACGCAGTGCTCAAAACCGCAGGCCACAAAAGCGGCGATGGGCAGCAGAATGCCCACAACCTTATCGACCACGGTCTTGCCGGCGGTACCGATCCACACGGCCAGGCACACAAAGATGTTGCACAGGATGCCACGGAAGAAGATCGTCACCCAGTCGATCGTCACCTTGCCGGCGGCGACGCTCACCATGGAATTGGCGACCGCCTCGCCGTTGAGCTTGTAAATGCCGGCCATATACACCAAAAAGACGATGAACAGGGCACCGACAAAATTGCCGACCCACACGACGACCCATGCCTTGAGCATCTGAGCCAGGGTGATCTTTTTGCTCTTGAGCGCGCAGACCATAAGCGAATTACCGGTAAACAGCTCGGCGCCGCACACCAGTACCAGCACCAGGCCCAGGCAAAAGCACAGACCGCCCACGACGCGCTGGGCACCCCAGCCCAGCGTGCTGTCGCTCAAGAACACGGTAAAGAACAGGCCACCGAAGGCAATAAACGCACCGGCGAACATTGCCAACAGAAAGGCCTTTGCGACCGGCAGGTTGGCCTTGGTCACGCCGGCGGCCTCGGTCTTGGCCTCGATCGCGGCGGGCGCCAGGCAATCGGGAGCGGGATATTCTGCCTTGGAATCTGCCATGTCAATCACTTCTTTCCTAATCAGCAGGGACAAGCGCACCTATTGCTCTTGTCCCAAGCGGACAAAGTGGGAAAAGTCGTTGGCGGCCACGGCGTCGTACACGGCGTCGACGGCGTCAAAGACTTCCGGGGACATGGGGTTGTAGAACTCCGTGTCGCCCGGCTGAATCCCTATGAAGACGATATCTTCGCACGATTGCTCAATCTCTTCGATCAGAATCGACAAGGGAAGCGAATGCGTGGTGAACATCGACTTGCGCGCGACGTCGGTCTTATCGAGCAGGCGGATGGCACCGACGGGCAGCGCCATGTCGGCGGCATCGACCAACACTAGGCGCGGCGGACGCTCGCGCTTGACCTCGATGATGTCGTCCTCGGGCGTCTGACCACCGTCGATGGTGTACCAACCGGCGATGGGCGTGTCCTCCATCTTTTTGGAGAGCACGGGGCCAGCGGCATCGTCGGCGCGCAGCACGCTTCCCGCCGTGAGCACAATGCCCGCAAACGGGGCGTCGTTCACACGGCCATCCACAACGCGACCCATTACTGCAACCTCCCCGTCAGATACACGCCCGACACATCGCGCACGCGCTCAACCAGATCGCGAAACTTCATTAAGAACGCAACCTGCTGGGCATGCAGGCCAAAGTCGTCATCGAACACCGAGATGCCGGCCTTGGCCGAACCGCGAAAACCGCGATCGTCGAGCAGCGTGTCACAGGCCTCGAGCAGCGACGGCACCGCCGCCTTGTCGAGCTGGCACTCGCCAAAGGAGCGGATGGCCTCGAACTTGGTCTTGGCCTCCCCCTCCGGCAGCGCGTCGATAAGCGTATAGAACACGTTCACCGGCACCGACAGGCGCGGCTCAAAGCAGTCGAGCACGCCGGTGTGGTGGCCCACGGCGAGCGTGTAGTACAGCACGTCGCAGGCCTCCTGGGGAACGTCTTCCTCGGTCTCCACAAACTTACGCGTGAGCTCATAGAAGACCACCTGGTCGGGCGTATGGCCCAGGCAGGGGTCGGCGACGCCCTCGGCGGCCTCGTCGCTTGCGCGCGAGGCATCGCCAAAAGAGCCGCCGAGCATGCCGGGGCCCGCAAAGTAACCAGAGCGGTCCGTGAGCTCCATCTAGCGACCTCCGGCCAGTACCAGATCCTGTAACGCCGAGTACACCTCAACGCGGCGAGGATCATCCTGCTTGTCGATGAGCAGCGCCATGGCACCGCGGATATCGCCCTTGGGCGCGCCCTCGAGCGTATCCATAAACTCGTTGGCCAAGTCGCGGCCGTAACGGTAGCCGCTCATGGCGCGAGCCTCGCGCTCGATGGCAACGCGCAGCTTGTACGGCACGCCGGGGTGCAGGATATCGGCCTGCTCGCCGGCGGCCTCCACCGTGGTCTCGGCATGGAGCTTTTGGTCCAGCAGGCCAAGTGCCATGGCAAAGCCGTAGATGGTCTGCGCGGGGCTGGGCGGGCAGCCGGGGATATAGACATCGACCGGCAAGATCTTGTCCGTGCCACCCCAGACGCAGTAGTTGTCGTAGAAGATGCCGCCGGTGCAGCCGCACGCGCCATAGGACACCACGATCTTGGGATCGGGTGCGGCCTCAAAGGCGCGCAGGGCCGGCATGCGCATGGCACGCGTTACGGCGCCGGTGTACAGCAGCACATCGGCGTGACGGGGCGAGGGCACGACCTTGATGCCAAAGCGCTCGACGTCGAAGACGGGCGTGATGGAACCGAAGATCTCGATCTCGCAGCCGTTGCAGCCGCCGCAGTCAACACGGTAGACGTACACCGAGCGCTTGATCTTCTTAAGAAGGGTCGCCTTGGCCTTCTCGATGCTCTCGTCGAGCTCGATCTTGGTCGGGCGGTACTGGAGCCGCTCGGGCAAAAGCGTGGGTTCGGCCATGGTTACTCCTCCTTCGTTTCAAAATCCATGATGATGCCCTCGACCGGCGCCGGACCGGCGGGAATCTCGGGCGCATCGGGGTTGAGCTCGCGGTCGATATACTCCGGGTTCACGCCGTGGCCGCCCAGATACTCCATGCCGGGGCCCTGGGGCTCACCGGACGCAAGCGTCTCGTTGGCAGCCATGCCGGCAGCGTTGCCGGTCTTTACGGCCGAGGCGGCGCGCAGGGCGTCGAGCTCGCGCTTGCACTCCTGGCACATACCGACGGTACGGGCAGCCTGCTCGGCCTCCATGCCGCCGGCCTTTTGCAGCAGGCGCTTTGCGTAGTCGATCTCCTTGTGCGGGGCAAACGGCTTGCCGCAGCGCGAGCAGTGCTCGAGCGTATAGACGCTCTTGCTGGTGAGGTCGTCCTTGCTCATGACGGCAAGCTCAAACTCCTCGGTGAGCTTGATGGCCTCCATGGGGCAGGCTTCCTCGCAGCGGCCGCAAAAGATGCAGCGGCCGTAGTCGATCGACCAGGTGATGGTATCGGCCGCAAGGTCGGTGTCCATGCGAATGGCATCGGCCGGGCACGCCACGCCGCAGGCACCGCAGGCGATGCAGAGCTCGGCATTGTGCTCGGGCTTGCCGCGCATGTCCTTGTTGGTGGGGAACGGCGCAAACGGGTACTTGACCGTCGCGTCGCCGGCCTTGGCGTTAACCTTCCAAAGCTTCAGCATATTAGAGCGCCTCCTCATCGAGCGGAGCGGCCATGGTGCCCTCGCCCGCAAGCGGCGACTTGTCGCGCCAGACGTTCTCGAACTGCTCCTTGTCGAGCACGTGGTCGCGCTTGGCGGCGACATCGGTCACCGTCACGCGGTCGGTGCAGGAGTAGCACGGGTCGAGCGAGCCGACGATCAGCGCCGCGTCGCCCACGGTGTTGCCGCGGAACATGTAGCGCAGGACCGGCCAGTTGCTGTACGTGGCGGCCTTGGCGCGCCAGCGGTAGCACTTCTGGTTGTTGCCGAGCATGGCCCAGTGCACGTCCTCGCCGCGCGGCGCCTCGGTGGCGCCGATGGCGTACTTGTGCGGGGTGTACTCCCAATCCGTGGTGAGGATGGGGCCCGACGGGCAGTTCTCGAGCATGGTCTCGATCATGTCGATCGAATCGTAGACCTCCTGGATGCGAACGGCGGTACGGCCGAAGGCATCGCAGGTGTCGGCCGTGGCGGCGTGCATCTTTTGAACGTCCGGATCGGCGTAGCCGTCGAAGGGATGGTCAAAACGCACGTCGCGGGCATAGCCCGAGCCACGCATGAGCGGACCGACCGGCGAGAAGTCGCGTGCGATCTTGCGGTCCAAGATGCCGATGCCACTCGTACGCTCAATAAAGTTGGGCGTGGAGAGCAAGACGTCGACGAGCTCCTGAACCTCGGAGCGCAGCTGGTGGATGGTCGTGAGCGTGGAGAGCTTCTGCTCGGCCAAAATGTCGCGACGCACGCCGCCGATCACGTTGAGGCCGTAGGTCTTGCGGTGACCGGAGAGCTTCTCGGCCAGGTCCATGGACTTCTCGCGGACGCGGAAGAACTGCTGGAAGCCGGAGTCGAAGCCTGTGTAGTGCGACGCCAGGCCGATGTTGAGCAGATGCGAGTGCAGGCGCTCGACCTCGAGCATGATAGCGCGGATGTACTGGGCGCGCGGCGGGACATGAATGCCCTGGGCGCGCTCGACGGCCTCGGCATAGGCCACCGAGTGGGCGCAGCCGCAGATGCCGCAGATGCGGTCGGCGAGGAACGTCACGGCGTCATAGTTCAGGCGCGTCTCGGCGACCTTCTCCATGCCGCGGTGCACGTAGAACAGACGGTAGTCGGCGTCGACGATCGTCTCGCCCTCGACGAACAGGCGGAAGTGGCCGGGCTCATCGGAGGTAATGTGCAGCGGGCCCATGGGGACGAGCGTGGTCTCCTTGCCCTTGGTGTCGGCCAAAAACTCGTAATTTTCCATGTCGCTCGCGGGAGCGGGACGGAAGCGGTAGTCCATGGAGTCCTTGCGCAGCGGGTACAGGCCGCTGGGCCAATCGTCGGGAAGCACTAGGCGGCGACGGTCGGGCAGACCCTCGGGAATCAGGCCGAACATGTCGCGAAGCTCGCGCTCGCCCCACACGCAGGCGGGGACGAACGGCGTCACGGACGGGAACGTCATCTTGGCGGGATCGACCTCGGTACGCACGGTCACCCAGCCGGGGTCCTCCCCCTCCATGGAGATGACGTAGTACACGGCGTAACGGCCGCACAGACTGCGCTCATCGTTGCCGATGATCACGGGAATCCAGCCGTAGCGCTCGTAATACAGGTAGTGGACGGCCTCGGGCAGCTTGTCCTGCTTGACGGTAATCGTCAGCTGGTCCTCGCACTGCCACTCGACCTTCTCGATGCAGCCCGGAACGGCGCGGCGCAGGGCCTCGACATGGCTCTCGCAGCGACGGGCATACACCTTGTTCTCAGTTTCAATCATTCGTTACTCCACCTCGCTCTGAGCGGTCTCGGTACCGAACACAGCGCGGTACATCGGCGTCGCGTGAAGTTCCTCGGTGCTCTGCTCGAGCACGATGCCGGTCGCGGTCTCCACACCGTGCACGAGAGGCAGCGGGGTGGCGATGCCAAACCACAAGATCATGACAGCCAGGATGATTTCGGGGATAAGCATGAGCGCCGGGGCCTCATGCTTGCCCATGCCCTGGGGCGCATGACCGAATACCGACTTGAGTGCGATGCGGGTGAGCGCGGAGATGGCCACGGTAAGACCGAGGGCGACCACGACGACCAGCCACATGGGACCGGCGGTAACACCGGCGACAAAAGTCAGGAACTCGGAGATAAACATGCCAAAGGGCGGGAAGGCGCCAAGACCGAGCAGCGCCAGGATGGCGAGCGCGGCGGTTGCGGGGGCAACCTCGACGACGCCCTGGATCTTGGCCAGGCTACGCGTGCCAAAGGCGTGCTGGATGTTGCCGGACACGCAGAAGGCAAGCGTCTTGGTAAAGCCGTGGAACACGCAGTGCAGCAGGGCCGCGGCGATACCCAGCGGGCCGCCGATACCCAGGCACAGGGCGATAACGCCCACGTTCTCCACAGACGAATACGCAAAGCGGCGCTTGAGGTCGTCCTGGCGGAACATAGAAAGTGCCGCCACCAAAATGGACAGCGTGCCGACGATCAACAGCAAAAGCTGCGGATACTCGGCGCCCACGGCCTGGATAGTAAAGCCGTAGAAGCGCATGATCACAAGCATGGCGCACTTAAGCAGCACGCCCGAGAGCAGGGCCGAGACAGGGCTCGGGGCCTGGGAGTGGGCATCGGGCAGCCAAGTGTGCATGGGGAACAGGCCGGCCTTGGTGCCAAAGCCGATCACGATAAACGCAAAGGCGAGGCGCATGAGCGTCGGGTCGAACTGGTCGGCATACGGCAGCACGCACGACAGGAATGCGGCCTCGTGGGCGTTGGGAATCACGTCGGCGGCGTTGGCGTAGATCAGCAGCGTACCGAACAGGCCGAAGGCCACGCCGGCGGTGCAGACCATCGCATACTTCCAAGAAGCCTCGAGGGCCGTCTTGTTCTTGTAGATACCCACCAGGAACACGGTGGAAAGCGTGGTTGCTTCCACGGCGGCCCACGTGAGGATCATGTTGTTGGACAGGCACGCGAGCAGCATGGTAAACACGAACAGACTAAACAGTGCAAAATACTGCTTGGCGCGCTCGGCGGGCATGGAGCCCTCCTCGATATCGGCCTTTACATAGGGCAGCGAGAACAGCCCCGTAAGAAAACCGATAAAGCCGATGAGCAGCACAAAGATGGCGCCCAGCGAATCGAGGTGGAACCACAGGCCAAGAGCGCTCGCGGTTTCGCCGCTCATAAGGACGTCACCGGCCGTCATAATCGACAGCACCAGGACGGCTGCGACGGAGACCAGGTTGAGACCGGCAAACACGTTATAGGACGTGTTCTTGGGCAAAAACGCCATAACCAGCGAGAACACCAAAGGAGTCGCGAGCAGGGCGAGAATCAACGTTTCCATGGACTACCCCCTCAGCTCGGACAGGTCGCGCGCATCGAGCGAGTGGGAGTCGTCCCAAATGCGACGCACGACGATGGACATGATGATGACGGCAAAGATGGCGTCGGTGGCGATACCGATCTCGATGATCTCGGGAGCGGTGGGGGCCAAAAGCGCGAGCGTCACGTGGCTGCCGTTTTCCATAAGGCAGTAACCAAAGATCTGCTTCATGATGTTGCGCTGCGAGATGATGCAGGTGAGGCCCACAAAGAAGTGAGCGAAGCTAATAGCGAGCGCAGGCGTTGCGACCTCGGCCGTGGGAAGGCTGATCTGCGTCACGACGGCAAAGCAAATCGCGACCTCCACGGCGATGATGCAGATGGCCCACGCGGGCTTAAGGCCGGCCTTGAGTGATGCGTCGCTCGGCTCGCCCATCTTCTTGTATGCGCGGTTGAGGATATAAGGGACCAGGACGACCTTGGTGATAAAGGCAGATCCGGCCCACATAAGCAGCTCCTGCGCACCGGTGGTGGCACCGAGCGTAGCGAGCAGCCCCACGAGCACCAGCGACTGCACCGCATACCAGTTGATGGCATGTTTGATGTTCTTGGAGACGACCACCATGGTGGACGTGACGATCAGAAGGCCGCCAAGGATGTTGACGATCGAATAACCCATGTCGTTCTACCTCCTAACCGATCCAGCTGGCCGAAAGCGGGCCGCTGACGATGACCATGATGATGAGCACGATGAACACGAACGCCATCGCACGGGGAAGCGGGGCTCCCGCAGCGACCTCTTCGCTCGGCTCGCCGGGCAGGCAATAGCCCATCCACTTGAGGAACCAGGCGAAGGTAGCGACGGTCTCGGCGACCATGATGCACACGAGCACCAGGATCGCGACGTTGCCGGCACCTACAGAAAAGCCGCCGGCGATGATCTGGAACTTCGAGAAGAACGTGTTCATGGGCGGCACGCCGGCAATAGCGAGTGCCGCGACACCGAAGCCCACGCCTGAGATCGGGTACTTCTTTACGATGCCGCGAAGCTTGGGCAGCATACGCGTGCCGAGCGTAAAGGAGAACGAACCGGCGATCAGGAAGAACAGCGTCTTGGCGAAAGCGTGGTTAAAGATGTGGCAGACGGCGCCATCGAAGGCCAGCTGGCTGCCAAAGACCGAAAGGCCCAGACCAAAGAACACATAGGAGAGCTGGGCGATCGTGGAGAAGGCCAGCAGACGCTTCATGTCCTTTTGCGGCAGGTACATAAGGAAGCCAAAGAGCATGGTGACCATGGCGTCGATAATGGCGACCCAACCCACAATCTCGGGGATCTCGCCGGCAGAGACGAGTGCACGCGCGAACACGCACACGCCGACCTTAACCATCGAGGCACCATGCAGGTAGGCCGAAACAGGCGTCGGCGCTTCCATGGCCGAAGGCAGCCACATGTACATGGGGACCTGTGCGGACTTGGCCCAGGCCGCAAACAGCACGAGCAAAAGGACGATAGCCTTGAGCTTGGTGTCGAGGCCGGCAATCGCGGTGATGGCGAAGGTGCCGGTGTGGGCAAACACGATGGCGGCGCCCAGATACAGGCCGAGCGCACCGATATGCGTGATGATGAGGGCCTTCATGCCGGCCTTCTTGGCCGTAGGCGTCATGTAGTAGCTAATGAGGCCCCAAGAGCACGCACCCGTGATCTCAAAGAACACGAGCTGGCCCAAGAGGGTCGAGCTGTACACGAGGCCGGCCATGGCGCCGATAAAGGTCGCGAGGTACGCGTAGAAGCGACGACGCGGTGCGTCGGGATGCTCACGGTTATTCTCGCTCATATAGGGAATCGAATAGATCACGACAAGCAGGCCGATACCCACAAAGGCGGGCGCGAGCAGCGTGCTCATGCGATCGAAGGTGAATCCCATAACGAGGGTCTGCCCAAACGAGATCAGGGGGACCTGCGTGTCGGGCATGCCGGCGCCAGCGAAATTCGCGGCGAGGGCGATGGTGCAGACCGTCGAGACGGCGGCACCCAAAACGCTGAACCACTTGGCGTACGGACGGGGGAACAGGGCGACGAGCACCGAGGCCACCATCGGGGCCGCGATAGCGACCAAGCCGAGAAGGGACAGACTGACTGCAAATGACATTGTTTCTCCCTTCTCCTACACGCCGACGACCACGAAGACAAACGCCAGAACGGCGATGCCCACGACAGCCCAGGTCTGATTGCCAAGCACCTTAAAGCGCGAACGCGAGCAAGAGTTCTCGATCACGCCGCACACGACAAAGTCGATCAGGCACTTAACAAGGAAGATGACCGCGCCCAGAACGGCGGCGACGCCCACGGTCGCAGGCTCGCCCCAGGGGATGAAGATCGCGCAGAACCAGGCGACGACCAGGACCTGTTTCATGGACATGGCAAGCTTGGCCATGGCGAGCGACGGGCCGGAAAGCTCGGCGAGCGGTCCTTCCTGAAGCTCTTGCTCGGCCTCGGCCTGATCAAACGGCAGCTTGCCGAGTTCCATGTAGCAGGCAATCGCAAAGGCGATGCCGGCGAGGATCACGGCGACCGGCGCGTCGACGGCGCCCGTCATGATGTGCTGACCCATGGTGGCGATGTCGGTGGAGCCGCACACCAGGGCGGCGGCAAACAGCGCCAGTAGCATGGACGGCTCGATGAGCACGCTCATGAGCAGCTCGCGAACGCCACCGATACCGGCGTAGGCGTTGGACGAATCCACGCCGCAGAGGGCGAAGAAGAAGCGGGCGAGCGCCAGGCTGTACATGATGGTGATGGCGTCACCAAAGACCGGGATGGGGCTTTGTGCCGTAAAGAGTGGCAGGCCCATCGCGAGCATAAAGGCGACGGCGAAGAACAGCGGCGGCATAATGCGCAGCGCAAAGCTCGCGTCCTCGCACTGGGACTCGGGGCGCGCAAAGAGCTTGGCCAGGTCGCGGTAGTCCTGCATGATGCTGGGGCCGCGACGGTTGTGCATCTTGGCGCGGATCACGCGGCCGAGACCGGAGAAGAACGGCGCGACGGCCATGACGACCACGCCCTGCAGAACGGCAAGTACGATGTTGTTCATGCTCTCCCCTCCTTAACCCATTTGCACGGCGAGCACGAGGAACACCACGAGTGCCGCGACGATGTAGCAGATATAGATGCTGTAGTTGCCGCCCTCGAGCTTAGTCGCGAGGTCGGCGAGCTTCTCGACACCCTTATGCGGGGCATCGACGAGAACCTTGTCGGGTACGGGCTCCACAGCCTCGGCCACACCGGTGAGCTTCTGGAAGAAGTGCGCGATGGACCAGCAGACGGCCGTGCAACGGTCACGCAGCGTGTAGAGCGGCTGCATAAACCAGGACACCTCGGAGGCAAAGGTCGTGGCCACGACGGGCATATGCTCGTTGGGAGCATAGCCGCATGCCCACGGCTGGGACTTCTGCACCTTGCCGACGGTCTTGAGCTTGCGATAACCGCAGGCAAGGCCGACGAGCACCACGAGCGCAATGGCGATCGCGGGCGTGGAGGTGGCAGCGCCGGAGTACTGGTTCATGAGCTCCATGCCCTCGGCGGCAAACACGCCACCGTACGGATGCAGCACGGACGCGGCGACATCGACCAGCACGGGCGCGATCACGGGAGCGCCAATGCCCAGCACGACGCAGATGGCCGCGAGCAGGCCCTGCGCAAACACCATGGGGGCGGGAACCTCCTTGGCATTGGCCGCGGCCTCGGAGCGGGGTGCGGAGGCAAAGGAGACGCCATAGGCCTTGACAAAGCACGTGACAGCCAGCGCGCCGGTAATGGCAAGCGCGACGGCAGCGAACACGGCCACGATCATGACGGCCTTGTCGCCCTGCATGGCGGCATTAAAGAGCGACTGGTAGGTAAACCACTCGGACACAAAGCCGTTGAAGGGCGGGATAGCCGAAATGGCAAGCGCGCCAATGAGGAAGCAGATGGCCGTTGCCGGCATACGACGGAACAGGCCGCCCATCTTCTCCATATTGCGCGTACCCGTGGAGTACAGCAGCGCACCGGCGCCCAAGAACAGCTCGCCCTTAAACATCGCGTGGTTAAACGTGTGGTAGAGGGCGGCCATCAGAGCCAGGACGGCGATGCCGACCGAGTTGAGCGCCATGGCGGCCATGGAAGCGCCGACGCCGAGCAGAATGATGCCGATGTTCTCGACGGAGTGATAGGCCAGCAGGCGCTTGATGTCATGCTCCTGCAGGGCGAAGGCCACGCCGAGGACCGACGAGATCGCACCGAAGACCATGACCATAAGGCCCCACCAGACCTGAACGCCCGAGGCGGAGAGCAGGTCGAGACCAACCTTGAGGATGCCGAAGATACCGATCTTGATCATGCCGCCGGACATGAGGGCAGACACGTTGGACGGCGCCTCGGGATGTGCCTTGGGCAGCCAGCCGTGCAGCGGGATGATACCGGCCTTGGCGCCAAAGCCAAAGAAGGCGAGCACGAAGCACACGGATGCGACCGCGGGGCTAAACTGCGTGGCGCGGAAATCCGCAAAGGCAAACGAGCCACCGGCGAAGTTGGTCATGGTGAGGAAGCTCGCCATGATGAGCACAAAGCCCACATGCGCGATCACAAAGTAGAGCCAACCGCCGTGGATGGAGTTCTCGTTCTCCTCGATCACGACCAGGAAGTACGAGGTCAGCGACATGAGCTCAAAGGCGACCAAGAACCAAAACACGTTGTCGGCGGTGATGACGAGCATCATGGACGCCACGAAGGTGTTAAAGAAGAAGCCGGCGCGGCCCTTTTTGCCCGGGTACTCATCAAAGTAGTTGAGACCGTAGATCGAACCGGCAAACGCGAGCACCGAGATGAGCGCCACGAACAGGCCGGACAGTTGATTGAGCAGCAGCTGGAAATGGGCAAACGGGAAGAACACGATGGTGTCGACCGACGTGACATCGCCCAGCACGGCCTGGATACCGGCAACAAACGAAAGCACCGCGGCGACGGCGCCGATAAGGCAGCCGGCGGTCTTGGCGGCGTTATCGGCCTTGATCAGCAGAACCGAGGCGAGCGCACCGATGCACGAGACGGCAAGCGATGCGATAAACAGCGTCATGCTATCCATTGTTTACGCTCCCTTCTGCTTTCTCGGACAGGCCCTGGGCCACAGCGGTAACGTCGACGACCGGACCGTTTTCGATCGAGCGCAGGCGCTTGGCCTCGTCGAGCTCGCGATCGGCCGCGCCGCCCATGACGGTCAGCGCCTTGGTGGGGCACGCCGCCACACAATGCGGGCCGTCCGGATCGAAGGCGCACAGGTCGCACTTGACAGCGCAGGTGTACTGGCCGGGAGCCCACGTAAGCAGGCTGCTCAGGGACTTAGGATACGAAGGCGTCGGGTCGCACATGCCTGCGACACCGGCGATAGACGTGCCATCGGGATGGATGGCTCCGAAGGGGCACGCGATGGCGCACAGCCTGCACCCGATGCACTCCTGCTCCTTGACGTGGATGCGATCGCCATCGTGCTCGATGGCATTCACCGGGCAAACCTCGGCGCAGGGGGCACCCTCGCAATGGTGGCAGGCAAGGGCGGCCGAAATACCGCCGGTCTTCACGAGCGCCAGGCGCGGCGTATCCTGAAGACCCTGCATCCGGTGGGCGTCGGCACAGGCGGACTGGCATGTTCCGCAGCCGATGCACCTCTCCGGGTTGATGTCGATGAAGCGGTTCATCCCCACTTCCTTTCAAAATAACGGGCCGGGCACCCGAACGTACGGGACGCCCGGCCCAAAAAGCCAACGAGAACGGGACTACACGATTTGATTCACGTGCGTCTCGTCGTCGAACTTGGCGGCGCCGGGCTCAACGTCCTGGGGAGCGGCAGCGTCCACCAGAGCCTGCTTGAGCTCGGTGTACTGACGCTCGACCTCGCCCTCTGCCCAGACCTGGTCGGCAATGGCGTCGACCTGGCAGGCGGAGAACTTGTCCTCGGGCGTATGCGAGACCGGGTCGACCTTGTGCATGGTCAGCTCGTTGCACTTGCCGATCCACCACTGATAGGTCATATAGACCGTGCCCTTGTTGATACGGTCGCTCACGTCGGCGCGGCTGTATACCTGGCCGCGGCGGCTGTGAATCGAGACGATGTCGCCGTTCTTGATGCCGCGCGCCTGGGCGTCCGCGGGATTCATGCGGACAAAACCGGGCTCGTCGGCAAGCAGCGCCAGCGTCTTGCAGTTGCCGGTCATCGAGCGGCAGCTGTAGTGGCCGACCTCGCGGACGGTGCACAGGATGAGCGGGTACTCATCGTCGGGAAGCTCGGAGGGCGCCTCCCAGTCGTGCGCCATCAGGTTGGCGCGGCCGTCCTTGGTGGTGAACTTGCCACCAGCGAACATGTCAGGCGTACCGTGGTCGTCCACATCGGTGCTCTTGACGGGCCACTGGGCGTAGCCGCCCTCGGGAGCCATCTTCTCGTAGGTCGCGCCCACAAAGTTGGGGCACAGGCTAATGCACTCGTTCCAGATCTGCTCGGTGTTGTCGTAGTGCATGGGATAGCCCATACGCGTGGACAGGTCCGCGAAGATCTCCCAGTCGTGACGGCACTCGCCCTTGGGCGGAACGGCCGCGTCAAAGTGCTGGAAGCTACGGTCGGATGCGGTAAAGACACCCTCGTGCTCGCCCCAAGAGGTAGCGGGCAGGATGACGTCGGCGAGCATGGTCGTCTGCGTCATAAAGATGTCCTGGCAAATGAACAGATCCAGCTCGGAGAGCGTCTTGCGCATGCCGGCCGAATCGGGCTCGGTCTGCACCGGGTCCTCGCCGTAGTTGTAGAAGCAGTGCACCTTGCCCTCGTCGACCAGGTGGCCCAGGTCGGTGAGCTTGTAGCCCTCCTCGAGCGGGAGCTTTTCCTCGGGCACGCCCCAAGCCTTGGCAAACTTGGCACGCACTGCCGGGTCGGTGACCTTCTGGTAGCCAGGGTACAGGTTGGGCAGCATGCCCATATCGCAGGAGCCCTGGACGTTATTCTGGCCACGCACGGGCGCGAGGCCGGAGTTGGGTTTGCCGATCTGGCCGGCAACGCAGGCGATGGAGGCGATGGTGTGCACCGTCTTCAGGTTCTGCTTCTGCTGGCATACGCCCATGCCCCAGCCAATGATGGCAGAGGGCTTCGCCGTGGCGTACATCTCGGCAGCTTGGTGGATCAACGCGGGCTCGACACCCGTGATGTCCTGTACGGATTCGGGAGTGTAGTTCTTGATGGTCTCCCACCACTCGTCAAAGCCGTTCGTGTGCTCGGCGACGAATTCCTTGTCGTAGAGGCCATCGTTGACCAAGCAGTTGGCAAAGGCGTTGAGGAACGCAACATTGCAACCGTTCTTGATCGGAAGGTAGAGATCGGCGATACGCGCGGTTTCGATATGGCGCGGGTCGGCGACGATGATCTTGCAACCCTTTTCTTTGGCTCGCACGATACGCCTTGCGACGATGGGGTGCGAATCGGCAGGGTTATAGCCGAAGAGGAAAATGCAGCCCGCATCCTCCATACCGGGGATGGAGCATGACATGCAACCTGAACCAACCGTGTCCATCAGACCGAGGACAGTAGGGCCGTGTCAAGTACGGGCGCAGTTGTCCACGCTGTGGGTGCCGATGCACGCACGCGTAAACTTCTGCATGACGTAGTTCGCCTCATTGCCGCCGCCTCGCGAAGAGCCGGTGGTCATGACAGCGTTAGGACCATATTCGTCAATTATGGCCTGCATCTTAGATGCGGTGAAATCCAGTGCCTCGTCCCAGCTTACGCGCTCAAGATCCGCGCCCTTAGTGCGGCGGATCATCGGGTGCAGTACGCGAGGAGTCAAGATCTTGGTGTCGTTGATGAAGTCGTAGCCGCTCATGCCCTTAAGACACAGCTCGCCCTGATTGGTGATGCCGTTGAGCGGTTCGGTACCCACGACCTGGCCGTTTTGGACCAAGAGGTTAAACTGGCAACCGGCGCCGCAATACGGGCAGATCACTTTATGCTTCTCCATGACACCCTCCTTCCTTTCTCTGCTACCGATTAATCGGTACGTATTTGACAATCGTTGGGCTTGTATGGCCGCCCGCCTACGCCTCGTTTTCGATGGTGGCGCGGGCACGCTCGGCAGTCAGCTCCGCCAGACGCTCCTCGTCTACCAGGGTGAGGCCCTTGGTCGGACACGCCTCGGCACACGCCGGACCGCCGGGACGGTCCACGCACAGGTCGCACTTGAGCACGAAACTCTTAGTCTGCGAACCCACGCGCACGTCGCCCATCAAGACGGGGACCTGCGTGGTCGCCACGCTCACGGCGCCAAAGGGGCAGGCCATGACGCAGCTCTTGCAGCCGATGCAGTTGTCCTCGTTGACGCCGATGCGATGGTTCTTTGGATCAAAGAACAAGGCGCCCGTGGGGCAGGCCTTGGCGCACGGGGCATCCTCGCAGTGGTGACATGCCACCGGCGCGGAAATCTCGTAGGTGCGCGTTACGCGCAAGCGAGGTGCGGCGATGTTGCCGGGAATATCGTGTGCTTCGATGCACGCCGCCATACAGGTTTGGCACCCAATGCAGCGTGAAGAATCAGCCACGACTCGTTTATTGCCCATGTTGTTCACTCCCTCCTGAATCCCATGTCGGAGAGATCCTGTCGACGTAGCCCCGGACCGCCCGTGGTCCGGCATCGGCGTATCGAGTGCATGCGGCGAAACAGGCACTTCGATAGAATTCCTCCAACGATATACAGGTTAAATATACGCAGTTGCAGGGGGCAAACTTGAGCATAGGCCCTGCAATACGGGTGTATTGCAGGGGTTTTGGCAGGTTGGAATTATTCTCTAGAAGCTATAAAGGTGAGTGTATTACATGCGTACGCCCAAGAAAGATTTCACGCTCGTTTCTGGTGAATGTTGTACGTTTGTAATGTTGTTCACAATCGATTACTCTAGTGCAATAAAGTAGTGGTTATAAGATTGGCTATTATAGCCAATACTGTATTTGACCATTCATATTGCATGCTCATTAAGGGAGGCCAGTGATGTCATCGACGCAAAAACGAGCCATCCTGCAGGTGCGCATTCGCGAAGAGGACAAACAGCATGCCGAGCGCCTCTACGACGCCATGGGCACATCGCTTGCCGAGGCCGTTCGCCTTTTTGTCGCGCAGAGTATTTTGATGCGCAAGCTCCCCTTTCAGCCGGTCGCCGTGCGCTCAAAGGACGGCACCGCCGCCTATGGATCGCTCAAAGCATATGGAGATCCCAATCGCCGCTCCGAGGAGCGCAATGCCTGGATTGAGTACCTTGCTACAGAAAGCGACGATTCGATTTTGGGTCCCGAGGAAGTAGATATCCATGAGTAGCACCATCATCGACGAGACCGTCATCCTGCGCTACCTACTTGACGACGACGAAGTTCTGTCACCGCGTGCCGCCAAGGTCATCGCCACGCGCACCGCTCGCGTCTACCCCGAAATCATCACGCGCGTCGTGGTCACGCTGCGTGACGTCTATAAGGTTCCCCGCGTTGAGATTGCTGCGGCCATGAAAAGGCTGCTCGATGACGTCATGGTCGACGAGCCCACCGTTGTCGCCCTTGCCATCAAACTCTTTGGCAAGACCCATATGGACTTTACCGACTGCCTCCTCGCAGCCCGAACTGCCATCTACAACGATGATGTCGTGAGCTTTGGCAAGCCCATCATCCAAGGCATGATCGATTACCGCCGCAAGCGCCAAACCGCGGCCGACGCTCGCGACCGCGCCGCCGAAGCCCGCAGTCACAGCACCGACTCCACCATCGACAAGCTCCGCCACCGCCCCCGCAGCTAACCCCACCCCCTCCTAAGTTGCGGTGAAATAGTTCTTGAATGGCCATCAAAAGCCTAAACAGGAACTATTTCATCGCGGATTTGTGGGCGTGGGGCGGCATCGATTCCCGTCACCACGCGCACTTACGAAAATAGCTCTGGTCCCAAAAAGGAACCAGAGCCATTCATCTATCCTATGGAGCGGGCGACGGGAAGTCCAAGGGCTTGCTTCGCAAACCCTTGTTTCGCTGCGGGCCATTGGCCCTTGCGTGCTGCGCTGGAAAATGCTCACGCATTTTCTCAGCTTCGCACCCTGCCGGGTTCGATTCCCGTCGCCCGGCACGTTTACGAAAACGGCTCTGATCCCAAAGGGAATCAGAGCCGTTAAGCTATCTTGTGGAGCGGGCGACGGGAATCGAACCCGCGTCATCAGCTTGGAAGTGTTGCGACATTTTGCACTGTGCTGTCTACCTGCGAAAACGCGGATGCTCTACCTGCTGTTTTTCCGTCTATTGCGTCTAAAAAGTCTATGTTTTATAGTTCAGTCAACGCCATTTTGCGACTATTTTGCGACCAATATTGCGACCAAAAAGGAGAGACATGGATACCCTGCTACCTGCGGAAACGTTCGCCACCTATTCGCTAATCAAACACGACTATGTGCGCAAAGACGGCACGACCGACTACAAATGGAAAGCCCAGTACCCTTACAAGGACGAAAACGGCAAATGGAAGAAAAAGACCGTCACGCTCAAAACCGAGGGACGCGACAACGGGCGCTCTAAGCAGGTCGAAAAGGCGGCGAACCAAGAAGCCGAAGCAATCCGCCAACAGCTCAACGAGCAGACTGTAAAAGACCCCCACAGCGGCGAGACGGTAGCCGAGTATTTCGGGAAGTACGTGGAGGAACGAGCGAACAGCATCGAGCGTTCATCAGCCAACGAGCTAAGGCGCATACTCAAAAGCTATATCGCGCCCAGCATCGGGAAAATCGAGCTGGACGAGCTGACCCCAGACGATGTGGCGGCATGGGTTACGAAACTGGGCAAGAAGTACTCACCCGCCACGGTGAAGAAGTGCCTAACCAACCTGCGCTCTGCTATGCGGCAGGCGGTAGACCGCGACAGGCTCGTTAAAGACCCCACACGCGGCGTTAAGAACCCCAAGCAGGCACATAGGAACCCCAACGCGCTAGACGCAAAGGGACGCGCCAAGGTAGCGCAGTTCATCGCCCTAGACCCCGACAAGCCCTTAAACGTTGGGTTCGCCCTTGCAATGTATATGGGATTGCGCGAGGGCGAGATATGCGGACTGACGTGGAAGTGCGTTGATCTGGACGAGGGAACCGTAAGCATCGAGCGCACCATAGGGCGTGACGGCTCAAAGTGGTACGTAAAGGAACCCAAGACGGGCGGCAGCAGGCGCGAGCTGTACGCCCCCTCTATCATCGCCGACATGCTCACGGCACGCCTAGCCAACGCCAAAGCCGAGTGCCTAGAGTTGGGCGTTCCGTTCGATGAAAACATGTACGTGACGGGCGGCGCTGACGGCTCGTTTATGCAGCCCCACTATCTTTCGCATAGGTGGAGGATCGCGGCTGACGCTCTGGAGCTTATAGGCACGGAGGGCAACCGCCCAACGTTCCATGACTTGCGCCACACGTTCGCAACGGCGGCGGTTACGGCAGGCACGGATATTAAGACCGTGGCGAGCATGATGGGACACGCCAACGCAGCTATGACGCTGAACATATACGCGAGCGCCGACAGAGAAGCCAAGAAGCGCGGCGCGGCTGTGGTTGAGCAGGCATACATGGCAGACGTTGCCCAGCACGCCAAGGACGGCTCAGTTATCGAGCTGAACAGGACGGGAACCGAGGACTAGGAAGGTAAGAGAAATTTGAAAGCGATAGCCCAGCCACACCAACCATCTAGCGCTATCGCCGAGCGGGAATAGAATATAGACAGGTCGGGGCGCTCGAAAGCCGAACGCCCCTTTTTCGTAACTCCCCGCACTGCAAACGGGAAATGTATACGCCGCCATTCTAGCGCATCGCTGGGACACGCGCGGCACTTGGAGGTCTAGCGCCCATGATTGACGAGCGCCTGAAAGAGCAAATGGCAGATGCAATGGCTTTTCTGCCCAACGGCGCGGTCAAGACAGCGCTACAGGCTCTATTCAAGCATTACGGCGTATCGCAAACCGCTGTAGCGGATTGTATTGGCAAAGACGGCTCAACGCTAAGCAGGCGGCTAGGCAGGCTACAGGGGCTATCAGAGAAAGACCGAGAACATATCTACCGAATACTGGAAGCCGTAGCCGAGATTAGCGCCACGCCGCCCAGATCGCCCAACGAAGTTACCGAGCGGTTCATTGGCGAGCTGGAAGAAGCGAACACGTTGGGGTCACCGACCACCCCGCGCGAGATAGCCGTTATGAATATCGCTCAAATGCTCGACAGTCTGACCGACAGCGACCTAGAGCTTGTAGAGCGGATGGTCGAGAGGTTGCAGGAGCATGGCGACGGCTCATAGCACCCATTAGCTCTCCATAGCTGAAAATATGAACAGTCTGTGCATCTTCCGACCAAAGCGAAAATAACTGCCATTGCACAATTCGCGCAACGTGGCAGCAGCCGCAGGGCTACAGCCGCCTTATACAATTCGCATCGCTTCTACAGAGAGCTATACGCCCCTATGGAAAATAAGGCGCTCAGCCATTGCACCGAAAGCGCAACGGAAGCCGCCCAGACGTGCGCGGCGGCGCTTCTCCCCTACGGGTATCTTTCGACTTGTAAGACCGTCCACAAACGAAAGAGGTTAAAGAGATGGACGCGGATACCAAGACCACAACCAGCCAAGAGAAAGCCCGCAGCGCCGAGACGCTAGAGGAAATCTTGAACTCTGACGCGCTCGTTCTGACCGTCAAGCAGGCGGCAACCCTGCTGGATTGCAGCGAGCGCTCGGTTTGCCGAGCATGCGACCGTGGACAGATCAAAGCAGCCAAGGTCATGAAAATGTGGCGCATCAACAAGGCGGCGCTGCTCGAATATATCGGCATCGACACAGCCGCCTAATGGGTCAGATCTATGGCGGCAAATACAAATGAGCCGTTTTCAAAGGTATTTGAAGCATGGGCGAGGGCGTGGGCACACAACAATTTCTCAGCCAAGGAGATACTGATACTCATAGCGCTAGCCCAATGGGCGAAAACTGACGAGAACGGCAGAAAATACGCGTGGCGCAGCCGCAGTGAGTTGGCAGCGTTCGCCAACTGCTCAGAGGGCGGCGTAACGTCAGCGATAACCAGATTGAAGAAAACAGACCCAGCCAAGGGGCGCAATGTTCGCGGCTTGGAGCTAAAGAGCGCAGGACACAAGGGCAGGGCGAGCGAATACTACCTAATGCCCGACACGCCGCTACCGCAGCAAGGCAAGGGCAAGCCCAAAGGCAAGAAGCGGTGCATACACAAACAGGACAGCGGCACGGGCAGATCAGACCAAGAGCAGACCGCAGTTGAAGAACTGATAGAGCGGATACAAAACGGTCAAGCGTGATAACGCTAGGTCTATAGGTTATTCAATGCAAATAACCTAACGCCCCATATAGGTTATTCAACCCGAACAACCTACAAATCAAAGGTTATTCACGCAAAGGTTACCTTTGCAGCCGTTTGTAGGTTATTCACTGCAACCAACCCATAAGAAGAGAAGAAGGGGGCTGCTATACGCCCACCGCTTTATTCGCGGTGGGACGATAGCACCCCTACTCCTACTTTCAAAAATAAAAAACCGCGCGACCACTACCGACCACTCATGACGGCGAATCACGTGGACGGTCTGAAGGTATCAGCGCATGGCACGAGAGGGGGCGATATGCCCGAATGGATGAAACGGAAAGGGAGCGATCACGTAGAGAAAAATACGCGTTTTACGATGATATGGGCGAACGGCTCACGGCTATGGGGATTACCGACCTTAAAACGCGAGTGGATATAGCCGAGCAGGAATGGTACCTGTTCACCCTGAATTGCGAGGACTACGAACAAGAAAGATTGAAAAGGAGTGGAGAGCGGGAACAGCAGAGGGAAATCGAAAGGGAGTGTTTGCGGTTGATAGACGAAGAAGAAGCCGCGCGGCAGGTCGAAACGCCCAACGCCGACCACGATGAGAAGCAGGAGAGCGCCACCGAACACGACCAGCAACCCGAGGACGAGAAGCAGAGCGATGGAGGGACAGAACAGGAGACGGGCGCGACCGAGGGCGATGAGGATGAACCCGAAAGCGAAACGACCGAATCGCTCGAACTGCTACGGGAAATTGACGAAATGTTATCGGACGCGACAGGCATTATCAGAACGGCGGCGAAAAACGCCATACCCAGATTCAAGACGGGCATAGCATCGCTGGATGAAAAGCTGGGCGGCGGTCTAGCTGCGGGCGTGCACATAATCATGGCACCGCCCAGTACGGGAAAGACGGCGCAATCCCTGTTCATATGCCAAAAGGCTATCAGTGATAAAGCAAACGACTGGGGAGACGAGCAAGTTCTCTACTGGGGCTTGGACACGAGCGAACCAGACGTGCGGGCACGCTTGGCAAGTTGCGTATCCCTGCTAAAGGAAAAGGAGCTTGGCATAGAGCGGTTTGCATACAATGACGTTCCGAACGACAAACTTATACGGCTAAACCAGCTCATGAACGCCGTTAAGCGCTACAGGAAGAACCCCGCTAGCCATAAACGCGAATTAAAGGAGTGCCTGAAAGCTATCAAAGAGATCATGGACGGCACTGTGGGCGATTACCTGAAAGCAGCCGATGAGGTTAAAAGGACGATGTTTGAGAGCGTTCCACGGTTTAGATTCATGAAACCGACCGACAGAACGCGCAATGAGATTAGCGAAATACTGGGCGAGGACTGTAGGCCCAATGCCTGTGAAAACCATTCCCAGATGCTAGAGAACCTGCTGGATCTAAGACCGTACGTAGACGAGTACGGATACAAAGACATGGACGAAGCCCGCGAAATGCTCAAAGGCTATTATTCCTATGAAGAGCTGGAAAAGAACCACCTTATAGGCAACCACCCGCAGGGCGATGAGGTCGAACTGTTGCTTACCTATCTGTACGCATTGGGCAACGTGCGTCTGTGCGTGGTCGACTTCTTGCAAAGGCTGAAAATCGCACCGAAAAACGGCAGCGGCGATGAACAACAGAAAACCGTCCAAATACTTGATCTGCTATCTAACGCGGCAATGGAATTGAAGATACCCATAATAGTGATCAGCAGCATGAGCAAGGAAGCCGTACGAACCAACAAACCAGACATGATGAACGTAAACGGCAGCACGCGGCTTTCGTACGATGTGGAGACGATAACCGAGATGAGAGCGGAGCAAGGCGAGAAAAGCGTTAAATCGGTCACGCTGCACATAGTGAAGAACAAGAGCTATAAACCGTGCACTTTGGAACTCAAATATTTGCCCGCGTACAACTGCTTTGCCGAGGTGAAGGAAGCGAAACAAGAGGACGCGGGCAAGGTAAGGGAGGGGCGGTAACGGATCGCATCGAACCGCCCACGGACTACCATCCGCGTGTGCCCCATTCCTCTCTCCCCGACCATACTAGCGGGGCTGTAGCCCTGCGGATGAAACGCCCAAGGAGGTAGCGGGATGGAAGGAAACGCCAAAAAGGACGCTGGAAGCCCGCCAAAAAGCAAGAAGCGCCAAAACAAGGGCGGCACGACCGACAACCCGACCGTATACGACATTGTGAAGCGGGAAAACAAGCGCAGTGACGCGCAAAAGAGCGGCAAGGCGTGGACGGACGAAGATAAGCGCTACCTGATAGCCCACGCCGCAGACGGGTACGTTTTCCTAGCAATGGCGATGGGCAGGACGGAGGGCGCGATAAGGTCGAAAGCCGATGAGATGGGCGTATACATGACCATGCGCCCAAGGCTGGGCGGTCTGTGCCCCAACTGTGGGCGGCACAGGCTAAGGGAAACCAGCACACGCGCGTACAACATGGGGCTGTGCCCAACGTGCTACGAGATCGCCAAGGCTGACGCTATGACGGAGCGCGTGGACTTTATGAAAGCCCGCAGGCGCTACACGGCAGAAAAGAGGGAATGCCAAAGGGAGAAGGAGCGGGCGCGGAAGCTGAACCGCGAGCGCTAGCAGAGCCAACCAGAAGCCCCAAAACGGCGCACAGCGCCGACCAGCGACCACGACAGCACAAGACCGAAACAAGGCGCTCAGAGCCGTCCACAATCACCGTGGGCGGCTTTTTTCATGGCACGGAAAAGGCGAAACCGACAGCACCGCAGGGCGCACGGGCAAGCGAAAAAGGGGGCGCTTGGACAGGGCTGGAACGGTCGCAATCAAAGCGCAATCAAATAGTATTTTGCGACTATTTTGCGACTATTCATTGCGACTAAAAAAGCAGGCCAGAAGCTTTAATACCTCTGACCTGCTGTTTTTCTGGAGCGGGCGACGGGAATCGAACCCGCGTCATCAGCTTGGAAGGCTGGGGTTCTACCATTGAACTACGCCCGCAAGATATGGTCGGGACGACAGGATTTGAACCTGCGACATCCTGCTCCCAAAGCAGGCGCGCTACCAAACTGCGCCACGTCCCGAAGGTGTTGAGCAGCTAAGGTCTAAACCTTGCGTGTCCCAAAGCGAAGGAAATTATAGGGGAGACTCCCCGCCTGTGCAAGCGCAGAAACCCTAGCTCCTCGAATGTGCGACAAACTGGCTATGAACCAGACCAATCACAAACGCGACCACAGCAACCGGCGCCCACGCAGCGCCGATATCTGCCAGCGGCAGCGCATCGAACGGCAACCACGCGCCCGCAAAGAATGCGTCGCGGACCGAGGTGATCACACTCTGCACCGCGACCACGCCGCCGACCCAGACCCACACCTGCGGATGAGCGTCGCAAAAGCCGTGCACCAGGCCCATCAGTACCAGCACGATGGCAACGGGATACAGGGCGTTGAGCATAGGTACCGAGAACATAAGAATGACGTCGAGGCCCACGTTGGAGAGCACGCACGAAAATGCCGCGAACACAAAGGCGAGAACCGCAAAGGGACGGCGCATGTCCTCCTCGGAGGCCTCCGCTCCCCCTTCGACCACATACGTCTCGCAGAAGTAACGCGAGCAGCAGCTGATGAGGCCGATGCACACGTTCATGCAGGCGAGGAAGAAGATGGCGAAGACCACGACCGTGCCGGCAAGCCCAAAGTGCATGGAGGCCGAACGAGCGAGGATGGCTGCGCCGTTGGTAGCGTCGGGCATCACGGTACCGAGCTGCATACCGGCAAGGCCCAAGCCGCAGTAGATGATGGCCATGAGCACGCCGGCGATCACACCGGAACGCGAAATCTCGAAGGCCACGCGCTTGTCATCGGTAACACCCAACTCGTGGATGGTCTCGGCGATGATGATGCCGAAGGCGAGCGACGCGAGCAGGTCCATGGTCTGATAGCCAGTCAGAAAGCCCTGCACGGCGGCGCCTGCATCGTAGGGAGCCTGAGGCGCGGCAGCCGGTCCCAGCGGCGAGATCACGGCAGCACCCACGACCAGCACGATAAGCGCAATGAGCGCGGGGCCCGTAATGCGGCCGAGCACGCGTGTGATGACACCCGGGCGCAGCGTGAGCACAAACGCGACGACGAAGAACCCGATGGCAAACACCAGACGTGCTGTGCCGAGCGAAACGCCCTCGGGTAGCAGCGGCACCAGCATTTCGAACGCCGTAGAGCTTGTGCGCGGAATGGCCAGGCACGGACCGATGGCAAGGTAGACCGCCGCGACAAAGAATTCACCAAACTTGGGGTGCACGCGGCCGGCAAGCTCGCGCGCCGTTCCGGCGAGCGCGACGGCGATAAAGCCCATGACGGGCAGACCGATAGCGGCAATCAAAAAGCCGATCATGGCAACCGGCGTGGCAGAACCTGCCTGCAGCGCCAGCAGCGGCGGAATAATGAGGTTACCGGCGCCAAAGAGCATCGAGAACAGCGCAATGCCGACGGTAACGACATGGTCGGAGCGCAGACCGCGCGGGGCGGATGAGACCATAGACACACCTTTCGGGTTGAAACATAAAATGGGACGGGCAAAAACACCCGTCCCGCAAGTATATACGCTCTAGCAGCTTTAGCAGGCTAAATCGCACAGAGCATCGATAGCCGTGTCGACTTCTTCGGTCGTGTTGAAATACCCAAATGAGAAGCGGACGACGCCCTGGCGCTCGGTTCCCAGCGCACGGTGCATGAGCGGGGCGCAATGGGCGCCGGGGCGCGTCGCAATCCCCCACCCTTGCATGAGCGCATCCGAGATCTCGGCAGAATCGATATCGCCCACGTTGAGCGACACAATCGCAGAGCGCGTCGGCTGGTCAAAGGCACCGTAGAGCTTAATCCCCGGAATCTCGCGCACACCGACAAGGAAGCGATTAGCGAGCGCACGCTCGTGGGCAGCAATCGCCTCGACCCCACCCTGGGCCTCGATAAAGTCGAGGCCTGCGGAAAGTCCCGCGATGCCGTGACCGTTGAGCGTGCCCGCCTCAAGGCGCGTGGGCCACTCGAGCGGCTGCAGTGGGTCGAAGCTGCGCACGCCCGTGCCGCCCATGGCCCACGGAGCCACGTCAATGCCCTCCGCCACGGCCAGGCCGCCGGTGCCTTGGGGTCCCATGAGCCCCTTGTGGCCGGTAAAGCACACGACGTCGAGCCCCATGGTATCCATGTCAATCTTCGCCGTACCGGCAGACTGCGAGGCATCGACGATCACGAGCGCGCCGGCCACATGGGCCATGGCGGCCACGCGCGCGATGTCGATCGCGTTGCCGGTCACATTGGAGGCGTGCGTCACCACCACGGCACGCGTGCCCGGCGTGACCAGCTGCTCGAGCTCGTCGTAGTCGAGCACGCCGTTCGCGTCGCAGCCCGCATGCTCAACGGTCACGCCCTGCTCTGCCGCAAGGCGGTTGAGCGGACGTAGCACCGAGTTGTGCTCGAGCACCGTCGTGACCACGCGGTCGCCGGGGCACACCACCCCGTTGATGGCGGTGTTGAGCGCCGCCGTGGAGTTGGGCGTAAAGCACACATGGTCCGCCCTCGGGCAACCCAAAAGGCGCGCGAGCTTGGCACGGCAGCCGTGGATGGTACGCGCCGCGTCGAGCGCACCCGACGTGGCGCCGCGCCCGGCATTACCGAGCGAGCACATCGCCTGCGTCACGGCATCGATGACTGTCTGCGGCTTATGCATGGTCGTCGCCGCGTTATCCAGGTAGATCATCGCACGACCTCCCACATATCGATCACGGTAAAGCCCTCGGTGGGAACGCCCGCCGCGGCAAGCTCGCCGCGCAGCAGTTCTTCATCGGCAGGCAACGCCTTCCACGCAAGACCGCAGCCGGCAGCGACCTCCCCGGGCACGGGAATCGTTCGCCCGGGAAGGCCGCGCTCGATGCATAGGGACTCGCAGCCCATGGCGGCCGCCGTGGTGGGAAACGTGATGACAAGCGCCGGGCGCTTCTCCCTCATGGCAACTCCAACCAAAACGCTACGGGCGCACGACGCGCACGGCCTGCTCCATCTTCTCCACGATCACGTACATGTTTGTGACCTCGCCTACTGCAAGCTGGTCCTTAATGCCATAGTGGTCGAGGCAGGTGCCACAGGTGAGAATCTCGACACCCTGCTCGGCCAGACCCTTCAGGTCATCGAGCACCGGCGAGCCCTCGACGGTGAGCTTGGCGCCGCCGTTGTAGAACAGCATGGTCGCGGGCAGCTCCTCCTGCTGCGTCACGGCAAAGATGAAGGCCTTCATGAGCTTGTGGCCCAGCTCGTCGTCGCCACGGCCCATGCAATCGGTGTAGACGGAAATGACGAGCTTGCCCTTGCCGGCGCTGGCATCACAGAAGGCAGCGCCATCCTGCTCGGGATCGGCCACGGCAACGGCGCCAGAGGTCGCCACGGTCACGTGCCACTCGGCGTCAGAAACCTTCTCGACCGAGGCCGTGCAGCCCTTCTCCTGCGCCATCTTGGAGATGTTCTTGACGGCGGTCTCGTTATCGACCGAGGTCACGACGGTGCCCTCGCCATCGAGCTGCTTCAGGGCTTTGAGCGTCTTGACGACGGGCAGCGGGCAGGCATCGCCCATGGCATTGACTTCAATTTTGGTAGACATAGCTTTTCCTTTCGAATAAATCGTTTTAGAACGGTACATGGCTCAATAAACGTGTCGTTAACGGACAACGCGGACCGCAGGACCGCCCGGCTCCGCCTCGCACACGCGCCCGACAACGGCGGCAACGCGCCCCTCGGCATGCAAACGACGCGCAAGCTCATCCACGTCCACCGCGGGCGCCGCAATAAGCAAGCCGCCCGAGGTCTGCGGATCGTACAGCGCATCCAACATGCCCGGCTCCAGGTCCTCGTCGGCAGCCGCACGCGGGTCAAAGAAGTCCTGGTTGCGGTAGGAGCCCGCGGGAATAATGCCCAGGCGCGCCATGTCGAGCACCTGGTCAAAGAGCGGTACCGCTCCCGACGTAAGCTCAATCTGCACACCCGAGCCCTCGGCCATCTCGCACGCGTGCCCGATCAGGCCAAAGCCCGTGACATCGGTACAGCCGTGAAGCTCGAGTCCCTCGGCCAGACGAATCGGGGCCTCGTTGAGGGTGCGCATCGAGTCAAACATGGCTGCGGCCTCGTCCTGCTCGATGAGCTCGCCCTTAATGGCCGTGGTGATGATGCCCGAGCCGATCGCCTTGGTCAGCAGCAGAACATCGCCCACGTGTGCGCCGCTGTTGGCGAGCATGCGGTCGAGTGGCACAAAACCGCTCACGGACAGGCCGTACTTGGGCTCGTCGTCGTTGATGGTGTGGCCGCCCGCGATGGAGCAACCCGCCTCGACGCACTTGTCGGCGCCGCCCGCCAGAATCTGACCGGCAACCTCAACGCCCAGGCAACTGGGAATGCACAGCAGGTTCATGGCATGGCTCGGCCGCCCGCCCATGGCGTAGATATCCGACAGCGAGTTTGCCGCGGCAATCTGGCCAAACAGGAACGGGTCGTCGACCATCGGCGGGAAGAAGTCAATGGACTGCACGAGCCCCAGGTTCTCCCCTACGCGGAAGACGCTCGCATCGTCGGAGGTATCGAACCCCACGAGCAAGTTGTCGTTATGCACATTGGGTAAATCGCCCAGGACCTGGGCGAGGGCTCCAGGAGCCAACTTAGCGGCTCAACCGCTCGCGGCCGTCATGGACGTGAGCCTCATGGTGTCCTTAGCCATACGAACCCCCTTCCAACAAATCAACGACTTTAAGTATACGCGCCAGGCACGCTTTCCAAGAGACCGCCGACGGCTCGAACGTCGAAGGCGGCGCCGCAAGCGCCCGCGCGATAGCATCTGCCAGTGCGCGCTCAAACAACGGAAGATCGGCCGCCACGGGCGTGTCGACATCCGTCATACGCGGCGACGCCACCCACGTCACGGGAGCACCGGGAAGCATCGCCTCCATCCAGGGACGAACGCCGGGCAAATCGGTCGCCACAACTTTGCAGCCGCACGCGAGGGCCTCGATCGTCACGAGCGGCAGACCCTCGTAAAACGAAGGCAGCACAAAGACGTCGGAACTGCGGTAGGCACGCACGAGCCCATCGCTATCCAGGCGCCCCGCCAGCGTCACCGGCACATCCGAGGCCGCGGCCAAGCGCTCGATACGCGCGTACTCGGCATCGTCCCCGCGGCCGCCCACAAGTACCAAGCCAGATGGGCGGACGTCATCGTCAATCGGCAATGACACGGCTCGAACCAGCGACTCGACGCCCTTTTTAAAGCAAATCTTGCCCACGTACACAAGCGATCCCGGCTGCCTCGCCACGCTTGCGTCGCGGCAGAAGACGCGATGGTCGTAGCCCGTCCCAATCACGTGGATGCGATCGGCATCGACGCCGCACACCAGGCCAATCTGCTCAGCCTGCTCAGCATGGAGCGCAAAGACGGCATCGAGCCGACGAACCGCACGTACGATGCGATCGCGCTCGAGCGCATGCGAACGCAGCTGCCGCAGGTCGGTCGAATGGCACACGGCAACAACCGGCACGCCCCGGACGCACTCGCGCGCCAATGCGGTCACCAGATACAGGTGATGGCAGAGCACCAGATCGGGCCGAAACTCAGCCACCGCCCGATCGATTGCAGCAGCAAATGCCCGCTCAAACGCCTTGAGCATCGAAGGCGTCAGGTCACGATAGCGTGTGGAGGGATAGGGCATGACATCGGACATACCGCAGATGGGAAACGGCAGCTCGGGCGACTCGAACGGTACGGCAAACACGGCAGCACGCCGGTCCAGCTCGCCTTGGGTATCACCCGGTGCCGCGCCGCAAAGCACGGCGGCGCGATGACCCGTCTCGATCTGTTCGCGCACGAGCGCGGCAAGGTAGGTGCCGCTACCGGTGCTATCTGGTTTTTGTGCCGAGATATTGAGGATGCGCATGTCGCGGTACACCCCTAGGCCAAGGCGGCGGCGCGGACAGCCGCGCCGATCGCTCCGGCAAAGCGAGCCTGGGGCGAGGTGGTCACCGGCGACCCCAGTAGCTCGCCCAACCGCTCCACTACGAAGGCGTTCTCGCACAGGCCACCGGTCAGGTAGTACGGGGCGCCCGCGGCCTGCCCGGCCATGGTCGCCACACGCGAGACCACGCTGTCGATCACGCCACGCGCAATGTTCTCGCGCGGCTCACCGCGACCGATCAGGCTTATGACCTCGCTTTCGGCAAACACCGTGCACATGCTGGAAATCTTGGTGGGCTCGCCGGAACGCGCCAGGTCGGCCATCTGCTGCTGGGAAATGCCCAGACGGTCGGCCATGATCTCCAAAAAGCGCCCCGTGCCGGCAGCGCACTTGTCGTTCATGGCGAACTTGGCCACGCGACCACCTTTAAGCTGGATGACCTTGGTGTCCTGACCACCAACATCGATTACGGTACCGTGGTCGCCAAACAGACGCACGGCACCGGTACCGTGGCAGGTGATCTCGGTCACGACCTTATGCGCATAGGGCACGGCGACACGGCCGTAGCCGGTCGCGATCACACGCACGTCGTCGGCAGCCACGTCATAGCCGGCGGCCGCGAGTTCCACGCGCAGGCGCTCGGCCGCATCAACCGACGAATATCCCGTCGGTATGACGCAGGTCCACGCAATGGCGCCATCCGTGTCCACCACCGCAGCCTTCGCGGCCGTCGAACCGATGTCGATACCAATGCCAACCACGGCATCCTCCTTCTATGCGGCAAAGCAGCTATCCCTTTGCCGCATTTGTCCTACAGGGTCTCGATAAAGGCGGCGATGCGAGTCTCGATCTGGCCCATGTCACCGTTGCTGTAGTCGGTCTCGATCTTCATATACGGAATACCCGCACCCTCGACAGCTTCCTGCATGCGCGCACTCTCCACGTTAAAGGTGTGGCAGGCCTGTAGCACGCTCTCTACCACGCCATCGACATGATACTTCTCGCACATGGCAAGCGTGTTCCCCATGCGGCTGTCGTTGGGCGTCATGACCGAGCAGTTGATGTCCAGGTAGCGGTCGGCGATGGCGTGCAGGATATCGGGAGCCTCCGGGTCGATCATCATGGCCGCCGTGCGCTCGCCCGAGCAGTCGTCCATGCACACGACCACACCGCCGTTGGACTCGATAGTACGGCCGATCTTGTTGATCACACCGCCCACCGGACAGCCGGTGATCAGAATGCGCTTGGCATCCGCCGCAACCGGGCGCTCGCCCGCGTCGTAGGCCTCGCGCAGCTTGGCAACCTTTTGCTCCAGCTGCTGCGTATAGGCCTCGATATCAAAGCTGAACGTACCGGCGAACATGGTGCTCATCAGGTCGACGCCGCTCATGACCGCCGGCTGGTTGGCCTGCAGTGCGAACATCTCGAGCTGGGCCGCACGCAAGCGATTGCGACGACGGACAGCGGCGCGCAGGTCGTCATCGGTGATCGTGATGTCGTAGAAGTTCTCGAGCTCTTCCTTGAGCAGGCGGCACTCCTCGTACCAGCCTTCACGCTCGTAGGCGCGGTCGCGACCCTGCGGCAGGTGCAGAATGTGCGTGCGCTTGAGCTCGTTGAGTAGCTCGTACATCTTCTTCTTGCCGTCGCAGGTGGTCTCGCCGATGATCATGTCGCTAAAGTACGTAAACGGGCACTTTTGCGAGAAGGCAAAGCCGTACGTCGACTTGATGAGCGGGCAGAGATTTGCCGGCAGCACCTTCTCGGCCTCGGGAATCACCTCGTCGGACGTGCCGCACAGCGCCACGCTCGCAGCCCCCGCGGCATCGATAATCTCGAGCGGCGTGTAGCTGCACAGAAAACCGATCAGGCGATTGCCCGCCTGTTTGTAATCCTTGACGCGAATAAACGCCGCCTTGCGTTGCTCGTTGAACTCCTCAAACGTGCGCGGCAACGGCTGCTCCTCGATATCGACCATAGTAGTTCCCCTCTCTTGCACCGATATACCGACAATTAAACAACAAACCCACGCCATACCCAAAAGGAAGCATCCTCTAGGGAATGGCGTCGATAAGCTCCTGCGTATACGGATCGCTCGGGTGCGCGATCACGTCCTCGGCCGCGCCTTCCTCGACAAGACGACCGTGGTAGAGCACGCCAATCCGGTCGGACATATGCCGAACCACACGCATATCATGCGTGATAAACAGCAGCGCCACGCCCGTCGTGCGCTGCAGGTCGCGAAGCAAGTTGAGCACTTGGGCCTGCACGGACACGTCAAGCGCCGAGACCGGCTCGTCGCATACCACAAGACGCGGCTCGCAAATAAGCGCCCGCGCCAGATTGAGTCGCTGACGCTGTCCCCCCGAAAGGTCATGCGGATAGCGGTCATAATGCTCTGCCAGAAGACCGACCGAGGCCAGGGCCGAGAGCGCGCGCTCATGGCGCTCATCCGCATCGCGCACGCCGGCGATAATCAGCGGCTCCTCCAAAATGCGGCCGACACGGTTACGTGGGTCAAAAGCCGTGGAGCTATCCTGGAATACCAGCTGGATCTCGCGGCGAAACGGCTTGCGTTCGCGCTCCGACATCGTGGCGAGGTCGTGCCCGCGATAGACAATCGAGCCGGAATCCGCACGCTCGAGACCACAGATCAGGCGTCCAGTCGTCGACTTGCCCGATCCGGATTCGCCAACCAGGCCATAGACCTCGCCCGGCGCGATCTCAAACGACAGATCGTCCACGGCGGTAAAGGCCTGACGCTTAAAACCTGAGCCCGGCATGGGATACGTTTTAGTCAGATGTGAGACGCAAAGCAGGGCTTCGCTATCAACAGCCATGGCACTCCCCTTTCTCGACAAGCCAGCATTTAGACCGGTCGCACGCATTCACGGCAAACAGCGGGGGCTCCTGCGCGCGGCAACGCTCGTCCGCCCGGGCGCAACGAGGCGCAAAGCGGCATCCACAGGGTATTGCCGTAAGCGGCGGCACTGTGCCCGGAATATCCGCCAGCGTGTCAACTCGCTCGCCTTCGAGCGGCGGAATGCTCGCGATGAGCCCCTGGGCATACGGGTGGCTCGGGCGCTTCATAAGGCCGCAGGCGTCGATCTCTTCTACGATTTGGCCCAGATACATGACGTGTACGCGCGAGCAGATACTCGTGACGACACCCAAATCATGGCTGATAAAAAGCACCGCCATGCCCTCGGAACTGTTGAGGTCGCGCAGAAGGTCCAAAATCTGTTTTTGAGTCGTCGTGTCGAGTGCCGTGGTGGGCTCATCGGCGATCAGCAGGCGCGGGTGTCCGGCGAGCGCCATGGCGATCATCACGCGCTGGCGCATGCCGCCGCTAAAATCGCTCGGATACATGTCGAAGCGGGCCGCGGCATCTCGAATTCCCACACGCTCCAACAGCGATAGAGCCTCGTTGCGGGCTTCGCGTCGGCTCACCTTACGGTGGGCCCGCACGGCCTCGACGACCTGGGCCCCGACCGTCATGACGGGGTTAAGCGAGCTCAAAGGGTCCTGGAAAATCATGGCGATGTCGCAGCCGCGCACCTTGCGTATCGTCTTGAGCGGACGTGCCAGCAGATCCTCGCCATCAAACACAATCTGGCCCTCATAGGCCATCTTCTGTTCATGCTCCAATAGGCGCATGACACTCTGGGCAAACACCGACTTACCGCAGCCGGACTCGCCGACAACACCAACGATCTCGCCGGCATCGATATGTAGGTTGAGTTTGTTGACGGCTTCCAACGCGTTGCCATCGCGGCCCACAAACGAGATGCAGAGGTCGCGCACGTCCAAAAGATGCTGAGCCATGGGCTAGCCCTCCTTGGTCTTGGGGTCGAGGGCGTCGCGCAGGCCGTCGCCGGCCAGATTGAGCGAAAGCACGCTTGCGATGATGGCCGCTGCCGGGAAGAAAATCATCCACCAGGCTTTGCGCATCACGTTCTTGCCCGCCTGAAGGATGTTTCCCCAGCTGGCATCGGGTGCCTTGATACCCAGGCCCAGAAACGAGAGGGCGGCCTCCGAGAGCACGGCCTCGGCAAAGACGAAGGTCGCCTGCACCAGGAAGGGCGCCATAACGTTGGGCACGATATGCAGCCACACGATGCGCGCGGTCGAGGCGCCCTGCACGCGCAGGGCCTCCACAAAGGGCTCCTCCTTGACCACCATCGCACGCGAGCGCACGATGCGCGCCATGCTGGGCGTATAGACGATGGAGAGCGCGATGATAACGTTCCACGCGCTCGCCCCCATCATCGCCATGAGCGCGATGGCCAAAAGCACGCCCGGAATGGACATAAGGCCATCGCAGATGCGCATGAGAATATGATCGAGCCTTTCGTTGTAGCACGCATAGGCGCCGATCACCAAGCCGAGCGCACTCGTCGCGAGCGTGACGGCAATGCCAACGCCAAGCGACACGCGCGCGCCCGCGATGACGCGGGCAAGCAGGTCGCGGCCAAAGTCATCGCAGCCAAAGGGATGCGCGGGCGAAGGTGCCGAAAGTCGCAACGTCATCTCCTGTGCATTGGGATCAACCGTCCACACCAGCGGACCGACGAGCGCGATCAGCGCAATCGCCAGGAAAATGCAGCCGCCGACCACAAACCCCTTGTTGGCAAGAGCCTTCTTAAAGTTTGCCATCATGCATCGCCCCATTTGCGAGCGCGCGGGTCAAAAGCGCCATAGGCAAGGTCGACGGCCAAATTGATCACCGAATTCAACAAGGCGATGACCAGAAGCACGCCCTGAATCACCGGATAGTCGCGACGCTCGATAGAGCTCGTGACCAGCTGGCCCAAACCGGGGATGTTAAAAATGGCCTCAGTCACCACGGCACCCGTAATCAGGGCGCCAAAAGAATAGCCGACCGAGGTGAGAATCGGCAGCGCTGCGTTGCGCAGGGCATGGGCCAGCACCACGCGAGCCTCGGAGACGCCCTTGGCACGCGCCGTCTTGACGCAGTCGAGCTGCATGGCCTCGATCACGCTCGAACGGGTCATGCGCATGAGCAGGGCCGCCTGCACGCATCCAAGCGATATGGCCGGCAACGCAAGATAGCGTAAATGGCTGAACCAGCCCTTCGATAGCGGCGCATAGCCGGCCACCGGGAACACACGCAACGTGACGGCAAACAGCCACATAAGCATGAGCGCCATCAAAAAGCCGGGTATCGCCACGCCCAAAAGAGCAACGACACGCAAGACCGCGTCGGTGCGCGACCCATGTTTGAGGGCAGCGACGACGCCGCAGGGCAGTGCAATCAACAGCGCGATGAGCTGTGCCAGAAGCGCGAGCGATAGCGTGGGGCCAAAGTGCTCGGCGATCGCCTGCGTGACGGGCTGGCGCATAAAATACGAATTGCCCAGGTCGCCGGTAAGCACGCCGCCCATCCACTCAACGTAGCGCTGCGGCAGCGGCTCGTTGAGTCCCAGGCTATCGTTGACGCGCTCGATCTGGTCGGCCGAAGCCTCCATGCCGAGCATCGAAGAGGCCGGGTCACCCGGTGTGAGATAGATAATCAAAAACACGACGACCGAGATGATGAGCATCACCGGAACCATCGCGCCTATACGTTTGAGCGTGTACTTCAACATGCGAGGCGTCTATTTCCCCTCTGAACGTGGACAGGGCATGGCGGCCACAGGGGACCAGACCCCTCAAGCCGCCACGCCATCTATTGCATTACTCCGGACGCTTGGCGTTCCAGATGATGGCGCCGTCGAGCACCTCGACATCCTCGACGTCTGCCTGGGTGCCCGTGATGGAAGCGTAGTGGCAAAGCGGCTCGATGACGGCGATCTCATAGAGGCGCTCCTGAGCCTCGGCCCACTTCTTGGCCGCGGCGTCGGTGTCCTTGGCGGTGCGGGTCTCGGCCACGAGCTTGAGCGCCTTCTCGTCGGACAGGCCATAGAAGGCCTTGGAGACCGAGAGGGACTGGGCCGGGATGGGCTTGTAGTTGGTGGAGGCCACAAAAAGGTCCCACTGCTCGGGCTTGCCGGAGCGGATGTCCATGAAGGTCGCGAACTCGTAACTGTCGACCTCGGCGGTGAAGCCGGCCTTCTCGAGCTGCTCCTGCAGCGCGACGGTGGCGTTGTACATATCCTTGTAGTCGGGGGTGGTCAGCAGCTTGACCGTCTCACCGGCATAGGAGGTCTTGGCCAGGGCCTTCTTGGCGGCCTTGGCGTCGGCCTGGTTAAAGTACTTCTTGCCCGCGTCGGTCGCCCACTGAGCGTTCTCGGGGTTGCCAAGGTTGGGATCGATGTTGAAGAGCTCCTTCTCGCCATAGGCGGCAAGAGCGGCCGCCTCGCAGTCGATAGCCATGAGGGCGCACTTGCGGATCTCCTCGTCGGCGAAGACGCCCTCGTTCATGTTGAGGAAGGCGGTCAGAACGCCGGCGTTATGGGTGTAGAGCTTAACGTCGTCGTTGCCGTCGAAGTCGTGGTAGTTCTCGGTGGGAATCTCGCCGGCGATATCGTACTCGCCGGTCTCAAACCCGCTCACGCGCGTGGAGGCCTCGGTCACGAACTGATAGTAGATGTCCTTGGTGGGCGCGGAGACCTTGCCGGTGTAGCCCGAAGCCTTGCCGTGGGCGGCGACATAGTCCTCGTAGCGGGTGAGATGGATGTACTGGTCCTGCTTCCACTCCACAAGCTTGTAGGCACCGGTACCCACGTACTCGGTCACGCCGGTATCGCCCGCGGCCTCGATGACCTCGGAGGGGAAGATGCCCGGATACTGGGAGTGGTTGCCCAAGATGATCAGAAAGTCGATGGCGGGCTCGGTCAGCGTGCAGGTGACCTCGTGGTCGCCCGTGGCGGCGAAGGTGGCGCCGGGCAGCAGGCTCGCGGCGCGGTCGTTGACGGTGAGCCAGCGGTTCATCGAAGCCACGACGTCCTCGGAGCCAAACTCCTTGCCGTTGTGGAAGGTGACGCCCTCGCGCAGCTTGATGGTGTAGGTCAGGCCGTCGTCGGAGACCTCATAGCCCTTGGCCAGCACGGGCTGGGGCTCGTAGTCGCTATCGAGGCCAAAGAGCGGCTCGACGACGTTGCAGATGATGTCCATGGTCACAAGCGACGACGTGGTGTGCGGATCGAGACCGTCCGGGCTCGCCGGGAGCGCGATCTGCAGCTCGTCGCGATACTCCACATCCTGGCCGGAGGCAGCGGCGCTACCGCTCTCGGCGCCCGAACCGCCGCAGCCGGTGAGGCCGAGGCCCGCCATGACGCACAGGGCAGCGGAGCCGGTCAGAAAACCGCGACGGGAAACGCCCGCCTTGAAAAGGTCGTTATTCATTGAGTTCCTTTCGTGTCTGAACAAACGGACAGAATCTGCCGGGACGGCGAAAATCCCCGCCCCGGCAGTTATGCGAAGCCGATCGGCGCCCTGCGGTGCATCCGGACACCGACCGGCATGGCAGCAGAGAAATCCCTATCGCGTGGATAGGAACACCCGGCGGTGCGGCTAAATCGTCTCGAGGAAGGCCTCGATGCGGGTCTGGAGCTGACCGGCGTCCTCACCGGCGTAGTCGGTCGTGATGTGCATAAACGGAATGCCTGCCTCCTCGGCGGCCTTCTCCACGGTGAAGGACTCCATCTCGTAGAGCGTGCAGAACTGCAGGGCCACGTCGACGATGCCATCGGCATGCAGGTCCTTGGCCATCTGGACAATGTCCTTCATACGCTGGTCGTTGGGCGTAAAGACGGCGCAGTTGATCTTAAAGTAGCGCTCGGCGATGGCGTCAAGCATCTCGTCGACCGTCTCGCCGGACTCGTCGACCAGGTCCTTGTAGTAGCGCGAGCCCGTGCAGGACTCCTCGCCCACCACGACGCCGCCGGCCTTTTCGATGAGGTTGAACAGCTTCCAGTTGGGCACGGCCATGGGCGTACCGGTGTACAGGATGCGCTTAGTCCCCTTGGGCGCCACGCCCTCGCCGGCCTCGACACGCTGCTCGCACTCAGCCGCCATATCGTTAATGGCTCCGGTCAGACGCGGCGTGTCGTCCATAAAGGCGGCCTGAACGGTCAGCAGGCTGTCGAGACCGCTGATGGGCGCCGGGTCGGCAGCGCGCGTGGCAGCGAGGCGCTGCAGGGCGCGACGCTTCTCATTGACGGCGTGGATGGCGGCCTTCAGACGCTCGGGCGTAATCTTGACGCCACACTCTTCCTCGATCTTGGCGGCGAGCTTCTTGACCTCGGCCTTCCAGGTCACGAGTGCGGACTCATCGTGCACGTTGGGAATATCCATGACGTACATGTTCTTTTGCGTGGCAAAGAACTCGTAGGCCTTCTTCTTGCCATCGCAGGTGTTCTCGCCCACCACCAAGTCACTCGACTCAATGTAGGGGCAGACCTCGCCCAGCTTAAAGCCGGCAAAGCTCTTGATAAGCGGACAGGTGTTGCGCGGCAGGTGCTCCTCGACCTTGTCCGTTGCCCAGTCGGCACCCGAGCACAGGCCCACGGGGATGCCGTCGCAGGCAAGTACGATCTCCTCGGGCACGTACACGCAGAACGAACCGACGATCTTGGTGGCCTCGCCGGCCTCCTTCTTATCGAGCATCTCCTTAATACGGCCGCTGTGGATGTTGGTGGCCACAAAGTCCAGGTAGGACGTGGACTTGGGACGGTTGTTCTGCGTCAGGAACATATCGCCGTACATCTGGCCCACGGCGCCCAGCAGCATGTCGTGATCGGCAAGATTCATGCCGAGGCTCTCCCACATCGGATGAAAATCGAATTCTTCAGCCATGACGGTTCCCCTCTCGAACCAAAAATGGATAACAGCGGTATCGATGCACGACGGACGGCGATTGCCCGGCCGTGCTCAAACCCGGAATTTTAGGGAACCTGCTTTGCGGTCGATTATTTAGTTGTGCGTCGTCTCTCCCGGAGCCGTGAACATACCTGCTCATATGCGACTCCGAGCCATATACAGGGCGCGCGCGGCAACGCGGCGAATGTATGTCGTCTGCGGCATGTGCGCACCCTCCTTAACCAGTCAAGGTCAACTATATCAGCGGTCATCGTCCAGACGAACACCGTTGACATTCGTACGACAGCCTCGTGTGCCGTCGTTTAATAAATAATTATCTTGATTGATAAGAGTTTGTCATTCCTCATTCGGCGAGCGGCAAGACACAGCCGCCGAGGCTTATATCCCCGACGGCATTACCCGGCGCTATCGACAAACCAAATGGATCCTGCTGGCATCAAAATGCATGCGAAGCGTCTCGTCTGCTTGCGGCAGCTCGTCGACAGGCACGCCCACTTTGTTGACCTTCCACTGCAGACGCGTGGGCGCATCGGCCCGCGGCGCATCCAACAGCACCAGCCGCTCAAAACGCGAATCGCTCACGCGCGCCACGTGCAAATCGTAGCTATTGCGACCCCGCTCGGCACGGTTGTCCACATGGAAGTAGCTCGCACGAATACCCAGATATGCCACGTCATCGGGAACCTCGCGACCCACGTTAAAGGTCATGCCCCAGTCGAGGGCCTCAACTTCTTCATCGCCGATCTTGCGCGCCCGGCTTGTGTTCTTGCAGCCCGTCAGGCGCAGTGCCGCCAGCGTCTGCGGACGGCGGACCACGTCCTCGATGGAGCCGATCTCCTCAACATGCCCGTCGTGCATCACGCAGATGCGCCCGCACAGGCGGCACGCCTCGTCGATGTCGTGGCTCACGTAGAGCACGGTGCGGTTACAGACGTCGAACAGGTCGAGCATGTTCTGCTCGAGTGCGCTCTTAAGATAGGAATCGAGCGCGCTCATGGGCTCGTCGAACATAAAGATGCCCGGATGCGCCGCCACCATACGGGCAAGCGCCACACGTTGCTGCTGACCGCCCGAGAGTCGCGCGGGATAGCGGTCGGCAAAGTCGGCCAGACCGAAAATGCCCAGGTAGCGCTCGGCAAGTTTTTTACGCGCCGCGGCGTCGCCCGCATCCTTTACGCCGGCGCACACGTTATCGGCCACCGTCATGTTGGGAAAGAGCTGATAGTTTTGGAACAGCAGGGCGCATTTGCGCTCCTGGGGCGACAGGTTGATGCCCGCCGACGAGTCAAAAAAGGTCACGCCGTTGACGACGATCTTGCCCTCGTCGGGCGTCTCCACGCCGGCAATGCAGCGCAGCGTACAGCTCTTGCCACAACCCGAGGCGCCCAGCAGGGCCACGCGCTCCTCGCCGGCCTCAAGCTGCATGTCGAGAGTGAACCCCGGATAGCGCGTTTTGATATCCAGAACAAGCGACATGGCTTATCGACCTCCCTTTGCGACCGTGTCATCGCGCATAAGCTCGGCCAACGCCTCGCGATCGATACGCAGTGCATCGCCGCCGACTGGGTCGAGCGAATCGGTCTGGCCGCCCAGCTGCTTGGCCTGCTTGCGCTCCGCGCGGGACAGGCCGCGCTCGCGGTACTTTTGCGAATGCGCCGTGTACATATTGATGAACAGGATGACCAGGAAGCTGAACGCAATTACGACCACGACCCAAAAGAGCGCCACCGACGTATTGCCACCCATCCACTTAAAGTAAATCGCAATGGGAATGGTCTGCGTAATACCGGCGTAGTTGCCCGCAAAGAACAGGGTGCAGCCAAACTCGCCCATCGCGCGGGCAAAGGCGAGCACCGTGCCGGCGGCAATCGAGGGCCAGCCAAGCGGCATCATAAGCTTGGCAAAGATGCGACGTTCGGACCATCCCAGGGTTCGCGCCGCATCGAGCATCTGCGTGTCGAGGCTCTCGAAGGCTCCGAGCGCCGTGCGGTAGACCAGCGGAAACGACACAACGACGGCCGAAATGACCGCCGCGGGCCAGGTAAAGACGATCGAGATGCCGTGTGCGATCAGCCACTGGCCCACCCCGGTCGAGCGGCCAAACAGCATGAGGAGCAAAAAGCCGCAGACCGTGGGCGGCAGCACCATAGGGATGGTAAAGACCGAATCGAGCAAACCCTTCACGCGGCTCGTGGTACCCATGGTCTTCCACGCGGCAAACAGGCCCAGCGCAAACGCGATCACCAGGGCAAGGCCGCTCGTTTTTATGGACACCCAAAACGGGCGATAGTCGATGCCGCCCAATAAGGAGGCCAGAGAGGCCAAGGG
Organism: Collinsella sp. AF28-5AC; assembly: GCF_003457875.1. Lineage (NCBI taxonomy): Bacteria > Bacillati > Actinomycetota > Coriobacteriia > Coriobacteriales > Coriobacteriaceae > Collinsella > Collinsella sp. AF28-5AC. Next base: position 69,588 of record NZ_QRTA01000001.1, on the reverse strand, counting down.
GCCCTGCTCATCCCGCAACACGACAGACGATGCCTCTACCATTTGAGCGCTATCAAGCCAACGCGCGCCGCCCTTGGCATCACCCGAGGCTGATGCAATCACCACATAGCGGTCCCCATCCGCACCGCGCTCGTCAAAGCCATAGGTATACCCGCCGGCATCAAACGTTGTTTCCGCCGTGACATACCAAGGAAGATCCACGTCCCCTAGCTGCGCACCTCCCATGCAGTTTGCGCTGTCGAACTTACAGACGAGGGCCTTGAGACCCGATACGCACTCGTTATCCTGCGGATCCAATCCATACTTCTCGACCGCCTTGGGCGATATCCACACCACAACGCGATCGGCAGCGGGCACCACTACAAGGTCCACGTCCTCGTCAACGGGAAACCGGTAGCCCTCAGGCTGGCCCTCCATGGAACGAGCGGTCCCCTTGGCCAACCGCTCAAAACCCTCGATCCCATAGGAAAGCCCATGAGCGGTCGCGGCAACCTGGGCCCCGTCCTCGGCGTCCCCAGCAAACGCAAATCCCGGCACCCAGCAAAGCGCGAAGGTCAAAGCACAGGCGACAAGCATGCGGAATCTATTAAGCACGAAAAGCTCCAAGCGAATACAAGGACGGAGTGAAACACAAAACGATGGAATTATCGCGCCAAGCCGCACTACTCGGAAAGCTCAAAGCCGTACTTGGCCCAAATCTTCTGGGCTTTCTTGTTGGTCAGGCAGAAGTCGATGAACGCCTTGGCCTCGTCGGCATGCTCGGAGCTATCGGCGACAACGCCGGGATACACGATGGGCTTGTGCGAGTCCTCGGGGCACACGAAGGCCTCCTCGATGCCGTCGTAGCGGAAGATATCGGAGCTGTAGACAAAACCGGCCACGCAGTCGCCTGTGGACACATAGGCGGCAGCAGTGCCGACCTTGTCGGCCAGTGCGACCTTGTCGGCGATCTCGGGAGCATACTCGCCGTCGTCGCCCTCGGTGCCGGTGTAGAGGCACACGGAGGCCAGGGCCTGGTTGGCGTACTTGCCGGCGGGAACGGTCTTGGCGTCGCCGATGGCGATCTTGCCGTCCAGATTCGCGACGTCGGCGATGGCCTGGACCTTGGTGTCGGAGCCCTCGGCGCGAATAATCACGAGGTCGTTGACGAACATGTCCTCACGCGTGTCGGTGTCGACGAGCTCGGCGGCCTCGGCGTCGTCCATGGTGCCCTTGGAGGCCGTGATAAGCACGTCGACGGCGGCACCGGCGCGCATTTGCTCGACAAGGTCGCCAGACGCCTTAAACTGCGTGTCGGCAAACGTGGTGCCGGTCTGCTCGGTGTAAAGCTCCTGAACCTCGGGCAGAGCCTTCTCGAGCGAGTTGGCGGCAAAGACCTGCAGCTCGACAGCTTTCTTCTTAGAGGAAGACTTGGCGGAGCCGGCATCGGAACCAGCGGGGTCGGACGTCTTGTTGCCCGAGCAGCCAACAAGGCCAAGGCCGGCGGCGGCGACAGCAGAAAGCGAGACGAATCCGCGGCGAGAAACCATATCGAACATATTCAACCCTTTCGGACCTTGTGCCCGGGTACCCCACCGCGGGCTTTAATCTGCAATCAGATTATACTTATGCGCGAATAATGTTAGTGAGAAATTATTCTCGCCTGAGAATATAGTTTCGAGTTACCGTACACCTCGGCGTCGATTCGGCGGAAAACAAAAGCGGAGCGACCGATAAGGTCGCCCCACCGCAGGTAAATAGCTTAGTTGGTATGTCCGCCGCCCGCTGTCATCTGAGCCGCGTGCTCCAGCTGGTCTGCTATGGCCTCCCAGCTTTCGCGGGCGGCCTTCGTAGAACCGGGAAAGTTTACGACAAGTGTATGACCTCGTTGCATGCAAATAGCACGCGAGAGCATAGCGCGGCGCGTCTTGGTCATCGAGTACGCACGAATTGCCTCTGCAATACCCGGCACATCGCGGTCGCAGACGGCACGCGTCGCCTCGGGCGTCACATCGCGCATCGAAAGCCCCGTGCCACCGCAGGTGAGCACGACATTGGCGTGGCACTCATCGGCGGCTTCCACAATGGCATCACCGATCTCGCTGGCGTCGTCGCGCACGACCACATGTGAGGCGACCGTCCAGCCCTGCGTCTCGATAAGTTCCTCGAGTGCGGCTCCAGCCTCGTCCTGGGCAAGATCGCGCGTATCCGAGCACGTCACGATCGATATCTTCAGCTCCATAGCATTCCTCCTACAACACGGCGCCCTCGGGCAGGTCGACGCGCACAACGTCCACGACATCGCCCGCCGCAAGGTCGCACGGTCCTTCGTCAATACGCAGCAGGCAGTTGGCCCGCTGCATCGTGCCGAGCAGCGCCGAATTCTGCGACTTGGCCTCGGTCACCAACAGCTCACCGGTCTCGGGGTCGCGCAAAACCGTGGCGCGATCGAAGAAGCGGCGGGGCTGTCGCTTTTTCACGCCGTGCGTGAGCGTCGCCTGCTGCACGGGACGCGCACCCTCGGCAAAGCCGCGCATCTTGCGGATCGCCGGACGGGCGAGCATCTCAAAGCCCACATACGCCGCGGCCGGATTACCTGAAAGCCCCAGGTAGGGCTTACCTCCGAGCAAGCCAAACGTGATGGCCTTGCCCGGACGCATCGAGATGCGGTCAAACAGCACCTCGCCCTCGCGCTTAACCAGTGCCGTCACGTAGTCGTAGTCGCCCGCCGAGGCGCCACCGCTCGTAATGACAAAATCGCACTCCTGCACGGCACGATGAACCAGCTCGGCAATCGCCTGCTCATCGTCGGGCGCGATGCCGTAGAACACGGGCTCGGCGCCGGCATCGAGCGCTTCGGCCATCAACGCCGACGAATTGGAGTCGCGAATCTGCCCGCGCGCCGGCACGTTCCTCGGTGCGACCAGTTCCGTCCCCAGGGAGATAATGCCCACACGTGGGGCAGCGTGCACCTTCACGCTCGCGTATCCGGCGCTTGCCAGCAGGCCCGCGCCCGCCGGAGCCACAACCTCGCCAGCGCGCATCACGACGTCGCCGGCATGGGCCTCCTCGGCGGCAGAGCGAACGTTCTCCCCTACCTTGGCCGGCGCCGAGAAGCGAACGTGCGAGCCCTCGTTGCCGTCGCCATCAAGCACGTCGACGATCTCGTACTTCACCACGGCATCGGCACCTTCGGGTACCGGCGCGCCCGTCATGATGCGGACTGTCTCGCCCGTGCCGATTGTGCCCTCAAACACATGGCCCGCGGCCTCGTGTCCGATAACGTCGAGCGTCACCGGCGCCTCGCCAGATGCCTGCGCCAAGTCCGCCGCGCGCACGGCATACCCGTCCATGGCGCTGTTAGCAAATGGCGAAATGTCGATATCGGCCACCGCGTCCTCGGCCAAAGGAAGACCGGCGGCCTGCCACACGGGAATCTCGACGAGATCGGTCGGAGCAACGTGCGACAGAACAATCGACTGCGCGTCCTCCAGCGGAATGAGTTTCTCTGCCATGTGCACCTCTTAATGCTACGGCGTACAACAGTGGCGCCGGTTCTTTATGCTTGTCTCAGTATAATCCCCCGACGCACGACCGCGACTCGGCCTGTACCCGCAAATACACCTGTCGGTTGCAGGCCGCGAAACAGAATAGAAACCAACCCACCGGCTCGTCGCGTTTACCGCGTTTTATAATGCTTGCGTTGCAACCTAAAAGAGGAACGTATGGCTCATAACGACAAACCCGAAAGCGCAAACGAGGCGCAGGATCATTCCCAACCGCTCGACGACGGCGGCTTTTTCTCCCTTAACGACGTGATCACGGCCGGCAGGCAACAGCTCACCCGCTCCGAGCATCTCTTGGCTGCCGACACGCGCCGCAACGCCCGTAACCTACTCGCGAGCGCCAAGTTGCTCGTGCTCGTCGTCATCGTCTCGCTCGCCATGGGCGTTGCCGCTTGGGCGTTTTTGGCCTCGTTGAATATCGCGACCGACTATCGCGAGCACCATGCATGGATTTACGCGCTGCTTCCCGTTGTGGGTGTGGCCACCGCATGGGTGTACAAAAACCACGGCCTTGCCGCCAAACGCGGCAACAACCTGGTCATCGATTCCGCCTTGGGCACCCGCCTCATCCATATGCGCATGGCCGTCCTCACCTTCGTCTGCTCCACTCTCACGCACCTAACGGGCGGATCGGCCGGTCGCGAGGGAGCCGCGGTGCAGATTGGCGGCACCATCGCCAGCAACATCTCGAGCCTCGCCCACCTCAAAAAGCATGACCACCACGACCTCATGCTCGCCGGCATCTCGTCGGCCTTTGGCGCCGTGTTCGGCTCGCCCCTTGCCGGCGCGTTCTTTGGCATGGAGATGTGCTTTATCGGCAAAATCGACTACACCGCGGGGATCTACTGCCTGGTCGCCTCGTTTACCGGCTACTTTACATCGCTTGCCCTGGGTACCGAGTACGAGGCGAATGTCATCGCCAGCGTTCCCACCATGACGCCCAAAACGGTCGTCATCGTTGTTATCAGCGCCATTATCTTCGGTCTGACGGCACGCCTCTTTGCCTGGTCGGTTCGAACCGTCAAGAGCCTGTACGGTCGCTTTATCACCAATTACCTTGCTCGCGCACTCGTGGGCGCGCTCGTGGTTTTGGCCGCCTATGCCCTCCTCGACGCCTGGAACTACGCCGGCCTTTCCACGTGGCTTTCCGGCGCCGGATTTGCGGGCAACACCACCCTGGCGGACGCAGCCATCAAGTTGGTCGTCACAGCGCTTACCCTGGGCGCGGGCTTCCAAGGCGGCGAGGTCACGCCCCTGTTTGGCATCGGTGCGGCACTCGGTGGCTGGATCGGCCGCCTCGTCGGAATCGACCCCAGCTTTCTGGCGGCGCTGGGCATGCTCGGCGTCTTCTGCGCCGGCCTTAACGTGCCCATCACCACCTGTATGATGGCCATCGACCTGTTCCACGGCACGGCCGCCGGGTTCTTTGTCATCGTGGCGTTTATCAGCTATCTCGCCGGCGGCCACCGCGGCGTGTATCCCGCCCAGCGCATCATCTCACCCAAGCGCCGCTCGCTTATTGTGGACGAGGGCGGCACGGTGGCAGAGGCTATCGAGCGTCACAACGACCTGATAGAGTAGACGTTAGTATTCGCCGTGCAGCCACAATCGGGGGCAATTCGACCTGAGCGCGACCGCACCGTCACGTCATACGCCAGGAGTCGCCCCATGCACGCAACTGATTTTGGTCGCACGCTCATCATCGCCAACCCCACCGCCCAGTCGGGTGCGGCGCGCGAAGTCGCTGAGCGCCTGCAGCGCTTTTTGGACATGACTGCACGCGCATCCCAGTTTGACCTGGTGCTGACCGAGCGCATGGGACACGCCAAGGAGCTGGCCGCCCAGGCTCAGGGCTATCGCACCGTTATCGCGCTTGGCGGTGACGGCGTAATCCACGAGGTCGTCAACGGGCTTATGACGCAAAAGGAGGACGCACGCCCCGCTCTTGCCGTCCTGCCCGTGGGCTCCGGCAACGATTTTGCCCAGACGCTCGGCATCGACGATTTCTCCGGCAAAGATTTTGGCGCGCTGCTCACCTGCGAGCTGCAGCGTCAGGACATCGGGCGCATTCGCTCGTGGAGCCCTGCGAGCGGCAGCGGCGAGGCTGCCGTTGAGTACTACGATCAGACGCTTTCGGTCGGCATCGATGCCGCCATTGGCCTGGGCACCACCGAGCTGCGCAAAAAGACCGGCTTGACGGGCGCTCCGCTCTACACCCTCTCGGGACTTGAGCAGTTTGGTCTGCGCTACCGCAACTACCCCATGACCATCAGCTTTGATGGCGCGCCCGCCGAGCGCGTGCGCGCGATTATCATGGCCATCCAGCTGGGACCCACCTATGGTTCGGGCTATCGCATCTGTCCCGACGCCGACCCCTGCGACGGCATGCTCGACGTCTGCTACGCCTGCGGCCCCGTCCCTCGCGCGGTAGCCCTGCCTATGTTCCTTTCGGCCAAGGACGGCCACCATACCAAGTTGCCGCCGGTTCGCATGCGTCGTTGCCGTCACGCCGCGCTCACCTTTGAGGAGCCCGACTACCCCATTCAGGCCGACGGCGAGCCCATCGTCGCCTCGCGCATCGAGGTCGACGTCCTCGGCGGAGCCCTCCACGTCTGGCGCCCCACCCACTAGCCATCCCTAAGTTGCGGTGAAATAGGGACTGTTTATGCAGCCGCACCCCCAAAACAGTCCCTATTTCACCGCAACGTATTGAGGGGATCATTCCTCCCCGCCCGGCTTGCGACGGTTGGCTTTTTAATCGCGTTGAAGTGCTTGTCGTTAAGCCTGCGCTGGCGCGATCGCTGAGGCACCTTGGTCTTGACGCGTCGGCGCGGTGGACGCCCGCGACGCTCAAGCTCTGCCCTCAGCTTACGCAGACAGCAGCTGCGATTCTGAAACTGACTGCGGCTCTCACGCGCCGTCACGACAATCCCCGTGGGCCCATGCTTCATGCGTACCGCCGAGTCCGTCGTGTTCACGCCCTGTCCGCCCGGACCCGTCGCGCGAAACACCTGTACCGCGCAATCGCGTGCCAACTCCTCGACCGACATCTCGGCATAGCGCGCATACTCGCGCCATCCCATCTTGTTCTCATCCATATCAAAACCTCCCCTCATACAAAAAATGTGACAAAGGGACAGTCCCTTTGTCACATCGCATACCAATCGCTTGTGCTGCGCGCCTAGGCGAACGTGATCTCGCCGTTCTCGCAGTCCATTTCGGCGATACGGGCCAGGCTCTCAACGCGGAAGCCGCGCTCGCGGAGCTTATCGCCACCGCCCTGGAAGCCCTTCTCCACGGCAATGCCTATGCCGGCAACCTCGGCGCCCGCAGCCTCACAGATCTTGATGAGACCCTCAAGCGCGCAGCCGTTGGCCAAAAAGTCGTCGATAATCAGGACCTTGTCGCCCTCGGACAAGAAGCGCTTGCCCACGATAACCGGGTACTCCTTCTGCTTGGTAAAGGAGTAGATGGTCGTGGCATACTGCTCGCCGTCGAGGTTGATGGACTGTGCCTTCTTGGCAAAGACCACCGGCACGCCGCCAAAATGCTGAGCTGCGATGCAAGCCATGCCAATGCCCGAAGCCTCGATCGTCAGGATCTTGTTGATCTCGACACCCTCGAACAGACGGGCCCACTCGGCACCCATGTGGTCGAACAGCTCAACGTCGCACTGGTGGTTGAGGAAGGCATCAACCTTAAGGACATTACCGGCCTTTACGATGCCGTCATGGCGAATACGATCCTCAAGCTCCTGCATGGCGCAACCCCTTCTCGCGGCAACGATACCGCGCGATTAATAAACGTTGTTCGATAGTCTACCACGGACCGACCCCCGCCCGCCCCACAAGCCACATCGCACCATAAAGCTGCAAGACCAGTAGATAGGTCCGATTCGTGGCAAGCCTGCCACTACACGCTAATGACGGGCGCGCATCCTCACCAAACGTACCAATGTGAGCGCAAAGCCCACGGTAGCAACGGCCATCAGCACGTAGAATACCAAACGGAAGCCAAAGAGGAACACGTCCGGACGACCCGCCACATAGCTCGTGACCGTCTTGCCCATCGCCGCGCTCGTCTGTCCATACAGGATGCGCGACGCCGCCGTAATACCCAGCGCTATGCCCGCATAGCGCGCCAAGCTGCTCAAGCTGCCCGCAAAGCCAAGCGCCTCACGCGGAGCCGAACCCATATACAGCGAATTATTGGGACTCTGGAAGATCGACGTGCCGCACGACATAAACGCGACGCAGCACACAATCATCAAGACGGAAGAGTGCTCGTCAAGCGTGCTCACCGCAAAGAGACCGCACACGTACACGCCCAGGCCAACGGCCGTGGGCGCTTCACAACCAACACGGTCGGACACCGAGCCCGAAAGCGGGCCCACAAAGGCATTCACGACCGGCATCGCCAAAAACAACAGGCCGGAGATATCGGAGCTAAAGCCGTGGGCATCCTGAAAGTAGAACGGCAGCACAAACTCGGAGGCACCGATACCCACGAACACGATAAGCATGCAAGCCAGGTTAATCGTGAAAGCCGAGCTCGCAAAGCAGCGACGCGCCGCCTCTGTCAACGGCATAGGGCGTTCGCCAGCCTCCGGCTTCACATGCGGCAGCGTATAGAGTCCCACGATAAACGAGATTACGCCAATGGGCAGATTGATAAGGAAGATGCTCTCCCAGGGAAAGCTCGCCACCAGCACGCCGCCGAGCACGGGGCCGCACATCATGCCAAGAGCCACAAAGGTCGCCAGAATGCCCATGGCACGGCCGCGCTCACGCGCCGGAAACGACTCGGTGATGATGCCCATATTGTTGGCCATCGCGGCGGCACAGCCAATGCCCTGCACGAAACGCGCCAAGATAAGCACCTCGAGCGAAGCCGAAAGCCCGCAAAGCAACGAGCCACCCGTAAAGACGATTACACCAAGCTGGAACACATTCACCTTGCCGCGCACATCACCCAAGCGGCCAAACGGCAGCATGGCGACGCACGTCGCGAGCAGATACACCGAGCTCACGAGCTGAATGCGGTCGAGACCCACCCCCAGCTCCTTTTGCATCACTGGGAGCGCCACCGTCACGATGCTCGCATCCAGACACGCCATAAAGGTCATGACGAGCACGGTGAACAGAATCGCCCATTTATTCTTACCGTGGGTGTCGCCCTCTAGGGCAATGTGTTCGCGGCGCAGCTGCTCGGCAGTTTTCTCCATGTATATCCTTTCTATCGTGCAACGCAAAAACGGGACCCCAATCGCCTACAAACGGACACGATCGGGGTCCCGCCTACGGAATCGGAACTATGAGGACGTCGTCAGCCGAAAAGCCATCCCACGCCTCGCACGCACGCTAGCCTAGCACTGCTCGAGTGCCTGCTCAAGGTCGGCAATCAGATCGGCCGTGTCCTCGAGGCCGCACGACAAGCGCACCATGTCGGCGGAAATGCCACAGGCAATGAGTTCCTCATCGTTCATCTGGCGATGCGTGGCATTAGCGGGATGCAGGCAGCAAGTGCGGGCGTCGGCCACGTGCGTGGCGATCTGGGCGAGCTTGAGGCTCTTCATAAAGGTCTCGGCCGCCGCACGGCCACCGTTAAAGCCAAAGCTCACAACGCCGCAGGTACCGTTGGGCATGTACTTCTGAGCGAGATCATAGTACTTGTCGCCCTCCAGGCCCGGATAGCTCACGAAGCGTACCTTGGGATGACTCTGCAGGAACTTGGCAACGGCCAGGCCGTTCTCACAATGACGCGGCATGCGCACATGCAGGCTCTCGAGCGAGCTGTTCAAGAAAAACGCCGCATGCGGGTTCTGCATGGGACCAAGATCGCGCATAAGCTGAGCGGTTGCCTTGGTAATGAAGGCACCCTCGCGACCGAACTTCTCGGCATAGGTCACGCCGTGGTAGCTCTCATCGGGCGTGGTAAGACCCGGGAACTTGTCCGCATGGGCCATCCAGTCAAACTGGCCATGATCGACGATCACGCCACCCAGGTAGGCCGCATGGCCATCCATGTACTTAGTAGTGGAGTGCGTGACGATGTCGGCGCCCCACTCAAAGGGACGGCACATCACGGGCGTCGGGAAGGTGTTGTCGACCATCAGCGGTACGCCGTGGTCGTGCGCGGCCTTGGCAAAGCGCTCAATATCGAGCACGGCAAGGGCGGGGTTGGCGATCGTCTCGCCAAAGACGAGCTTAGTATTGGGTTCAAAGGCTGCCTCGAGCTCCTCGTCGGTGCAGTCGGGAGCAACAAACGTGCAGGTCAGACCCATGCGCTCCATAGTATGGGCGAGCAGGTTGTAGGTACCGCCGTAGATGGCAGAGCTCGCGACCACGTGATCGCCGGCACCGGCTACGTTAAAGATCGCGAGGAAATTCGCCGCCATGCCCGAGCTCGTGAGCATCGCGGCAGTGCCGCCCTCCATCTCGCAGATCTTGGCGGCAACCAAATCGCACGTAGGGTTCTGCAGACGGCTGTAGAAATAGCCCGACTCCTCTAGGTCAAACAGCTTGCCCATGTGCTCCGACGTGTCGTACTTCCACGTGGTGGACTGGTAGATGGGCACCTGGCGCGGCTCCGCATCTCCCGGGTGATAGCCGCCCTGAACACATGTGGTACCGATGGTCTGCTCGCTCATATCTTGCTCCCTTGCCTGGGTTACGTTTTATTCGGTTCACGATACCGCTACCCCGCACCCCTCTCAACCCATCCACAAGGTAGGTTATGGGACAAATTGATCCGGGGCATTTATCTCAAGCCTTGGACATTTGCTCGATAGATAAAAATGAGGCATCCATGAAGCTCTCGATGATTACACGCACCGTCACGGGTACCATAAGCGGGTACACCGTGACCAAGGAGACAACGATGAAGCAAATCGATACGGCCCAGCTCGACATCACCGCCTGTCAGGCTCAAGCTGCCGAATACCACGCCCGTGGCTTTAACTGCGCGCAGGCCGTCGCCTGCACGCTCGCACCTGCCGTCGGACTCGACCCTCAGATCGCCTTTACCCTCACCGAGGGCTTTGGCGCCGGCATGGGCGGCATGACCGAAACCTGCGGCGCCATCTCGGGCGCCGTGGCCATCATGGGCTTCGTGATGAGCGACGGCATGGAAAACCCCAAGACCAAGGGCCAGACCTACAAGCTGTCGCGCGAAATCGCCAAGCGTTTTGGCGAGAAGAACACGACGACCGTCTGCGGCACGCTCAAGGGCATCGGATCGGATAAGGGTCCGCTCCGCAGCTGCCCCGGTTGCATCGACGATGCCATCGAGATCGCCTGCGATGTGCTAAAGCAGCTCGCCGAGTAGACGGCATCAACATAAAACGACGGCCGGCGCGCTTGGGATCCATCCAAAAGCACGCCGGCCGTCGCCGTCAGAACTCGGCAAATTCGGGAGCGCCGACCTCGATCTCCTCGCGTCCCGCCATAAGCTCGCGCATCTTGGCGCAAAATGGCTCCTGCTCCCCCGCCTTAAACACCAAGTGAAGTGTAACGGTATCCGCGTAATCGGTATCCGAAACCTTGGCACCCGAATCCTGGGCCAAGCGAAGCACCTGCTCATACTGTGGATAGGCCACATACACGTCAACCGGCACGACGCTTGTCATCTCGACGATCTGCCCGGCCTCCTGAGCCGCGGCCACCGCCGTCTGCGTCGCCGCGGTATAGGCGCGCACCAAGCCACCAGGCCCCAACAGCGTGCCACCAAAATAGCGCGTCACTACGCAGCAAACATTTTTGAGCCCCGCGCCACGCAGCACCTCGAGCGTCGGCATACCGCTCGTGCGGCTCGGCTCACCATCATCGCTCTGGCGCTCGCGTCCATCGACCAAAATCCACGCGGGAACATTATGCCGAGCGTCATAATGACGCTTGCGAACCATCTCGATAAAGGCATTCGCCTCATCCTCGGACTCAATATGGACCAGCTGGGCAATAAACCGGCTCTTGCGGTCAACGAACTCGCCCGTAGCCTCAATATTCGATTGCAAAGTAAAATAGCTGTCCAACAAAGCCCCTCAACAAAATAAAGCGCAGCAACAAACAGCCTCAATAATACGATAACCCTAGTAAAAAGAATGACAACGCCGATGATTCCGTCAACGAAAGCGAGAACCCGTCAGCGCGAGCAAGGTGCCTTGAAAGCCGAGGGCATTGACCTTATGGTCATGCCCGAAGGCTTGAAAGGCAGATTGCCGCGCTGACGGGTTCGCAGCGTCAACAAAGTGCCGAGTGGGCCGATAAGCCGGGTTCTGTCGTGAACGGTCATTTATCTTGTCTGCACGTTACCATGCAGCTCCACGCACGCTACCCGAACGCGGACCGGGCCGGCCCATAGCGTTCCTATTCGCGCTTGCTCCGGATGGGGCTTGCCAAGCCGCCGTGTTGCCACGACGCTGGTGGTCTCTTACACCACCGTTTCAGCTTTTCCCTTTACGCCTTGCGGCGCAGGTGGGAGTCTTCTTTTCTGCGGCGCTTTCCGTCGGATCACTCCGCCCGGCCGTTAGCCGGCATCCCGCCCTCTGGAGCCCGGACTTTCCTCACGCGTGCTGCAAGCAGCACATCGCGCGACCGTCTGGCCCACTCAGCAGTGCAAGAGTGTAGCACACCGTTGCCGCAGGCAATGGCACAACACAAGCGTTCGACACGATAAACCAAGAACCGCGCTATGCAGTACAATAGGGTTGTTGATGGGCAACGTCGTCAGTCGAGACGCGACCGCGCTCCGCACCCCTCCGTCTACTCGGTGCGTTCCCGCCTCCTCCCCGAGGCGGGATGTCGGCATTTTTCATGCACCGACAACCCAATAGTCTGCGAACAGCCAGGGCAGCATCGCGCACGGGCAGCATCGCGTACCTCAGCAACAAATGCAAAAAGGGACCCGTCCATTGCGGACGGATCCCTTAAAACAAGTGATCTTAAAACAAGTGATCGTCAAACCGATTTACTCGGCGTCGGTCTCCTCGTCCTTCTTCTCGGAAGGCAGCGGGGTAACCTCGATCTCGACGCCCAGAGTCTCAGCAGCAGACTTCATGGACAGGGAGATACGACGACGGTCGAGGTCGATCTCCATGACCTTGACCTGAACCTTGTCGCCCACATGGGTGACCTGAGAAGGCTGATCGACGTGCTTGTTGGCCATCTCGGAGATGTGCACCAGGCCCTCGATGCCCTCGCCCAGGTCGACGAAAGCGCCGAACGGGACAAGCTTGGTCACAGTGCCCTCGACGATAGCGCCGACGGGGTACTTCTTGACCAGTGCACGCCACGGATCCTCGGTGGTCTGCTTGAGACCCAGGGAGATGCGCTCGCGGTTGAGATCGACGTCGAGAACCTCGACCTCGACCTCCTGGCCGACCTTGACAACCTCGGAAGGATGGTTGACGTGGTTCCAGGAGAGCTCGGAGATGTGGATGAGGCCGTCGATACCGCCGAGGTCGACGAAGGCGCCGAAGTCGACGATGGAGGAAACGGTGCCCTGGAGACGCATGCCAGACTTGAGCTTGGACAGGATCTCGGAGCGCTCGGCCTTACGGGACTCCTCGAGCACGACGCGACGGGAGAGGACGACGTTGTTGCGGTTGCGGTCCATCTCGATGACGCGGGCCTCGATGCGGGTGCCCATGTAGGAGGTGAGGTCCTTGACACGACGGAGGTCGACGAGGGAAGCGGGCAGGAAGCCACGCAGGCCGATGTCGAGGATCAGGCCGCCCTTGACAACCTCGATAACCTCGCCCTCGACGTTCTCGCCGGAGTTGAACTTCTCCTCGATGCGGTTCCAAGCACGCTCGTACTCGGCACGCTTCTTGGACAGGACCAGACGGCCGTCCTTGTCCTCCTTCTGGAGAACCAGAGCCTCGATGGGATCACCGAGTGCAACGATGTCTGCAGGGTTAGCGTCCTTGCGGATGGACAGCTCGCGGACCGGGATAACGCCCTCGGACTTGAATCCGATGTCAACGAGCACCTCGTCATGCTCGATCTTAACGACAGTGCCGTTAACGAGATCGCCCTCATCAAAGTCGGTAATCGTACCGTCGATGAGGTTGTTCATCTCCTCCTCGTTGACATCGTCAAGAGAGAAAATGGACGAGTTCTGAATCTCACTCAAAGGTGGACCCCTTTCGAACTACGGGGCCCCGATTGCTAGGACCTACAGAAGGGTGCGACAAGCACACAACGTTTAGGAACACTCGGGAGCCGACAGATACTAATGTGACGCTTATGCAATCACGTTCGTATAGGTTACGGGGAAATCATTTCGATTTCAAGCGTGAACTGCGATTTTTTACTCGTGTGGAGACTTTTTCGTAATCTTATGAACACACGTCTCCGCAACTTGACGATAACCAGCCAGGCATTCGGCTTTGGGGTAAAGTATCCGGAGCCAACAACTCTAGATCGATTTTTCGAGAAAGGTGCCCGCGTGCTCAAAGCAGTCGTTTTCGATATGGACGAGACGCTTCTCAGCATCAACCTCAACGCGTTCATCCTTCGCTATTTTAAGGATGTCTCTTCGATGCTCGCGGATATCGGCCGCCGCAGCCGTGGTGGCACGATGGCACGCCTCGGCACCATCCTGGTCGACCTCAACGCCAATCGCCGCAGCGGCACGGACAACCGCACCAATCTTGAGTTTTACCAAGAAGAGGTCGAGCGCCGATGCGGTATCCGCCTCTCCGATCCCATCATCTACGAGGCGTTTACCTACTATGATCGCGAAGTTCTTCCGTACAAGAACGACGATGTCATTAACGCCCACGCCATGCCGGGCGCGCACGCCGCGCTCCAGGCCGTACAGGACGCTGGACTGCGTTGCGCGCTCTTTACCAACCCCAGCTTTCCCCAGGGGGCCATCGAGTGCCGCATGGGCTGGGGCGACCTGGCCGATGTTCCCTTTGAGCTCGTCACGCACATGGGAAACACCACCCGCTGCAAGCCCGATGCCACCTACTATCTAGAGCAGCTTCAGGTGATGGGGCTCGAGCCGCACGAGGTCCTTATGGTGGGCAACGATCCCAAGCGCGACTTCCCGTCCCCCGATTGCGGCATCCAAACCGCCTTTGTGGGCCAAGGCAAGCCCAGCCGAGCCACCTGGCGCGGAACCATGGAAGACTTCGCCCGCGACTTTAACGCCGTAGTAGAAGCCTTCTACGAACACCAAGTAGCCGACGAACTGTCTTAACAGACCTGGGTTTTGCCGATCATGATGTTGAGGATCTCGACGTCGGTATCCTTCATACCCACACGGCCCACGTAGCCCATGCTGGCGATCGTCTGCTCGACGGTATCCTGGATCAGGCCCTCGCCGGCACGGAAGCCACGGCCCTGCATAGCCATATCGTGGCCCAGAATCGCAGCGTCCACGGCTGCCGAAATCTTAGCCGCGCAACTCGCCTTGGCGCCATCGCACACGATGCCGCCCACGTTGCCGAGCGTGTTCGAGACCGTCGCGCCAATCTGCTCACGCGTGCCACCGCACAGCCAGGTAATCGCGGCACCGGCACCGCATGCGGCGCAAATAGCACCGCAAAACGCCGAGAGCGCACCAATATAGCTCTTGATATGCACGGCGATCAGATCGGACAGCATCACGGCGCGAACCAGGCGATCATGGTCGCAGCGCAAATACTCGGCATACTCCATAACAGGCAGCGCGCAGGTAATGCCCTGATTGCCCGAGCCGCACACGATGGCGACCGGCAGCGCGCAGCCGTTCATGCGGGCGTCGGACCCGGCGGCTGCACGGGCACGGGCACGGCAGGCGACGTCATCGGCACGAGCGCCCAACAGCGTACGGCCAACCTCGGCGCCCCAAGCGTGCGCCAGGCCCTCGGCACTGATCGCACCGTTCAGCTCAATCTGACGCTCAACGGCAGCGCAGGCGTCCTCAATGTCACCGTCCTCGATAAAGTCGATGATGGTCTCAATCGACATGGGCGTATCGGCGTTATCTGCCGCCCGCTCGGCCACGACGCGCTCGGCGCAGGCGGCACACTCCCCCGCCGACTTGCCGCACACCGGAATACCGTCGAGGGTATGGCACGTGACATTGGTGTGGTGGTCGGTAATCTCGACGACCGCGGTATGGCCCCCGGCCGTCGCAGTCACCTTGATGTAGAGGTTGGGCACACCCTCGACAAGCGACACATCGCAGTAGCCGGCGTCGGCGAGGAGCTCGGTCACGCGAGCACGGTCTTCATCGTTAACGCTCTCGAGCACCTCGAGCGCGCTCTTGGCGTCACCGCCCACGGCGCCCAGCACGGCCGCGGCCTCAATACCGTGCATACCGCCCGAGTTGGGCACGGTCACGCTCTTGACGTTCTTGATGATGTTGCCCGAGCAGGCGACATCCATATGATCGGGTTCGCAACCGAGCGTCTGGCTCGCCAGCGCTGCTGCATAGGCAACGGCAATGGGCTCGGTACAGCCGAGTGCGCAGACAAGCTCGCGGTTCAAAACATCGCAAAACGCGGCATCACGGATGGAATCGGTAGGCATAGGTATCTCCTGCTTGCATAACGGGCTGGGCTCTCAAGAATGGTTAGTTCCTTTATTTGATAACAATGCATCAAAAACCGCAACCATGGTTCCGGCGGACGGCGCTCAAGCACAAACTGACAGCATTCATTCATGAGAAGCCGGTCTTGTTGCATGCTAAAGCGTTTGACCAAAAAACGCCCGAGCGTTTACGCAAAAGTCGCGCTATCATGCAGTCGAACGCGGTAAACACCTTTAGCATTTGCGCCGCACAGACCAGAGAGGAACCATCCATGAAGATCGGTATCGGTAACGACCACGCCGCCGTCGAGCTCAAGAACATCATTTCCGAGCACCTGAAGGAGCGCGGCTGCGAGGTCGTGAACTTTGGCACCGACACCTCCGAGAGCTTTGACTACCCCATCGCCGGCTACAAGGTGGGTAAGGCCGTTGCCAACGGCGACGTCGACCTGGGCATCCTCATCTGTGGCACCGGTGTCGGGATTAGCTTGGCTGCCAACAAGGTCGAGGGCGTACGCGCCGTCGTGTGCTCCGAGCCCTTCAGCGCCAAGCTCTCCCGCATGCACAACAATACCAACGTGCTCGCCTTTGGCGCCCGCGTCGTGGGCTCCGAGCTCGCCAAGATGATTGTCGACGAGTGGCTCGACGCCGAGTTTGAGGGCGGTCGTCACGAGCGTCGCGTTAACCTCCTCAACGAGATCGACCACACGCGCGGCCTCAAGGTCGTCGACGAGGCCTAAACATCTCAGTGCCACAAGCTAACAGCAGGGGCCCGCTCGGAACTCATGACCGAACGGGCCCCTTCATAGATTTTGGAATAAAAGGGCGCCGCGGATGGAGTTCCGCGGCGCCCAAGCCACACGCTAACAGCTTTAAGGAGTCAAAGCTGGTTTAGCCAAAGAAGCGCTTGATCTCAATCTCGGCGTTCTCCAGGCAGTCGGAGCCGTGGATCACGTTGGCGTTGACATCGACGGCAAAGTCGCCGCGGATGGTACCAGGAGCAGCGTCAAGCGGATTAGTAGCGCCCATGAGGGTGCGCATCTTAGCAACAGCGGAGAGACCGGAAACAACCATCTTGACAACCGGACCGCTCGTCATAAAGTCGCAGAGACCGCCAAAGAAGGGCTTGTCGGCCAGATGGGCGTAGTGCTCCTCGACGGTAGCGCGCTCGAGCGTGGTCATCTCCATGCGCTCGATGACAAGGCCGCTGCGCTCGATGCGAGCAACAATCTCGCCGATCTTGCGGTCGCGCACGGCGTCGGGCTTAATCATGATGAAGGTCTTCTCGATAGCCATAAGGTAGCCTTTCAAGTAGGTTCGCGCGTGCCCAAGTCCCATTCCGGCACCCGCCTGGACTGCATCGTAACAGAGTTTTAGCTGCAGTTAAACAAAAAGCTGTTTATTGAAACGTTGCAATTTATTAAAGCGTTCCATATGTGTCACTTCTGTTTCGAAGCTCGATTAGAGTACCATCCGACTGCCCATCAACCGCATCGAGCAGAGCAGACGGTCGGTTGCCGCCCGCGAACGTACCCCCTTCACAACCTGCCCAAAGGTCCTACAGAACTTCTCGACAAGCCCCTCCCCCATAGCAACAAAATACGGACGCTCACATCAGCAGACGTCCGTAAAGCAAAAAATGATTCCTCAATAAATGGCAAAAACAGCTTCGGCCAAACCCTTACTTTATCCCGTGGCCCATCTCGACGACCTTGGTCAGCGATCCAAACACGCCCTCGTCGGCCACGAGCTGTGCCTCGGCACGCTGCAGCTGCACGGCAACGGCGGCAGGGGCGGTACCGCCCTCGGTCGTGCGTGCAGCGACAATCGACGGGATGTCGAGCGCCTCGGTAATGTCGTGCTCAAAGAGCGAGCTTGCCTCCTGGAACACCTCAAACGGCAGGTCCTCAAGATTGCAGCCGCGCTTCTCACACATCAGGACCAGATGGCCCACCACGGCATGTGCCTCGCGGAACGGCAGACCACGCTTAGCCAGGTAATCGGCAACATCGGTGGCGGCAAGGTGTCCCACGCCGCACTCGCGCGCCATGGCGTCCTCGTTGACGGTCCAAGTCGAAATCATACCGGCCATAACCGACAGGCACTGCATGAGCGTATGGGCGGTATCGAGCGCGCCCTCCTTGTCCTCCTGCAAGTCCTTGTTATAAGCGAGCGGCAAGCCCTTCATGGTCACGAGCAGCTGCACCAGGTTGCCATACACACGGCCGCTCTTGCCGCGGATAAGCTCGGCAAAGTCGGGATTCTTCTTCTGCGGCATGATGGACGAGCCGGTGGAGTACGAGTCGGAAAGCGTAATAAAGCCAAATTCGGAGCTCGACCACAGCACGATCTCCTCGGAAAGGCGCGACAGATGCATGGCCATGACTGAGCCGGCGTAATGCAGATCGAGCAGGAAATCGCGGTCGGAAACCGCATCGAGCGAGTTGGGAATCACACCCGCAAAGCCAAGTTCGGCAGCCGTCATCTGACGATCGAGCGGATAGCTCGTGCCGGCAAGTGCGGCAGCACCCAGCGGGCAGTTGTCGGCGGCATCAAAGGCTGCCTTCAGGCGCGTAAAGTCGCGCGCGAACATCCAGGAATACGCCAGCAGATGATGCGACAGCAGCACGGGCTGAGCGTGCTGCATGTGCGTGTAGCCCGGCAGAATTACCTTGTCGTACTTCTTAGCCGCATCCACCAGCACATGGCGCAGCTCAAGATTGGCCTCCATGAGCTCCTTGGCCAGCGCCTTGACGCCCAGGCGCGTGTCGGTCGCCACCTGGTCGTTGCGCGAACGTCCGGTATGCAAGCGCTTACCGGCCTCGCCGATGCGACGCGTCAGCTCGCTCTCGATGGACATATGAATGTCTTCGTCGTTGATGTCGAAGGTGAAGTTGCCGGCATCGATATCCTGTTCGATTCCGGTCAGGCCCTTGGCAATCGCCTGCTCGTCCTCGGCACTGATGATGCCCTGGGCCGCCAGCATTTTGGCATGCGCCTTAGAGCCGGCGATATCCTGCTTATAGAGATGTTTGTCGACCGGCAGCGACGCGCCAAACTCCTGCGTGACCTCGGCCACGCCTGCCTCAAAACGACCGCCCCAAAGAACCATGGAACCGTCCCCTTTCTCCAAATACCAAAACAAGCGCCCAAAGCAATGCGCCATATCGCTAAAGCGATTTTTCAACCGCTAGTTTTACACATTCCCCACCGTGTGCGGAGCCATGTAGCTAATTTGCAAAGAAGTGACGCGCCATGCACTTGGCGCCCAACGTCTCCCTCCGGATGTTGCCCTGCGAACCATCGATCCAGGCCTTCAGGCTCATAGGGACGTCCTCGACCCTTGCAGCATCGAACTCGGGCGCGAGGGCAAGTAAAGCATGCGCGATAGCATTGAACATAATGGATACTCCTCATATATATAGGCGCAGAGCCGCCAAATTGATAGAAGGAGCCCCGCCGGACAACCCCGGCGGGGCTCGGACTCAGCCGCAGACGCGGCATCATATATGCGGGCGGAACGTAGGGGCCACCGATGTTAAGAAGTGTCAGCAAGCATAACGAAAGGTAGGGACCCCGTGCGCCCGTTATGTATCACGCGGATGGGCCGCGCGGATACCAAGGGAAGGAGGCGCTAGGCCTGGGCGGCAGCAGAGCTGAGGCCCTGGACCTTTGCCCACGTCTTGAGCGACAGCGTATCGATCTCGATAAAGCCGGCGCTGGCCTTCTCGTCAAACGTGGTGTCGCGGTCGTAGGTAGCCAGACCGTAGTCGTAGAGGCTGAAGGGGCTCTTGCGGCCGACGACATGGCAGTTGCCCTTAAAGAACTTCAGACGGACAGTGCCGGTCACGAACTTCTGGGTATCGGCCATAAAGGCATCGAGCGCGTTTTTGAGCGGGCTGTACCACTGGCCGTTGTACACGGCGGTGGCCCAATCCTGCTCGAGCTTGATCTTGGTCTTGAGCAGGTCGCCCTCGACGCAGATGTCCTCGAGCGCCTTGTGGGCGGTGATGAGCGTCAGGGCTCCGGGAACCTCATAGCACTCACGGCTCTTGAGGCCCACCAGACGATCCTCGACCAGATCGAGGCGGCCAAAGCCATTGTCGCCGGAGATCTTGTTGAGAGCGATGACGATCTCGGAGAGCTTCATCTTCTTGCCGTCGACGGCGACGGGCTTGCCGGCCTCAAACTCAATCTCGGTGTAGGTCGGGGTGTCCGGCGTGTCCTCGGGATTCTTGGTCATAACCCAAGCGTCGTCGAGCGGCTCGTTCCAGGGATCCTCCAGGTGACCGCACTCAATGGCACGACCCCACAGGTTGTCGTCGATGGAGTAGGGGTTGTCGTTGGCGCCCTCGGGAACCGGCACGTTGTGGGCGTGGGCATAGGCGACCTCGTCGGGACGGCACTTCAGGTCCCACTCGCGAACCGGGGCGATAACCTTAAGCTCGGGGTCGAGGGCCTTGACGGCGGCCTCAAAACGGACCTGGTCGTTACCCTTGCCGGTGCAGCCGTGGGCGACGTAGGTCGCGCCAAACTCGTGGGCGACCTCAACAAGCTTCTTGGCAAGCAGCGGGCGAGACAGGGCGGAGAGCAGCGGATACTTGTTCTCATACATGGAGTTTGCTGCGATGGCTTTGGTCAGGAACTCATCGGAGAACTCGTCGCGCAGGTCGAGCACCTGGCAATCGAGAACGCCCAAGTCGAGCGCCTTCTGCTTTTTGGCATCCAGGCCGGTCTCCTCCTGGCCCACGTTGCCGCAGACGCAAACGACGTCGAGATTCTTCTCGTCCTGGAGCCACTTGACACATACGGATGTATCAAGACCACCGGAATATGCGAGAACGACTTTTTCCTTGCTCATGGCTGTTTCCTTTCGCCCTTGGTAGCTAGTTAGAACATCGGTCAGTTGCAAGTCACCTTGAGGTCAAAAACCGTGCAATATCAGGTTATTCAGCAGATTGCATCACAGGCATGCCCTAGAAACATGCGGCTATGTCGTGCTTAAACCCAACGACCTCAAAATGACTCTGTTGAGGCATTGCGCCCCATGGGGACAGAGACGATTGTTATCGTCGTCGGGAAATTGCGCGCTGGCGTCGGATGGCATTGTCTGCAGTGGTGATGATCTTTACGAACTGCATCTGCCTCTCCTTTCACGTATCGCCGGGCGCAATTCAAATATCGCAAACGGTACCTTTTCCTCGGTAAACGGCTCTTTTGCCGTCTCCGTTTTCGATGTTCGCTATATTACGATAAAGTGCACGCTGCGCAAGCGACAAATTCAAATTTCTGAAAAGTTTTTTCATTAGTTTGTGAATTGCAGTGCAAATACGCACCATTCCTGCGAAAATACGCTCGACTACTAGTTGATGGTTATAACGTCTGAAACAATCTCGAAACGAAAGGCGCTTTTTTATGCAAACTTACGAATCGGACGCCAACATCGGCAACATTAAGATTCTCGCCGTCGATATGGACAAGACGCTGCTGACCGACGAGCGTGTGCTGCCCCAGGGTCTTGATGAGCGCCTGGACAAGCTCGCCGACGCCGGCATCGTATTCTGCCCCGCCAGCGGACGTCCCGCCCCCAAGCTCGAGGAGATGTTCGAGGGCATCAAGAACCGCCTCGCCTTTTGTCCCGACAACGGAGCGTGCGTGATCTATCGCGGCAGCTATATCTATAAGAGCAATATTGACGTGGAGCTGTATCAGCAGGTCTTGAGCCGTGCCTCGGAGGATCCTCGCGCTGTCCCCGTCCTGTGCTGCTTCGACGAGTTCTACGTGCTTGCCCGCGACCATCAATACCACGACGAGATCAGCGTCTACTACAACACAATCAACTACGTCGACAGCTTTGAGGGCATTGATTTCGAGTCCAACAAGATTTCGGTCTTCTTCCCCGGCTACGACGCCGAGCCCGCTTTCCGCGAGACCTATAGCCCCGAGTTCTCGGACAAGCTCTACGTCACCAACGCCGGGCGCGAGTGGATCGACTTTATGAACCTGGGCGTCGACAAGGGCGCCGGCGTCGCGCACCTGTGCGAGCACCTGGACATCGATATTGCCGATGCTGCCGCCGTGGGCGATACCTACAACGACATCCCCATGCTGGAGCGCGTCGGGCATAGCTTTATCGTGGACAATGCCGAGGAGCACATGAACGCGCATGCCAAGTGGCGCATTCCGAGCAACAACGACGGGGGCGTACTGACGCTCATCGACGCCATCTTGGCGGCTCGTTAACGTGGCTCGTCGGACCTGGCCGGGTGGCATGGGTTATCTTTTCGCTCGGTCAGGTCCTGCGCAAGACGAAAGCCACATTAAGTGGCTTTCTTTGCGTGCGGAATCTACGAAAAGTTAACCCATGCCACCCGGCCAGGTCCTGCGGTGACTTGCTTGCCGCCTGGATGGCGTCTTGGCGTCTAGATACTTAGCTGAATAATTATGGATGAAGGGAGTTCCTTGCTGAAAGGGACTCCCTTCTGGTTTGGCTGCTTTGGATCTGTGGCTGCTTCCCTATTTGGCGTCGGCCCAGGTTGTGCCGGTGCTGGCTTCGGCGATTAGGGGGACGCGGAGGTCTACTACGTGTTCCATGACGTCGCGGACCATGGCGGTGAGGCGCTCGACTTCGTCGACGGGGCACTCAAAGTCCAGTTCGTCGTGCACCTGTAAGATCATGTGGGCGGCAAAGCCTTCTTCTTCCAGACGGCGGCTTACGCGGGCCATGGCGATCTTGATGATGTCGGCCGCGGTGCCCTGCATGGGGTGGTTCATGGCCGTGCGCTCGCCGAAGCCGCGGAGTTGCGGATTTTTGGCCTTGAGCTCCGGAATATGACGACGGCGGCCGTACATGGTCTCGGCGTAGCCCGTCTGCTTGGCGCGTGCCACCACGTTGTCGAGGAACGTGCGCACACCCGGGTAGGCCTCGTAGTAGCGGTCGATCATGTCGCGTGCCTCGGCCATCGAGATATGCAGCGACTGCGACAGGCCGTAGGCCTGCTGGCCATACACGATGCCAAAGTTCACGGCCTTGGCGCGACTGCGCAAGTCGGGCGTTACCTCGGACACCGGCACACCAAACACGCGCGCCGCCGTCTCGGCATGGAAGTCCTCGCCCTCGTTAAAGGCGCGCACCAGGTGCTCGTCACCCGAGAGATGTGCCAGCAGACGCAGCTCGATCTGCGAGTAGTCCACCGCCAAAAAGACGCTTCCCTCGCCTGCCGAAAACGCCGTCTTGACGGTACGACCCAGCTCCGAGCGCGTCGGGATGTTCTGCAGGTTCGGGTCGCTCGAGGACAGACGCCCCGTTGCCGTGATGGTCTGGTTGTACGTAGTGTGTACGCGACCGTCACCACGGCGTAGCGGGCCCAGCGTGTCCAGATAGGTGGACTTGATCTTAGACTTCTCACGCCAGTCCAAGATCAGACGCACGATTTCGTGGTCACGGGCAAGATCGCTCAGAACCTTGGCGTTGGTTGAATAATAGCCGCGCTTAGTCTTCTTGAGGCCCTTGGTCGGAAGGCCCATCACGTCAAAGAGCACGTGCGAAAGTTGCATGGGGCTGCCGATGTTAAAGGTCTCGTCACCCGCCAGGTCGCGAATGCTGCGCTCAACCTCGGCAATCTGGGTCGCCAGACCCTCGGACAGACTGTGCAGGCGGTCGGGGTCCACAAGCATGCCCGCGCGCTCCATCTTGGCAAGTACCGGAACGAGCGGCATCTCGATACCATCGAACACGTTGGCGGCGTTCTCGCGGGCCATGCGGTCGCGCAACGGCGCCACGAGCGCCAGCGTCAGGGCCGCAGTACGGGCGGCAGGCGCCGGAGCGTCCTCACCGGCACCCTCTGCACCGCGCGCCGCAGGCAGCGCCATCTGCAGATAGGTATCGGCCAGATACGCCTCGTCAAACTCAGAGCGGTCAGAATCCAGCAGGTAGGCGGCAACCACGGTGTCGAAGATACGCGTGGAATCGACTGCCAGCGGATCCATGAGCTCGGGCTCAGAAGAATCGATGGGCGAAAGCTCGTGCAACAACGCCTTCGTATCCGGGCTCGCCACGCGGCCCTCCATAAACAGGCGCGCAAGCACGCCGGCAATCACGCCGTGGGCGAAGTTGAAGCCATCGACTACGGCAGTGGTACCGCCGTCGCCCTCCTCGAGCGCGAACAGGCCCTTGGACGTCGCCAACCACAGCGTGCGCGTCAGTCCAAAGAGCGCGCCCTCTTCCTTGTCGTCGTCCACCACGGCGGCGACCCACTCGCCGGCATCAATCGCGCGGGAGACCTCAGCCGCAACGGCACCAAGCGCGTCGGCATCGCCGGCGGCTGCGCGAACCATAGCAGGTATCTCAAACACACTGGAGGCAGCAGCAGCCCCGCCCTCGCCGCCGATCAACGCCAAGAAACGGTTCTGCATGGCGGTGATACCAAGCGTACCCAGTGCCGCAGACACCTCGTCGGCAGAAAACGCCGGGAAGGACGTCGCCTCAAAATCGAGCTCGACGGGCGCATCGGTGCGAATGGTTGCGACCTTGCGGCTCAGCAGCGCATCGTCGATGTGCGCACGCAGGTTCTCGCCCATCTTGCCCTTGACCTCGTCGGCATGCGCGATGACCTCGTCCAAGCTGCCGTACTGTGCGATGAGCGCGCTCGCCTTTTTGGGGCCGATGCCCGGTACGCCGGGAATGTTGTCCGACGTATCGCCCTTTAGACCGTAAAAATCGGGCACGAGCGCCGGCGTAATGCCATGATACAGGTCGTCCACGCTCTCGGGCGTCATGATCGCCACGTCGGACAGGCCCTTGCGGGTCGAGACCACGTTGACGTGCTCGGTCACGAGTTGATACATGTCGCGGTCGCCGGTCACCAGCAGCATGTCGCAGCCGGCCTCTTCACCCAGGCGCGCCATGGTTCCCAGGATATCGTCGCCTTCCCAGCCCTCGGACTGCAGAATCGGCACGTTGAGCGCGGTGAGCAGCTCCTTGATCATCGGAAACTGCGCATGCAGATCGGGGTCCATGGGCGGGCGTTGCGCCTTATACTGCGGCAGCATCTCCATGCGCACGCGCGGTTTGCCCTTGTCAAACGCCACGACCACACCGTCGGGGTTAAAGGCATCGATCATCTTGAGAAACATGTTCAGAAAGCCGAAAATCGCGTTGGTGGGGCGGCCGTCCGGCGCATTCATGGTGGGCGGCACGGCGTGGAAGGCGCGGTGCATGAGCGAGTTGCCGTCGATAACGGCAAAGGTGCGGCGCTTGTCAGACATATTGAATACCTCGCTTTGGGCTGGGCACGGTTTGCTTACTCCAGTTTACACGCTCCCCGCCCCGCGGCCACCGCACATCAAGCTCCCCCGCCACCGCGAGCCCGCGCGTGATACGATGGCTCACGGTACATCAACCAGCACGATCGATCCGAAAGGAGCCTGCGTCATGGAGCGTCCCTGCGCATGGAAAAAGTACACGCCACAGCAAGTCGAGGAGCTCGAGGGGCTTTGCCGCGGCTATAAGCAGTTTTTGAGCGAGAACAAGACCGAGCGCCTGTGCGTCAAGACCGGCATCAAGATGGCCGAGGAGGCGGGATACGTCGACCTGGAGACCGTGATCGCCGAGGGCCGCACGCTCAAGGCCGGCGACAAGGTGTACGCCGCCAACCACGGCAAGGACCTTATGCTCGTCAACCTGGGCACCGCCCCGCTCGAGCAGGGCTTTAACATCCTGGGCGCCCACGTGGACTCGCCGCGCCTGGACCTTAAGCAGAATCCCGCCTTCGAGGCCGGCGACATGGCCTACCTCGACACGCACTACTACGGCGGCGTCAAGAGCTACCACTGGGTAGCCTCCCCGCTCGCACTCGTGGGCGTCATCTGCAAAAAGGACGGTACCACCGTCGACATCAATATCGGCGACAAGGCAGACGATCCGGTCTTTACCATCTCCGATCTGCTGATCCACCTCTCGAGCGAGCAGATGGCCAAGCCCGCCAAGGACGCCGTCGACGCCGAGATTCTCGACGTGATCGTGGGCGGCCGTCCCGTCAAGTTCGATGAGGACGACAAGGACGCTTCCAAGGAGCCCGTCAAGCAGATGTTCTTGGACATCCTCAAAGAGCAGTACGGCGTCGAGGAGGAGGACTTCCTCTCCGCCGAGATCGAGGTCGTGCCCGCCGGCCCCGCCCGCGACATGGGCCTCGACCGCTCCATGATTCTGGGCTATGGTCACGACGACCGCGTCTGCGCTTACCCCTCCATGCTCGCCCAGATCAATGTGGCCAATGTCGAGCGCACGAGCATCACGCTCATCGTCGACAAAGAGGAGATCGGCTCCGTGGGCGCCACCGGCATGACGAGCCGCTTCTTCGAGAACACCGTCGCCGAGATCATGACGCTCGCCGGCGAGGACAGCCCGCTGGCTCTGCGCCGCGCGCTCGCCCACAGCCGTATGCTCTCCTCCGACGTGTCCGCCGGCTTCGACCCGGGCTATGCCGGCAAGTTCGAGACCAAGAACGCCGCCTTTATGGGTCGCGGCCTGTGCTTTAACAAGTACACGGGCAGCCGCGGCAAGGGCGGCTCTAACGACGCCGACGCCGAGTATGTGGCCCTCATTCGCGACATCATGGACAAGGCAGGAGTGGACTTCCAGACCTGCGAGCTCGGCCGCGTCAACGCGGGCGGCGGCGGCACCATCGCCTACATCATGGCCAAGTACGGCATGAACGTCATCGATTCCGGCGTTGCCGTCCTGTCCATGCACGCCCTGTGGGAGGTCGCCAACAAGGCCGACATCTACGAGGCCTATCGCGGCTACAAGGCCTTCCTCGAGCGCGCCTAATCCACCCCACCCATAACTTGCGGTGGAATACGGATTGATTTGGTCTTTCAATAGCCCAAACAGACCGTATTCCACCGCAATTTCTTTTTTGGCAGAGGAGAGTCCATGCTGCAGGTCATCATTTCGCCCGCCAAGCAGATGCGCGCGGCCCAAAATGCTTTTGAAGTCCTGGGCATTCCACCCTTTGTGCGCGAGACAGCTCGCCTCCACCGCGCACTGCTAGATATCGAGCGGAATGAAGGCAGCGGCGGCCTGCAGGCGCTGTGGAACGTGAGTGACAAACTGCTGGGACCTTGCCTCAACACCCTGCATGAGTTCGGGCCCATCCTGAAAAACGGCGATCTCGACAATCCCGCACTCGCCCGTCACTTCTCCCCTGCCATCATGTCCTATCACGGCATTCAGTACCAGAGCATGGCACCCGAGGTAATGGATGCCGAACAGCTCGCCTGGCTGCAAAGCCATCTGTGGATCCTCTCCGGCCTCTACGGGTGCGTTCGTCCCTTTCATGCCGTCGAACCGTATCGGCTGGAGATGGGCGCGAAGCTTGTCGTCGACGGTGCCCGAGACCTCTACGCATTTTGGAGCGATAAGCTCGCGCGGGCTATCGCCCCGGCAGGCTCAAACACCACGATCGTCAACCTCGCCAGCGTAGAGTATGCCAAAGCCGTTCTGCCCCACCTCGCGGGCGACGCCACGGCCGTCACATGCCTCTTTGGCGAGGGCATCCGCAACGGGAAGCCCATCCAACGGTCGACCGCCAGCAAAAAGGCGCGCGGCTCCATGGTGCGGTGGATGGCAGAAAACAAGCTCGAGGATGCAAGCGAACTTACCGCATTCAACATCGGCTATCGGCACATCCCCGAGCTTTCAGACAAAAACACCCTGGTTTTCATGAACGCGCAGGCACTATAGGCCCGCCGTTTCCAAACACCCCGTTACTCCGCCAAGCCATCGGCCTTTGCAATCTCGCTCGTCGAGCCATCTTGGTAGGTAATCTTAACGTGCTCTACGTCGGATACCGTAACGCCCGACGGAGGTTCCAGACGCCACTCCGTCAGCGCAATGTCCATGGTCGTGGGCACGTCCCCTTGATCTTTGAGCTTCACCGTCAGCGTTTTGAGCGTCGCATCAAACGTCACGCGTTCGATTTCTTCACCCGGAATAGACCCGCCGCTCAGCTGCAGCTGCACAAACTCGTCGCGCGGATACCAATAGTCGCCCGGTGCGGCAACCGTGTTGCCACCAGAAACTTTCATGGTCATAATCGGCAGGCCCTCGTCGGCTTCAAACCCCCAGGTGGCGCCGCCAGGACCGCCGAACGTCCAAATACAAAAGGCAATCACCAGCACGGCAAGCACCGCAAAACCAATCGCGACCAACCCATGGTGCGCACGGCTTTCCTCGGCCGATACACCCCATTGTGTCTCTCGATATAGATGCTTGTCTTCCATGTACGCCTCCCCACAGGCACGCTCGTTGGCCCAATCGTACCCATTCAGGCTATACTTGAGCCCATTACATAAACGGGGAGCTTGCAGGACAAGACGGCAGGCTGAGACTGGGCGCGCCCGCCCTGACCCGCAAACCTGATATGGGTAATGCCAACGAAGGGAGCCGTGCCAATGAGCGCACAGACCGAGCCCAAGCTCGTCACGCAAATCGACTTCGCCCGCGCCGGGCGGATCACACCGCAGATGAAGGAGGTCGCCGAGCGCGAGCATCGCGACCCCGAGTACATCCGCGAGCGCGTGGCCGACGGCCGCATCTCCATTCCCGCCAACATCGTGCACATCAAAAAGGGCATGCGCGCCTTTGGCGTCGGTGAGGGCCTGTCCACCAAGGTCAACGTGAACCTGGGCATCTCGGGCGACAAGGCCGATGCCGCCGAGGAATGGAAGAAGGTCAAGATCGCCGAGGACTTTGGCGCCGACGCCATCATGGACCTCTCCAACTCGGGCAAGACGCGCCAGTTCCGCCAGCAGCTCATCGACGAGACGCCGCTCATGGTAGGCACCGTCCCCATGTACGACGCCATCGGCTACATGGAAAAGCCG
Source organism: Collinsella sp. AF28-5AC (assembly GCF_003457875.1). Lineage (NCBI taxonomy): Bacteria > Bacillati > Actinomycetota > Coriobacteriia > Coriobacteriales > Coriobacteriaceae > Collinsella > Collinsella sp. AF28-5AC. The sequence continues at coordinate 40,634 of NZ_QRTA01000001.1, read as the reverse complement.
CTGGTCAAGCTCACCAAGGACGACCTGTTCGAAGTCGTGCGCGCGCATGCCGAGGACGGCGTGGACTTTATGACCATCCACTGCGGCATAAACAAGTCGGTCACCAAGACCTTTAAGGAGACCGGCCGCCTGATGAACATCGTGAGCCGTGGCGGCTCACTGCTGTTTGGCTGGATGGAGGTCACCGGTAACGAGAACCCATTCTATGAGTTCTACGACGAGTTGCTCGAGATTTGCCACGAGTACGACGTGACGATTTCGCTCGGCGACTCCTGCCGCCCGGGCTGCCTCTACGACTCCAACGACGCCACCGAGACCGCTGAGATGATCGAGCTGGGCAAGCTGTGCAAGCGCGCTTGGGCCGCCGGCGTCCAGGTCATGGTCGAGGGCCCGGGTCACATGGCGCTCGACGAGATCGCCGCCAACATGAAACTGCAGAAACGCCTGTGCCACAATGCTCCGTTCTATGTGCTCGGGCCGCTGGTGACCGATATCGGCGTGGGTTACGACCACATCACCGCTGCCATCGGCGGCGCCATCTCCGCCAGCTCCGGTGCCGACTTCCTGTGCTACGTGACACCGGCAGAGCACCTATGCCTGCCCAACGCCCAGGATGTGCTCGACGGCCTCATGGCCACCAAGATCGCCGCACACGCCGCCGACATCGCCAAAAAGGTGCCGCACGCCCGCGACATGGACGACAAGATGGGCCAGGCACGCCGCAAGCTTGACTGGGACGCCATGTGGGAGTGCGCGCTCGACCCGGTTACGGGCAAGAAGCGCTACGAGGAGTCCCCCGCCGCCACCGAGGGCACTTGCACCATGTGTGGCAAGATGTGCGCCGTCCGCACCATCAACAAGATCTTCGAGGGCACCACGATCGACCTCGGCATAGAGGACTAACCCTGTCGCCGCGGCCGCCTCTGGCGGCGAGCTGGTGCCTGTCAATTGTTGACGTGTGAACATTTGCTTGCATTTGCGTAAAGATTGCATCGCCCGCCCGGGTTCGACATAGAGTCGGCCCGGGCATCTTTATAATGCTGGCTTAAAGACCCATTTGATTCCGACCGAACAAGGGAGCGAACATGGATCGTAGTAAGGTACCTGCCGTCCTGTCCATCGCGGGATCCGATTCCAGCGGCGGCGCCGGCATTCAGGCCGACATCAAGACCATCACGGCGCACCGCCTGTATGCCGAGACGGCCATCACCGCCATCACAGCGCAAAACACGCTGGGCGTCACCGCCGTACAGGATATCTCGCCAGATATCGTAGCCGCGCAAATTGACGCCGTTTTTGACGATATCCGCCCGAGCGCCGTCAAGATCGGCATGGTTTCTTCTGTCGAGATTATCGAAGTCATCGCCGACCGCTTGAGCGCCTGGAACGCAACGAACGTGGTCGTCGACCCCGTCATGGTCGCCACCTCGGGCGCGCGGCTGATTGCCGAAGATGCCGCCGAGGCGCTCACCCGCCGCCTGTTCCCGCTGGCGACGGTTATCACGCCCAATATTCCCGAGGCCATGGCCCTGCTCGACTACGAGGTCGACTCCGAGCGCACGCAGCAAAATGCTGCCATGCTCCTCACCCGCCGCTTTGGTTGCGCATCCCTCGTTAAGGGTGGGCATCTTGTCAACGAGGCCAACGATGTACTGGCCGAACCCGCGCCGCTCGATGACGAGGGCAACCATCTGGGAGATCCACTCACCACGTGGTTCCGCCACAAGCGTATCGATACCAATAACACACACGGCACCGGCTGCACGCTCTCGTCCGCCATTGCCTGCGCGCTGGCCCAGGGTATGGATCTTGCCGATGCCGTCAACGCTGGCAAGGCCTACCTGACAGGCGCTCTGGCCGCCGGCCTGAACATGGGCAAAGGCTCCGGCCCCGTCAACCACATGTGGCAGTATTAAGATTCGCAGTCCAAAACCACCGCAAAGGGGACAGGCACCCTTGCGGTGGTTCCCACAAACATCTCGATCTGTAACAGTTAAAGTCCATTTTTCGGCCCACCCGTTACAAATCGAGACATCCAAATTCCACTGAGAAGATAATCTCGATGTGTAACAGTAACTCGGCAAAATCGACCCTAGATGTTACAGATCGAGACAAACGACCGATATCGACCTAAATAATCTTAATCTGTAACATCTAGCCCGTTTTTGGCCTTACAACTGTTACAGATCAAAGCAAACCAACGAAACAAGCCGTCGCAAGGAGAACTATTGTGGTGGTTTGGGGCCGTGCTACTCACCGAGCATCTCTTGGAGCTTGGCCGCCACGGCGTGACCCAGGCTCTCATGGCTTTCGGGCATCATATGCAGATAGTCGATATCGCCCGGCTCGGCAAACTCCGCTGCATTCAAAAAGTCGCAGCCAAACTGCTCGGCTACGTGCGCGTAGTATTCAGCAAAATGCTCCGAGGCCTCGACGGAACGCTCGTCAAAATCGGTCATATATACATCGGCGATCTGCGGCTTGATCTTGATAGGAGCCATCAGCAGAATGCGCGGACAAGGCGCAGCGTCGGTCCACGGAAACGCGCGGACGGCGCGAATCAGCGCCATGGCGCCACGGGCGATATCGGCAGCCGTCACGTTAAAGACCGTCTTGCAGTCGTTGGTGCCCAGCATGATCACAATGGCGTCCAGTGGCTTATGGGCCTCGAGCAGCATCGGCAGCGCGCGGATGCCGTTAAGATTGGTGTCCAGATGGCACATGTCGTCGCGTACCGTCGTGCGGCCGTTGAGGCCTTCTTCAATTACATGCCAGCCCTCGCCTAAGTCACGTTGGGCCACGCCGCACCAGCGCACATCCCGCGCATAGCGCACCGCGGTGCCGTCGCGCATGCCCGCCGGATCGTAACCATAGGTGTTGCTGTCGCCAAAGCATAGAACGTTTTTCATCGTAAGCCCCTCGCTCAGTAAAAAGCCGACGGGAGCAGCCCTCCCGCCGGCTCGACCCATCTGTCAGCACGTACCGATTACAGGTACTTGCGCCAATCGTCCTCGTTCTCATCATCCTCGGTAGCAGCCTGGGCCTGCTCGGCGGCGCGAGCTGCCGCAGCGCGAGCGGCAACCTGGGCATAGGACTCCTCGTTGCGCTCGGGGAAGTTTGCCAGCACGTGCTCGAACTTGGCAAAATCCTCATCCCAGCGCGTAGAAGGCACGGCAAAGAAGACTTGCTTGACCTTAAAGTCGCCCGACGCGAGCTCCTTGCGGAAGAGCTCGGCCACGGCCTCGGCGTCAAAGCCGTTGTTGTCGCAGCCCCAAGCGCCCAGTACGAGCTTCTCGCGACCCAGCTCGTCGCAGATGGCAAGCACAAAGCGAATGCGGTCGCGCAGGGCATCCAGCAGAGCATCGTCGCTCACGCGATACTCCTGGCGGGCGCGCTTAACGTTGGGCGCGGCGGCCACGATCACGTCGGCGTATGCATGCACGTGGTTGCGATCGAAGCGCACCGCAGGCACCACCAGCGCACGGTTTCGGTAAAGCTCGCAGTTGATGTTGCGGCGACGGTTCTCGCCGTACCATTTGCGCTGCTTATCGAGAACGTTGTACAGATACGAATCGGCGCACAGCGTGGCCTCCTGGCCCAGATAACCCTGAATATAGCCACCGCCCGGATTGGTGAACGAGGCAAAGGCGAGCACGGCCATGTCGCAGAACTGCGCATAGCCACGACCGTTGTCCAAGATGGCCTGCGTGGCGGAGGCATCGAGCACGGTGACCTCAGGCAGGGACGCAGCAGGCTCCTCAGCAGGCGCGGACTCAGCTTCGGCGATTTCCTCGGCAGGCTCCTCGACGGGCTCAGGAGCTGCCTCGGTCTCGGGCGCTGCCTCGCTCTCGGGTGCCGCCTCGGTCTCGGCAGCCTCCGCGCCCTCGACGTCCTCGGCAACCTGTTCTTCAGCGGCCACAGCAGTCTGAACCTTGGCCTTCATCGCCGCGACAAAGCCGGCAGGCATACCGTCAAACTCGCGAACACCGGCAAGCGAACGCTCGATATCCTTGGCGCACGCTTCGGACACAGTTGACACGTGACGCTCGGCGGCCTTGGCACGGGCCTCGCGCTTGGGATTGGGCTGACCCGCTCGGTTGGACCTGCGGTTACGGTTCCTGTTGTCGACGTCTGCCATACGTGGCCACCTTTCCTGTCGCTGCCGCTATCGGCTTTTCCCATCCATGATACCCCGCCGCGTACAAAAAAGACGGCCCCGAAGGACCGCCTTTCGCATCGATTTGCCCGCACGGCAAGCACCGCCGCAATTCGCCACTAGTCGCGACGGCCAAGGATGTTCAGGATGCGCAGGAACACGTTGATAATGTCAACGAACAGATTGGACGCCATGAGCACGGCGTTGGGCAGCGTAGGCGGCACCGTCGTGGCAACATAGGTGTCGTAGCCAATAAAGCCGGCGAACACCACGATCACGATCAGGTCGGTGATGGACTGCGAGACGCCCATGAACATCAGCACGATCTCAACCAGAACAGTGGCGAGCAGAATGCCAAAACCGATGCCATATACGCGCTGGAAAAACTTGGGGAAGGTCACGCCCAGCGCGCCAAAGACAAAGGTGATGGCGGCCGTGGCGATAAAAGCGGTGTTGATGGTGGGCAGGTCGTAGTTGGCAAGGCCAAACGACGCGGTCAGGCCAAAGGTACTCGCAAAGATTACGTAGCCCACAAGGGACAGGCCCACGGACTGCTTGCTGGCGGCGGCCGACATCATGACCATGCCGACGATGGTCAAAATAAACGAGCCAAAGACCAGCGGCAAGGCTGCGCCGCTCATCATCATGCGCGCAAACGACATGGTGCTCGTAAAGTAGGCGCCGGCGCCCATGGCGCAAAAGCCCAAGAAAATCAGGGCAGACATGACAAGGTTGTACGCGCGCGGCGACATCTCCTTGGCACGGCTTGCACCGGTCTCGATGGGGCCGTTCTGATAGCCCTGGATATCGTTCATACTTCGTCCTTTCACAAAGCGCCGTGAAAGACGGCGCAGCAGATGACAAGATTCCTGCCATTGTACCCGAACGCCGTGCGTCCTTACCTACGGCGCTCGCCCTCAAGCGTACGATCAAACGCCCAGACCCACCAACGCATCACGTGGGCCTGCGAGCCGTCCGGCCGTCCGCACGCCTGGTCCTCCAGATACAACTCGGTCGCGTGCCCGCCAAAACGCACCTTATAGGTTGCCGTACGAACGCCGTGGACCGTCAGGCCAAAACCAGTGGACGAGACGATCTCGTCAATCGTAAAGCAGCGACCGTCGACCCAGCAGACGGTAACCGGCACGACTTGTCCGCCCGCGAGGATGCGGGCCACGACGTCCACATACTGCTTGTGCACGCGCCGAGTTTTGCCGTCTGTCTGTCGATATTCCATGCCTCCTATTATCGAACGCATGTTTGCATGTTGTAAAGCGAACAGACTGTGGTTTTGGAGTGTCGTAGTAATCGCACGTGTCCGTATGGCGTGTTAGCAAAAAGAACACCCGCGGCCAACAGGGCTAATATTCAATTTTAGTGCCAAAAAGTTCACTTCTCCCATCAGAACTCGGTAAAGAGACCCGCAGGAGGTGATACGATTTATCATGTTTTTGTAACGTGTCTGCAAACTTCGAGAAAGCCCATATATGGACGTAACGTTCTCAACCTTCCTCGGCCAAATTGTGTCGAACCCAGTCCTTGCCGTCACCGTGATCCTCGCGTTGGGCGCCATCTTCGTCAATGGATGGACCGACGCGCCCAACGCCATCGCGACCTGCGTCACTACGCGTTGCATGCCCGCCCGCGCCGCCATTCTCATGAGCGCCGCATTCAACTTCCTCGGCGTGCTCATCATGACGCACTTTAACGCGAGCGTCGCCAACACCATCTCACATATCGTCGACTTTGGCGGAAACAGCACCATGGCGCTCGCCTGCCTATGCGCGGCGCTGTTCTCCATCGTCGTCTACGGCGCCACAGCGTCGCGTTTTGGCATCCCCACCTCGCAAAGCCACAGCCTTATCGCCGGCCTGACCGGTGCCGCCATCGCCCTCGGCGGTGCGAGCAGCGTCAACGTCCACGAGTGGATGAAGGTCATCTACGGTCTGGCGCTCTCCATCGGCCTGGGCTTTGTCATGGGCTGGGTCCTGTGCAAGCTCGTCTCGATTCTTTTCGCCGCCGCCAACAGGCGACGTGCCAATGTCTTCTTTAAATACGCTCAGATCGCGAGCGCTGCGGCCATGAGCTTTATGCACGGCGCGCAGGATGGACAGAAGTTCATCGGCGTGCTCTTTTTAGGCGTGGCCTTTGCCAGCGGCCAGACGAGCGTCGGCGATGCAGGCATCCCCATCTGGATTATGCTGCTGTGCTCGGCCACTATGGGTATCGGCACCAGCGTGGGCGGCGAGCGCATCATCAAGTCCGTCGGCCAGAGCATGGTCAAGCTCGAAAAGTATCAGGGCTTCTCCGCCGACCTGGCGGGCGCCGCAAACCTGCTGCTTGCCACCCTTACCGGCATCCCCGTGTCCTCCACACACATCAAGACCTGCGCCATCATGGGCGTCGGTGCCGTCAAGCGCCTCTCAGCCATCAACTTCGGCGTCGTCAAAGACATGATGTTCACCTGGTTCTTCACCTTCCCCGCCTGCGGACTCATCAGCTTTGTCATGGCCAAGCTGTTCATGATGTTCCTCTAGTCAAACCGAACGTCCATCCGGACTGCATTACCTCGCCCACCCGTCTTCGCCTCGAAAGGACCCACCCATGGCAAAGAAACCCGATTCGTTCTACTTCGACAACTACGTCGCCTGCGCCGACCTTGCCGTCCAGGCCGCCGAGCTGCTCACCAAGATTTTCGAGAACTTCGATCCCGCAAAGATTCACGATATGCTCAACAAGATGCACGCGATCGAGCATGCGGCCGACAAGAAGCACCATGAGCTTGAGGACGCCTTGCTCACCGCCTTTATCACCCCGCTCGAGCGCGAGGATCTGGATCTGATGAGCTGCTCACTCGACACCGTGCTCGACCGCATCGAGGGCGTCGTGCAGCGCGTCTACTTCACCAACATCCAGAGCATCCATCCCGACGCCATCGTCATCGCCCACAAGGTGACTGACGCCTGCCGCGCCATGAAAGACCTGATGGTCGAGCTGCCCAACTACCGCAAGTCCAAGACCCTGCGCGAACTCGTCATCCAGATCAACACCATCGAGTCCGAAGCCGACGAGCTCTATATCAACGCCATGCGCAACCTGCACGTTAACGGCAAGGACCCGCTCGAGGTCATCGCCTGGCGTGACGTGTACGCCTTCCTGGAGTACTGCGCTGACTGCTGTGAGAATGTGGCCGATGTTGTGGATTCGATTGTCATGAAGAACAGTTAATTGGGGGTACGTGTCCCGGCGGCGAAGGGCCGGCACCTGTTTGCTTTCTCACTCCGGCTGCATGGCAGAGTCGTTCGAAAGTAAACAGGTGCCGGCCCTTCGCCTTACGTACCACCATTGGGAACTTTGGCTGATACTTTGAAAGCGATGGGGCTTTTGTTGGCGGGGCCTTTGGACCCGATTGGGAACTTTGGGACCGCCTTAAACGTTTGGGTGGATGGGGCTTTGGGTACCCTTTGTTTTACTTTGGATTGATTCGTTGAATTTGGAGGGCTTGGTTGTGAGTTATTTGGATCTGGCTCGGTCTCGGTATTCTTGTCGCGAGTTTGAGAATCGTTCTGTTGAGCAGGCTGTGGTGGATGCCATTGTTGAGGCTGGGCGGATTGCTCCTTCTGCTTGTAATAATCATCCAACCCGTGTGATGGTGTTGGATACGCCTGAGCTTCTGGAGAAGGCTGCTGCTTGTCAGCCTCGGTTTGCTCGTGATGGGTCTATCTTTGGCGCTCCGCTTATCTTCCTTATTTGCAGCGTTACCGATGATGCTTGGGTGCGCCCGTATGATCAGATGAATTCCAGCGAAATCGATACATCCATCGTTTGCGATCAGATGATGATGGAGGCCACCGAGCAGGGCCTGGGAACGTGCTGGGTATGCCATTTTAAGCCAGAGGTGGCACAGGAGCAGTTCAATCTGCCCAAGGGCGTTTATCCCTATCACATGCTTGTCTGTGGCTATCCTGCCGACCACATCGCCGACCCCGAGCATCGCGAGGCCCGTACCATTCCCCTCCCCAACTTCCTCCTCAAGTAGTTTTTTGGCACATGCCCTAAAACCTACCTTTTACCGCTCACCCATTCGCCGAGTTCTGCGCCACAATGTGCAGGGCTCGGTTTTTTATGTTGCGCGCCCCTGCACAGTCATAAAAAAGGACCCGCAAGCTGCGGGTCCTTTCTAGGCACTAAATTGTAGGCCGAATGTTAGTCCAGGTCGTCGGCAGCAAAGTTGTCGATCGGGGCGAAGGGATCGGCCACGGGGACAACCGGGTCAGCGACGGGCAGCGGCTCGGCGGGAACAGTCACTGCAGGAGAAGCGGCAGAACCGACCGGCGTGGAGGCCATCAGATCGGCCGGGAAGGAATTCTGGGCATCGTCCATGAAGTGCTGGATGAGCTTGAGATACTCTGCCTTGAACTCCTCACGGGAAGCCTTGAGACGATCGATCTCCTCGAGCTCGGCCTGCTTCTCGGTCAGAGCCTGGCGGATAACCTCGCGGGCCTTGGCGTCAGCCTCGTTGCGGATACGCTCAGCGTTCTCGTTGGCATCGTTGACGATGGTCTCAGCGGTCTGCTGGGCAGCGATCAGGGCAGCGGAAATCTGGCGCTCCTGAGCGGAGAAGTCAGGGGCGGGAGCAGCCACGGGGGCGGCAGGAACGGCCTGGGCGGTGGCATCCTGAGCTTGGGCAAGCTGAGCCTGCGCATCGGCAAGCTGCTGCTCGGTAGCAGTCAGACGACCCTTAAGGTCGACGATCTTAGCGAGCATAGCGTCAACCTCGGAAGACAGCGTCTCCAAGAAGACGTCGACCTCAGCAGGATCGTAGCCACGCTTGGCCTCAGAGAAAGTCTGAGCCTGGATGTCTGCAGGGGTAATAGCCATAACAAGTCTCCTTTTTCATCGCCTCGGCGCTACACGCCCGACGTAAGTTACTAAGTCAGTTCTACACGAGTATACCTATAAGAAGCTGCAGAACCAGCCTCTGCACCAACTGCAACGCAATAATCGCAACGACCGGCGAAAAATCGATACCGCCCATCGGCGGGATGAAACGACGGAACAGGTTGAGCCACGGACCGCACACGCTATCAAGCACCGCAGCAATATCCTGAAGCAAACCACCCTGCTTCATGGGAATCCACGTCATAAAGCAGTAGACGACAATGAGCGTGGAATAGAAGTTGAACAGCGTGTTGACCAGCTGGACGATAGTGTAGATGTTGATGGGAATCTCCTCGTCTTGTCTTTACTTAAGGTAGCCGTCGGCACGAAGCTTCTTGAGATCGGAATCTTTGACCTCGCAACCGGCGGGCAGCACCATGAACACGCGGTCGCCCACCTCCTTGACCGTGGCACCCAGACCGCAGGCAAAGCCGTAAGAGAAGTCCAAGACGCGCTTGGCAACTTCGGTGCGTACGCCCACAAAAATCAGTGCGACAGGCTGCTTGGTGCGAACGCGGCGCACCACGGTCTCCACGTCGTCATAGCTCTCGGGGCGCAGGACATAGGCCGGCAGCTGCGGCGTGGCGTTGATGATATTGCTCGCATAGGCCGAGGCATCGCTCGGTGCAGGCGCGGGTGCAGCGGCGGCACGGGCGCGGGTATTCTCGGCGTAGCTCGACGGCGTGTCATAGGCACCAGGACGATAACCGCTCGCAACACTGTCCTGCGAGCGCGAAGGCGGGTTATACGTCGTGGCATGGCGGGAGTCATCGCCGACCAGCTGACCGGAGCGCGTATACACGGCAACCGACTCAGCTTCACCGCGGCGCGTCTGGCCAAGCAGGCCGTTGCTCGGCTCGTCTTGGGTGTAGAAGCCCTCGCCCGAAGCACCACTGTAGCCGTTGTTCTGATAGCCATCGTCGTAGCCGTCATCGTAGCCGTAGTCGTCGTCCTGGCCATAACCCTGGTCGTAACCCTGCTGGCCGCCCAGGTGCATCTTATTTTTAATCTCGTCAAGGAAGCCCATGGTTGTGTCCTCTCGCGGTTTAGTGCAGGCGCCCCGATAATCAGTGCGCACTTCAGAGCCTTATTTTACTGCAAACTCCGGGCTAAATACTACCCTGCCCAGGCGAACGAGTGTAGAGCCCTCCTCAAGGGCAGGCTCAAAGTCCTCGCTCATGCCGCAGGAAAGCTCAGGTAGGTTCAAATCGGGATGCGCCGCCTCCAGCTCATCCCTCAGCTCACGAAGCCCCGCAAAGGTGCGGCGTGCCACATCCTTATTCCCCCGGGGCGCCATAGTCATAAGCCCCTGCACGCAAATTCCCTCAAGCTCCGCAAGCTCACCCGCGGCGGCGCGAATCTCATCGGGCGAAAAGCCTCCCTTCGACTCTTCACCACTCACATTGACCTCAATGAGCACACGCTGAGGGCCGGCAAGCTCGCCTGCCCCAATCTTGCGGACAGCACGGCTCGAGATCGCCTGCGCCAGATGCAGCGAACCCACCGAGTGAATCAGCTCGGCTGAGCCCAGCACCGCATTTATCTTATTGGTCTGCAGGTTGCCGATCATATCGAAGCGCACCTCGGGCAGCTCCGGATGCTCCGCCAGACCCGCGAGCTTGCGAACCAGCTCCTGCGGGCGGTTCTCGGCAAAATGGCGATACCCCGCCTGGATGGCGGCAACGGTCTCATCGACACCAACGGTCTTGGACACGGCAATGAGGCGCGCGGCGTCGTGGGGGCGGCCCGCGCGATCGAGCGCCGCATAAAAACGTTCCAGAATCCGCTCGCGGCGAGCGCGCATCAAGTCCAAATAGTTATCCATTGCTAATCGCCTCCGCTGACAGCCAAACAAGTAGTCCCATGCTAACGCAAGAGCGCGGCCCCGCATGTGCAAGGCCGCGCTCACTTAGGTATTTACAATCTTTCGATGAACGGGGTTACTTACTCCTCGTCGTCCTCGCCATCGTCCTCGTCCTCAAGATGATCGAGCAGGTAGCGAAGACCCTCGCTGACCTCGTTAACGGGCACCTTGGCAACGTAGCGTGCATCGACGGCGGGCCTCATGATAACACCCTCGCCCGAAGGCACGCGCATGCTCTCGAGCTCATCCTCATCAGTGCAGGCGATATCACCGGCAGTCATACGCTGTCCGGTCAACAGGAAGGTCAGACGGCAGGCGGCATCGATGGAAATCGAGGCGATGCGATCGAGATAGCGCGATACCATGATGGCGCGGCGCAGGTCGTCATAGTTGCTGTCGTCGTCCATAAAATCGCCCGTGTCCATGCGGTTAAAGGTGCGGAAGAACTTCTCGTAGGCGGCGTGCACTGGCTCGTCCTCGACGGCCAAGTTGCAGATGATGGACATGTCGTTGGTGACGAGCGCAGAAAGCGAAGAGCCCAGTACCTGGTAGACGGCCTCAGCCTCGGCCTCGACCGTGCCGACAAGCTCCTTGGGCAGCGAGATGTCGGCCTTGATCATATGACGCGTGGCGCGGCAAATCTGGCGAACCTTATCGGTCATGCGCTGCAGGTTAAAGTCGACGTAGATGATCGTCTGCAGCAAGCGAAAGTCGGAGGCGACCGGTGACTGCGTGGCAATCAGGTTGTAGCAGACGGCCTCCAGGTTGGCGCAGCGTGCGTCAATCGAAAGCGTGCGCTTCTTGGTCTTGGTGGCGAGCTTGCGGTCGTCGGTCACATAGGCCTTCACGGCATCGTGGAGGGCCAGATCGACGGCCTCGTAGATGCTCAGCATCTCGTGACGGGCCTCGATGAGCTGACGGGAAAACAGTTTGCGCATGGTTCACTCCAATCAGTTGGGTGCGGTCATGCCGCCCGCACAGTGAATACGCACCGGACCAGATCCGATCGGCTTGGGACTAGTCGCACCGATCAGCCAAAGCGGCCGGTGATATAGTCTTCCGTCCGCGAGTCCACCGGGCTGGTGAAGATCGCGTCGGTTTGACCATACTCGATGAGCGTAGCGGGCTCGCCGGCAACTTCCTGCAAGAAGAATGCGGTGTAGTCGCTAATGCGAGCTGCCTGCTGCATTGAATGCGTGACGATGATGATCGTCATCTCGGGCGCCAGCTCGGCCATCAGATCCTCGACCTTAGAGACGGACGTGGGGTCGATGGCGGAGCAGGGCTCGTCCATCAGAAGAACATCGGGTTGCACCGCAAGCACGCGCGCGATGCACAGACGCTGCTGCTGACCGCCCGAGAGCGCCAAACCATCCTTGTTGAGCTGATTGGATACCTCTTTCCAGAGGTTGGCGCGCTTGAGCGATTCTTCCACGATGTCATCGAGGTCACTTTTGCTAGTCACGCCCTGCAGACGAGGGCCAAAGGCGACATTCTCGTAGATGGATTTAGGAAACGGGTTGGGCTGCTGAAAGATCATGCCCACGCGACGACGGAGATCGACCGGGTCGACACCCTCGACATAGATATCGTTGCCGTCGAGCGTCATGGTGCCCTCGACGCGCGTGCCCTCGATCAGGTCATTCATGCGGTTGATGCAGCGCAAAAACGTCGACTTGCCGCAGCCCGAAGGGCCAATGAAGGAGGTGATGGCGTTTTTGGCGATGTTGAGGTCAAGCCCCGTCAGCGCATGAAAGTCACCGTACCAAAAGTTGAAATCCTTGGCCGTAATGGCCGCTTGCTCCAACGTGGGAGCGGACTGATAAACGGACATGGGACTCCTTAACTAGCGACGCTTGCGCGACAGGAAGCGCGCAAACAGGTTGAAGGCCAGAATGATCACCATCAGCAAGAGCGCGGTGCCGTAGGCTGCGTTCATGTTGATGCCGTCGTTGGCAAGCAGATACAGGTGAACCGTCATGGGGCGGCCGGAATCGAGCGGCGAAATAGGTAGATTGATGGCCTGCCCCATGGTATAGAGCACCACCGCGGTCTCGCCAATGGCACGGCCGATGGCGAGAACGATGCCCGTGGCAATACGGCCAAAGGCAGAGGGAAGCACGATCTTGGAGACAACCTGCCACTTGGTGGCGCCCAGGCCATATGCGCCCCAGCGGATATAGCGCGGAACGGCGCGAATGGCCTCTTCGGTGGTACGCATGACGATGGGAAGCATCAAGAGCGCGAGTGCCAGGGCGGCCGAGACCATCGAAAGGCCCAGGCCCATGGCCTCGACAAACAAGGCGTAGCCAAACAGGCCCATAACGATGGAGGGCACCGAGGCCAAAGCGTCAGCAGCGTAGCGAATGAGCTCGACGACCTTGCCCTGCTTGGCGTACTCGGCCAGATAGACGGCTGCCAGCACAGCGATCGGCGTGCAGATAAGCATGGCGAGCGCCGTCACGTAGACGGTCGAGACGATCGTGGGCCAAATTCCGCCCTCGGCGTTGACGCCCTGGGGCCAACCGAAGATAAAGTCGAGCGAGATGTGTGGCAGGCCGTTGATGACCACGTAGGCGATGATAGCGACCAGCACCAGCGTGGTGATGTAGGCAGCGGCACGAAACACGCCAAGCATGATCTTGTTGGACAGGTCCTTGTTGATGCGGCCCTTCTTGCCGTGGGAAAGGGCACGCTTGATGCGCTCGCGCGACGAGGTCGTATCGACCGTCGTGTCAACGGAATCGGACATAGCCTACCCCCTCTTCTTCTTGGAAATCAGACGGACGATGCCCACCAGCGTGGCGGAGATGATAAACAGGACCACGCCCATGCCGAACAGCGCCGAGCGATGCAGACCCGAGGAATAGCTCATGTCGAGCGCGATCTGGCTCGTGAGCGTCGAGATAGGGCTCGCAATGCTGTCGGGAATAACCGGGGCGTTACCCACGACCATGAGCACGGCCATGGTCTCTCCGATGGCACGGCCCATACCCAGCACGATGGCATCCACGATACCCAGCTTAGCGGCAGGTAGCACGACCTTATAGATGGTCTGCCACTTAGTAGCACCCATGGCATACGATGCCTCGCGAATGCCCATGGGAATGGAATTGAGGGCATCGATGGTGAGCGTGGTGATGGTAGGGACGATCATGATGGCGAGCACAAACCACGCCGTCAGCGCACCAAAACCAAGGCCGCCGGTCAGTTGTGCGATAAACGGGCGGATGATGATCATGCCAAAGAAGCCGTAGATGATGGAGGGTATGCCCGCCAGCAGGTCAACGGCGGGGCTGATGAGCTTGCGCACGCGCTTGCTGGCAATCTCGACCAGGTAAACGGCCGTACCCACGCCCAGCGGCACGCCCATGGCGAGCGCACCGACGGTCACCAGACCTGAGCCGGCAAGCAGCGACATGATGCCGTAGTGGCCCTCAGAGGGCGCCCACGTAAAGCTAAAGAAGTCCGCCAGACCGATGTCGGTAAAGACGGGCAGCGCCGAGTACGTGGTAAAGACAAAAATCAGGATGACGGTAACGACCGCCAAAAACGCGCAGGCAAAGAAGATCCACTGCAGCGCCTTCTCCTTGATATAGGTACTGCGCGATACGAGCGCCAGCTCGCGCTTCTTGGGTGCCTGAGCATTCTGCTCAGTCTGGGAGTTTTCCTGTGCTTCCATGCTACTCACTCCCCTTCTCGTCGTTGGTGACGGGAATAAAGCCCGCCTCGCGAATCTGCTTGTCCATCTTTTCGGACGTCACGTAGTCGATGTAATCCTGCGCCTGCTGCGAAGGCGCACCCTTCACAAAGAAGTAAAGGTCGCGCGAGATGGGATAGCCGCCACTCGCGACCGTCTTCTCGGACGCCTCAACATGATTGACCGAGACAGCCTTGACCGAGGTCTTGGCGTTGAGGCTATCGACGAAGCCCAGCGAAATGTAGCCGATGGCCCCACGCGAACGAGATACCACGTCGCGCACCTGGCCCGTACCCGAAAGAACAGCCGAGCGGCGATCGAACGGCGTGCCATCCATCACGATGGTACGGAAGGCCTCGCGCGTACCGGACGCCTCGTCTCGGTTGATGACCTGAATCCTCAGGTCCTCGCCACCGACCTCTTTCCAATTGGTAATCTTGCCGGCGTAGATATCGCGGAGCTGCTCGGTCGAGAGGTTATCGACGGGGTTGTCGTCGTTCACGATGACCGCAATACCGTCGTGGGCAATGACGATGGGAGTCAGGCCCAGATCCTGTTCGTCGGCATTGAGTCCACGGGAGGAGCTGGCGATATCGGCCGTGCCGGCGCTGACGGCCTCGATCCCAGCGGAAGAACCCAAACCGGAAACGAGCACGTCGATGCCGGTCTCCTCCTTAAAGCCCTCGGCCGCAATCTCGGCGATAGGAAGGCAGGTCGTGGAGCCGGCCACGGTAATGGAAGAGGTAGAAGATCCCGAAGAACAGGCGCACAGCGTAAGCGTAAGCACAGCGGCGCTCAGGACCGATACGATCTTTCTCATAGCATCACGCCGATCGCAGCATGGCGCCCACAGGTGCCGTCCTCGTTACGGTAGGAATAAAAGCGGTCGTTCTGACGCACGGTCGAAAGCTGGGTATCCACGATATCATCCGCGTCGACACCGACATCTACCAGCGCCTCGCGAATGGCAGCGGAAAGATCAAGCATGCGAGAGGTATTCGCATCGATGCAAGAGAACTCGGCGGCAAAGCGATCCATGAGTTCCTGGGATACCTCATATTCGTCACCCAAGATATGGGGGCCGATATAGGCGGAAACGTCGCTCGCATCGCAACCGGCAGCATCGCAAAGCGCCTGGCACGCCTTGGCGGAAATACGTGCAATCGTGCCCTTCCAACCGGAGTGCACCACGGCAAATCCGCCGGGGGCCACCAGCACCACGGGAACGCAGTCGGCAAAGCAGAGCAGCACGGGCACGTTATGCGCCGTGCAGACGATGGCATCACAGCCCTCGGCAATCTGCTCGCGAACGTCCTCAAGGTCATCGGCGCCGTTCGAGGTCACCGCAACGATATGATCACCATGGACCTGATTGGGAACGAGCAGGTTGTGCTCGCACTCGGCGGCACCCATAGCCTCGAGCGCACGACAACGATTTTCTTGAACAGCAAAGGGGTCATCGCCAACATGCGAGCCCAAGTTGAGTGAGGAGTACGCATCTTCGGAAACGCCACCGGCGCGCTCGGTGAAGGCAAAGCGAACATCGGATGTCGCGCCCTCCACCAACGTAACTCCATCATGGTCGACACGCGAAACTTTGTCCGCACGTGCTGCCATACTAAAGCCTCCTAATAACACAAGTACCGCGGCATCGCCGCTACAGCCCGCGTTTATACGGCTGTCATACTTCTCTAAAAGGATACCTGCTGCGCTGGAGGCAATCGTAAAGGGAACGTAAAGAGATTGGAGGTTCTAGTTTACAAAGTCGAAATAAAAAGGGCGCGTCCATACGGACACGCCCCTGTGCACAACAATGCAAAGAACGACTTAGAAGCTGCCGCGCTTCAGGAAGTCGGGAAGCTCGAACTGATCGTTGCCGAAGTTAGGAAGCTCGGTGCCACCGACGTTGCGGGTCGGAGCGGCCTGAGCCGGGCTCGTGGCAGGAGCGGTGCGCTGCGGCTCAGCGGAGGCAGCGGCCTTGCTCTGAGACTGCTGAGCAGCAAAGAGCTCGTCCTGACGGTTGACGTTGGAGTCGGAGAAGCCCGTAGCGATGACGGTGATACGCACCTGATCGCCCAGGGACTCGTCGACAACGGTACCGAAGATGATGTTGGCCTCGGGGTCGACGGCGTTGGCGACAACGTCGGCGGCGTCGCTGATCTCCTGGATGCCCAGGTCCTTGGAACCGGCGATGGAGAGCAGCACGCGCGTGGCACCATCGATGGAGCTCTCGAGCAGCGGGCTGGAGATGGCCTGCTGGGCAGCGTCGACGGCACGGGTGTCCCCAGAAGAGGTACCGATACCCATCATGGCGGTACCGGCCTGCTTCATGATGGTCTTAACATCGGCGAAGTCCAGGTTGATGATACCGGGGACGGTGATGAGGTCGGTGATGCCCTGGGTGCCCTGGGAAAGGACGCCATCGGCAATCGCGAAGGCCTCGAGCATGGTGGTCTTCTTCTCGGCGATGTCGAGCAGCTTATCGTTAGGGATGACGATCATGGTGTCGACGCAATCGGAGAGGGTCTTAATGCCCTCCTCGGCGCTCTTCTTGCGCTTGCGGCCCTCGAAGGTGAAGGGCTTGGTCACGACGGCGACGGTCAGCGCACCGACCTCGTTCATCGCGATATCGGCAACGATGGGAGCAGCGCCGGTACCGGTGCCACCGCCCTCGCCGCAGGTGATGAACACCATGTCGGCGCCAGCGAGCGCCTCGGCAATGTCGTCGCGGGACTCATCGGCAGCCTTGCGGCCAACCTCGGGGTTGGCGCCGGCGCCCAGGCCGCGGGTAAGGTCGGTGCCGATGTGCACCTTGATATCGGCATCAGAGATCGCGAGTGCCTGAGCATCGGTGTTGATGGCAACAAACTCGACGCCGCGGATGCCCTCTTCGATCATTCGATTGACCGCGTTGGTACCGCCGCCGCCGACGCCGACCACCTTAATGACGGCAAGGTAGTTGTTGATCTCTGTCTCGTGCATGTCGGTCCTCCGAACAAAGGTTATAGCCATAGCATGGGTCGACCCCTGCGCACATTAACCTTCAGGTTGAAAGTAAATGCAAAGGTAAACCGTATTATGTTTGCACATTATGAACGTATCAGTCAAATAATTGACCGTGAAAACCAAACAAACCAGATAAACGGCGTGGTATGGCCCCTCAACAAAGCATCAACCAGCGCTACGAGGTCGGAGCGTTCCTAAATGTATAGTTACCCGGAGAGCGCACATTGATATACGTTACGCCCTCTACCTGCGAAAGCAGCTTGGTGACTACGCGCTCCTTCTTGACGATATCGTTCGAATCGCCCAGCGACACCTCAATGCCGTTATTGAGGTTTGCCGAGATGGCTTCGACCGAAGGCGTGGAAATATCCTTGACTTGTCCCAAGAACTCGCTCGAAAAACCACGCACATAATCCAAGCCAGCCTTAACGGCCTTGGAGCTCACCGCCTGGCCGGAAACCGGAGCGACATCCGCCGAGACATCAGTCAACAACACCGCGCCATAGTGCTTAGCGAGCGCCAGCGCGGCATCGATTCCGGTCAAGGTATTTGAGCCCTGCCCTGTCGTGATGACGTTGCCTTGGTCGTCCACTTCGACCGACGTCGACAGTGGGGCGATCCAGGTGTCATCATCCCCGATGGCCCAGGCAAGGTCATCGGAACTGATATAGGCAATTGCGATGACCTTGCGCTCCATCGGCGTAATGATGAGCGTATGCGGGAACTGACGCTGGACATCCACGCCCGAGACCCACGGATTCTGCTTGAGGTCCTCGGTAATCTGGTCGGGATCGACGTTAAAAAGCGACGTTCCCTCGGGCAAATCGATCAGCTGGATAGCATCGTGCTTCGTCACATGCTCGCTGCCTTGAATCTGAATATCAGTGGCGGTAAACAATCCAGAGTTGATCACCACGATGGCAACGACGACGAGCACGGCCAAGGCGGCCAGAACGCCGCCCACGATTTTGCCTTTGCCTGCAACGACAGAAGCGGCGTCTGATGTTTTATTTACCATCGCCCCAAGTGAAGATAACGGGTTGACGCTTTTTTTACCCGAAGGCTTCTTGGCGGTAGCCGGCACCGATGTCAGCGAGCGCGGTTTCGATGCGCCCAGCGTGCGACCTGGACGCGGCGCTTTAGTTCCCGTCGAGGGCTTAGGAGTTGCCATGGGACGGGCGGGTTTGGCGCCCATAACAGGCTTTGACGTCACCGAGGGACGCGAGGACTTTTTTGCGGCCGGACGATTACCGAGCTGCGAGCCGACAACCGGACGACTGGTCTGTCGAGCATGCCCGACAGACTTAGAGTGCGCGACGGTATTGCGTTGAGGTTTGGCAGGCGCGCCGGAACGCCCTCCGGCGCGGCGGAAGGTGGGTTTCGATGCTCTAGAAGCCGAGGAATTTAACTTCCGGTCTGAGCTCGATGCCATACGCCTCCCTCACCTTTCCGTGCACATGTCTGATAACCGCGGCAACGTCATCGGCCGAGGCAGTTCCGTTATTAACGATAAAATTAGCGTGAACGGGCGAAACTTCCGCGCCGCCAATCGAAAAACCCTTTAATCCACAATCCTCGATAAGCTTGCCCACACTCGCATCGGGCGGGTTGCGAAAGACCGACCCGCAGGATGCGCGACCCATGGGCTGCGTACGCTTGCGCCTCGTCAGGTACCGCTCCATGCGCTCGCGAATGTCGGCCTTGGGCGCCGGTTTAAGCTTGAGCACGCACTCGAGGATAATCTCATTGCGGGGAAGGCTACATTCGCGGTAGCCCCAAGTGATCTCGGACCCCGCATAATGCTTGATACCGGATGCCGGGTCAAACGTTACGACATCCTCAACCAGCGAGCCAATCCACTCGGTCCGTGTGCCGGCATTCATAGATATCGCACCGCCAACCGAGCCAGGGATGCCAACGGCAAACTCAAGGCCCGAGAGGCTACGCGACAGGGCATCGTTGACCAGGCGCGCAAACATCACGCCCGCACCGACCGTCAGCGTACAACCGTCATCGGCAACAACCGTGCGCTGAAACTCACGTCCGAGCGAAATGACGGCGCCGCGATAACCGCCATCGGCAACCAGCAGATTGGAGCCCTTGCCGATGATGACCCACGGCACCTGCTCGCGATCGAGCACCGCCACGGCGCGGCGGAGGGCATGATAGCTATGGCACGTCACAAAGAGGTCGGCCTTGCCGCCGATACGATAGCTCGTATGACGCGCAAGGCGCTCGTCCTCGATCACATCCGTGTCGATCATGCCCGAGAGCGCCATGACGGCATTAAACAGACCCATTAGACTTAAGCGTCTTTCTTGGCAGTCAGATACTCAATGAACTCGGGACCGACGGTCGTAACGTCACCGGCACCCATAGTGAGCAGCAGATCGCCCTCGCCCACCATCTGCTCGAGCTCCTGATTGAGCTCAAGACGGCTGGAGCAGTACACGACCTCCTTGCCAGGATGCTTGGCGCGCACGGTATCGGCGAGCATCTTAGAGGTAACACCCGGAATGGGCATCTCGCCAGCCGAGAACACATCAATCAGCAGCAGTTTATCGGCATTGGCAAATGCATCGGCAAAGTCGTCGCACAGGGCCTGCAGGCGCGAATAACGGTGCGGCTGGAACACGACGTCGACATGCTTGTAGCCCAGCGACGAAGCGGCAGCAAGCGTCGCCTTGATCTCGGTGGGGTGATGGCCGTAATCATCGACCACGGTGATGCCATCGATATCGCCCACGTGGGTAAAGCGACGGCGGACGCCCTCAAAGCTCGAGAGCGCCTTGGCGGCGGCGTCGATGTCAAGGCCCAGGACATGGGCGACGGTGAGCACCGCCGTGGCGTTGAGCATGTTGTGGCGACCGGGATTGCTCTTGATCTCCACGGCATGCTCAGTGCCGTCCTCAAAGCGAACGATAAAGTCACTCTGGATGCCTTTGACATCCGGGTGCATGCAGACGATGTCGTTGCTCTCGGCAAAGCCGTAGGAAAGCACGTGACGGCCCGTCGACTTGGCGAGCTCGACCAGATGCGGGTCCTCACCGCAGACGATGACGGTGCCGTCCTCGCCCACCAGGCTCATGAATTTGGCGAAAGTCGCTTCGATCTCCTCGATACCCGAGTAGTGATCGAGGTGGTCGGCCTCGACGTTGGTCACAATGACCACGTTGGGGTTCAGGAACAGGAAGGAGCTGTCGGACTCGTCGGCCTCGGCGACAAAGTAGTCGCCCGAGCCGTTCTTGCCGTTCGTGTCATAGCCCTCGACGATGCCACCGATCAGGAAGCTCGGATCCAGACCCATGCGGTCGAGCATGGTGGCGCACATCGAAGACGTGGTGGTCTTGCCGTGCGTGCCGGCAACAGCGACGGTAGTGTAGCCGTGGCCCAAGGCAGAGAGCATCTTGGCACGGGGCCACACGGGAATACCAAGCTCGCGAGCGCGCACGAGTTCAGGGTTGGACTCCGGAATAGCGGTGGAGACAACAACCACGTCGGGCTTGACCTCGTCGATCGTGGCGGCCTCATGGCCCACATGTACCTTCACACCAGCGCGGGTAAGCTGGCGGATATAACGTGACGTCTTAAGGTCGGAGCCGGTAACGGCATAACCGCGCTCGTGCAGAACGAGGGCGATGCCGCTCATGCCGGCGCCGCCGATACCGATAAAGTGGGCGCTCTTAAACTCGGGCGCGGAGGTTGCAGTCTGGGAATCAGCCATGTGCTCGTGTACTCCTTGCGTAAACACTGCCTGTAACCCGTTAACTGTACCGCACCTACCGCATCAGCGCGAGGGCGACCGACGATATCCCGTCTAACTAACGCAAACCCTCTACCGCATCCGCCAGAAGAGCGGCGGCCCTATCCTGAGCCAGACCACGCGCCGCCTGACGCATGGCGTCGCGCGCCGCCGCGTCATCGACCAGGTGCAGCAGTTCATCGGCAAAGGCAGAACCGTCGATATCGGCATCGGCGCAGAGCACGCCGGCCCCGGCGTCGACCAGATACCGGGCATTGGTGGTTTGGTGGTCGGCCGTCGCATGCGGATACGGCACGAGCACCGAGGGCACGGCGAGCGCAGCGATCTCGGCCACGCTCGATGCGCCCGAACGCGAGAGCACCAAATCGGCAGCAGCCAACATATCGCCCATGTTGTCGATGTAAGGCTGGACGCGGTAACGCTTCGCCTCCTCGGGCGTCAGCGCCAAAGCGCGCTCGGTCTCCTCAAAGCCGTCGGCACCCGTCGAATGCAACACATAGAGGTTCTTGCGCGAAAGCAGCTCGTTTTTGAGCGAAACCACGCGCTCGTTGAGGTGCTGGGCGCCAAGTGAACCGCCAAAGACGAGCAGCAGCGTAGCGTCCTCGGGAACGCCAAGTGCCTTGCGGCCGCGAGCGCGATCGCCTTCGATTACCGAGCGACGTACGGGGTTGCCGGTCATGAGCACGTGGTCAGGGTCACCTTCGCGCTCAAAGACCGAACGCGCTGCCGGCACCGAGATGCACACGCGGGCGGCGTGGGAGTTCATCATCTTGTTGGCCAGGCCCGGAACAGAGTTCTGCTCATGCAGCAGATACGGAACGCCTGCGCCCTTGCACCACCCCAGCAGCGGAACCTCGACATAGGCACCAAAACCGACGGCAGCATCGGGCTTGCCGACCTTTGAGAAATGACTGGCGAGCGCACGTTTGGCCTTGTTGACACGCCACAGCGAGGTCAGCGCCGTCCAAGGACGGGAGCGGTCGAAGCCCGTGACCGTAATGGGCACAAAATCAAACCCAGCCTCGGGGACCAGACGACCCTCGAGCTTGCGCGACTGGCCCACGAACACAACGTGGTGGCCACGGTCACGCAGTTCTTCGGCCAAGGCGAGCGCGGGGTTGATGTGTCCTGCCGTGCCGCCGGCTGCAATAGCAACGGTCATTTTATCGGTCATGGTAGTCCCTTCGTACACGCGGTCCCTGGTCGTCGGTACGCAGACGCGCCGACGGGTCCGAGTTCAAATCGATTCGATTATATCCGCCGCCCGCGTTGCGAGGGCTGGGGCGCTGCGGACGACCTTGCGGAGCCATTCGCGGGCGTGGACGAGCTGCCGGCTCGGATGCAGAACCATCCAGAACGGTAAAGCCGCTACGCGAAGGTCGTTCACCGCGCACATGGGCTACGCCGGCGGTGCTCTCGTCCATAACGGCAAAGCTCTCACGGCGGCGGTCATACTCATCGCGGCGGGCGCTCTCGTACGAAACGCGCAGGATCAACCCGGCAAGCATAAGCGACACAATAATCGACGAACCGCCGTAGCTAATAAACGGCAACGGTTTGCCCGTCATGGGAAACACGTTGAGGATGCCCAGCGCGTTAATCAAAAACTGCACTGCGAGAATGACCGCGGAGCCAGACGCCATGAGCGCGCCCCGACGATCGGTCGCCTGCTCGGCAATGCGAAACGCCGAGTAGATCAGCATCGCAAACACCAAGAAGAACAGCACGGTTCCGACAAAGCCGACTTCCTCGCCAATGATAGCCAGAATGTAGTCATTGTGCGCCTCGGGCAGATACGAGTACTTCATGGTTGAGTTGCCGATGCCACGGCCGAACAGACCGCCCGAGGCAAAGGCCATGATGGCAAGCGTGGCCTGATAGCCGTCACCATACTCGTCGGCCCAAGGGTTCAAGGCAACCTGAATACGCACCATACGGTACGGCTCTGCGACAAGCGCAATCGCGATCACGAGAATGCCGAAGATTAGCACGCCGATGATAAATCTGGGGTCGAGACCCGCAAACAACGCCATGCACATGAGGGTCAACAGGATGATCAGGACAGTACCGAAATCGGGCTGGATAAAGATCAGAAAGAGCGAAATGCCCAGGTAGATGCCCATCTTGCGAAGGAATTCGTTGATGTTGCCACCGGGCGAAAAGAAGCGATCGAGCATGATGGCCGAATACGCAATGGCAAATGGCTTTAAAAACTCGGAAGGCTGGAACTGAATGCCGGCGATGTTGAGCCAGCGCGTGGCGCCACGGCTGCCGCTGCCCACCAAGAACACCAGAAACAGTAGCCCTATCATGCCTATGAGGAAGATCCTGAGCACGTCTTCCCCAAACCAACTGTCCGGCAAGATGCGCACGATGGCAACCATAGCCAGCACGCCAACTCCGGCAAACGCGGCTTGTCGAAACAGAAAAAACGTCGCCGAGCCATTCTCGTGCAGCGCCTCGACCGAAGACGCCGAGTACACCATCAGCAGGCCAAAGCACACCAAGGTAAACAGGCAGGCCATGAATATCAAACGGGGGCGCATGATACGGGCGGGAACGCCGGCAATATAGCGTTCGCTAAACGTCTGCCCGCCGCGACCGGAACGCGGTGTGCTGCGCCGCGAGGAAGCACGGTCCGAGTCGGGCCTCCTCATACCTTGTCGGGGGCTCTCCTCTCTCACCGGCAACCCCTATTCCATTTGCGATTTCGCCGCAGCGGCAAGCTGGGCCACATAGTCCTTAAACACGCGGCCGCGCTCCTCATAGCCCGAGAACTCATCGAACGAAGAGCAGGCAGGAGAAAGTAAGATCACGTCGCCACGGCTCGACAGCGAACGGGCGACGTCCACGGCATCGCGCAGGTCATCCGCCTGGGCGATATCCACGTCACCATCGACATCGGCCTCGTCCATAGCGGCGGTAAAGCGCTCGCGCGCATCGCCAAAGCAAACGACCGAGCGCACGTTGTCCATAACGACGCGGGCAAAGTCCGCAAGCGGCGTACCCTTATCGTGGCCGCCGAGCAGCAAAATCACATCGTCGTCGGGAAACGCCGTCAGGGCCTTTTCGACTGCATCGGTGTTCGTTGCCTTGGAATCGTTGACGTAGCGCACGCCATCGATCTCGCCACAGGGCTCAACGCGGTGCTCCAGCGGCTGGAACGATGCCAAACCACGGCAAATGCCCTCGGGATCGGCACCGACGGCCAAAGCAGCCGTGGCAGCACATAGGGCATTGATGACATTGTGATGGCCCGAGATCTTGAGCTCGGATGTAGCGATGAGCGGGGTCTCGACACCCTTCAGACGCACGATCATCTTGCCGTCGCGCACAAAGGCGGCGTCTGCACCCTCGGGCTCGTCAAAAGCGACCTTGCAGATGCGGCGGCCCGGCATGTAGATGTACTCATCGAACTCATGGATGCCGGCATCCTCAACGTCGATAACCACGAGGTCGTCGTCGACCATATTCTCGAACAACTTGATCTTGGCAAGCGCATAGTTCTTGTGGCTCTTGTGCCAGCCCAGGTGGTCGGGCGTGATGTTGAGCAGCACCGCCACGCGAGGATGAAGCTCGGCGGTCGTAGCAATCTGATAACTCGACAGCTCGGCCACAAACCACTCATTATGTGCGCGGCCGTCGATCTCGTTCACCGGCGGCTCACCGATATTGCCGACGGCCACGCTGGCTTCACCGGCGGCCTTGAGCAGATAATCAGTCAGCGACGTGGTAGTTGTCTTGCCGTTGGTGCCCGTGATGGCAATCCAATTTTGGGGAGACAAGCGATAGGCAAACTCGGGCTCGCCCATAATCTGAGCGGCATGCTCACGCCCCGCCTTAAAGAAGGACGAGAACTCCGAAATACCCGGGCATGTCACGCACACGTCATAGGCGCCCTCGACCTGTTCGGCCCCATAGACAAACGACGCACCAGCAGCCTCGAGCGCACGCGTGGCGTCATTGGGCTCAGAGGTGCCGCCGCCATACACGGTAACGGCGCTTACGCGCTCGGGATGTGCCAGCGCCCAGCGGGCGACATCGAGACCGGATTTGCCCTGACCCAAAACGAGCAGGCTAAAGACATCAGCAAGAGGCATGAAAGACCACTATCCCAACTGGAAGAACAAAGCAAGGCCAACGGCACCAAAGGCCGCAGCGATAATCCAAAAACGGATGACGACCTTGGTCTCGGCCCAGCCCTTCTTTTCGAAATGATGATGGATGGGCGCCATAAGGAAGACGCGCTTGTGCGTAAAGTGGAAGTAGACAACCTGAATCATGACCGACAGGGTCTCAACGATAAACAGGCCGCCGATGATGAGGGAGACGACCTCGGTGTTGGTCATGATGGACGTGCAGGCAAACGCGGCGCCCAGGGCAAGCGAGCCGGTATCGCCCATAAAGATGCTCGCCGGATAGCAGTTGAACCACAGAAAGCCCAAGCAGGCACCGGCACACGCGGTGCAGAAGATGGACAGGTTCACGTCTCCGTGCAAAAACGCCATGGCAGCCATGGCGAGCATGGCAATCATGGAGGTGCCGCCGGCAAGACCGTCAAGGCCATCGGTCAGGTTCACGGCATTAGAAAGACCGGCGATCATCAGCCAGCAAAAGACAATGTAGAGCCACGGGAACGAAAGGCCGCAGATGGTGGTCGAAAGCACGCCAAGGTCAATCGTCAGGCCGCCGGGAAAACGAATCTCGGGGGCGACGCCGCACCAGTTGACGGCAAGTACCGTAAAGGTGACACAGATAATGGTTAGGCCGATCATCTTGGCATGAGGCGTCAGACCGAGCGAGCGCCCATGCGTAACGGAGGTCAGGTCGTCGATCAGGCCCAGCACGCCGGTCGCCAGCGTGGCGAGCAGCACGAGCACGAGCTCGGTGGTGAGCTTGCCCATCAGCAGGCAGGTCAGCGAAATCGCAACAAGGATGATGACGCCGCCCATGGTCGGCGTACCCTGTTTAATCAAATGACGCTTGGGGCCGTCGGCTCGGACCTGTTGGCCGATACCCTCGACCTTCAGCAGCTTGATCCACCACGGCATGAGCAGCAGCGCAATGGCAGCGGCGATGCCAAGCCCCAAAAAAGCCTGATACGTTGGATACGAGGGATTGCCGAACATGGGCTAGCACACACCTTCCACAAAGCGGTCGAGCTCAACAAAGCGGGAACCCTTGACCAGTACAACATCATGTTTTTCAAGCGCGCCGCCCATGCGGTCGAGCACCTGCTGATAATCGGAGAACACCTGGATGCGGTCCTCGTCCATGCCCATCATGCGCGCGGCATCGGCCATAAGCTGGGCCAGCTCACCACCCACGCACGCCAGCATGTCGAGCTTCTTGGCGGCCGCATAGGCGCCCACGAGCTCATGCATGCGAGGAGCCTCATCGCCCATCTCGCCCATCTCGCCCAGGATCGCCATGCGAGACCCCGTGCACGAAAGCGAGCACAGTAGATCGAGGCCAGCAGCCATGGATTCGGCACTGGCGTTATAGGAATCGTCGATGACGCGGGCACCGCTCTTGGCGCGCTTGATCTCCTGGCGGTGACCGGTGATCGTGAGGCCCCTAAAGGCAGCATCGATCTGCTCGGGCGTCACGCCCAGGCGATAGGAAACCGCGGCGGCCTTAACGGCATTAGGAACGGACTGCACGCCGGGGATGGCAAGCATGGTATCGATCGTCTCACCCTGGCCAAAATCGAGCGTAAAGACCGGACGTCCCTCGTCATCAACACGAATGTCGCGGGCACGGACCTCATCATCGTCCGAGACGCCGGCCAGCATCACATCGATACCAGCAGGCTGGGCGAACGTATCGCGAATGAACGGCGTAAAGTCGTCCTCGCCGCCCAAAACCAGCAGCGGCAAGAAGTCGCCGGCGGCGCACATACCCTGGACAATCTCGGCCTTAGCGCGGGCGATGTTCTCGCGGCTGCCCAAAATGCCGATGTGAGAGGTACCAATCTTGCTTACGATGGCAAGGTTGGGATTGGCGGACTGGGAAAGGCGCTCAATCTCGTGGAAATGGTTCATGCCCATCTCGAGCACCAGGACCTCGGTATCGGCCGGAGCGGAAAGCACCGTGAGCGGCATGCCGATCAGGTTATTGAAATTGCCCTTGGTGGCCCAGACACGATAGCGCTTGGCGAGCACGGCGGCGAGCACGTCCTTGGTCGTCGTCTTGCCGATGGAACCGGTAATGCCAACGACCAGGCAGCCAAGCTCCAGGCGATACGTGTGCGCCAAACGCAGCAGAAACTCCTCGGGATCATCGGTCAGCAGGATGGCGCACCCCTTGTCCTGCGCCAGCGAGACCAGCTCAGCCTCGGGCTCACGCGTCATCACGACGGCGCCGGCACCCGACTGGACGGCACGGGAAGCAAAATCATTGCCGTCGACGTTTTCACCGGGAAAGGCGACGAAAATCGTCCCTTCCTCGACCTGGCGCGAGTCGATAACGCACCCGCGGCATACCCGATCGGCTTCTCCCGTCACGGTTCGGGCCCCTGTTGCGGCCGCGAGGTTGTTGACGGCGATCTCTATCATTGCAGCTCCCCTGTAAACCTAATAATGCTATCGGCGTATTGTATCCCAGCGCCGCACATGCGTGGTGCAGGGCATGTGAACACCCTCATATGGGACAACAAACAACGCCCCAAAGATTGTAACCCCCTACTTCGTGTGCGGGATACCCAGCACGTCGAGCGCGTTGGCCATAATGGACTGGAACGGCACCGCAGCGGCATCTGAGCCGCTCGGCGTTCCGTCGAGCGTGATATAGCACAGCACCTTGGGCGATTGTGCCGGTGCAAAGCCCATAAAGGACGACATGTAGTTCTCCTTGAGGTAGCCGCCGTTCTCGTCGGCACGTTCGGCCGTACCGGTCTTACCCGCCACGTCATAGCCGTCAACCGCGCCGCCAACGCCCGTTCCCTCGGACACGACCGTCTGCATGCACGATGTCACCTGGGATGCGGCGTCCTCCGAAATCGCGCGCTCGCCTTCACCCCAGTCCTTCTCGTCGCCTTTGCTGGACTTATAGAAGTGCGGTGTCATCATCACGCCGCCGTTGGCGATGCCGCCCACGGCACGTGCGATCTCAATCGGCGAGACGGACAGTGCCTGTCCAAAGCTCATCGAGCCCAGCGTGGCGCCGTCATACTGATCACGCTCCTTGACGATACCCAGACTCTCTCCCGGAAAATCGACACCCGAGCTGTGACCGATGCCCCACTTGTCCACATAGGCGGCAAAGTCGTCGGCACCGATCTTGCGCCCCACCAGGACAAAGCCCACGTTGGACGAACGGCGCATCATCTCGCGCACATCCATGGTCATGGCATAGTCGCGCTTGTCGGCATCGGTGACGGTATCGTCGCCCACCTTGATGCTCGCCGGCACCTCAAACGACGTACTCGATCGCACGACGCCCAAGTCGAAGCCGGCGCCCGCCACGAGCGTCTTAAAGACCGAGCCGGGCTCGTAGGCGTCGGTGACCAGGCGCAGATTCATATCCTCGGTCTTGGCATTCTCCAGATCGGTCTGGTCGTAGGTCGGGTACGAGCAGGCTGCCAAAATCTCGCCTGTCGTAGGATCGGTGACCAGCGCCGAGCCGTTCTTGGCCTTAGTCTTCTCAACTGCCTCTGCCAGGGCATCCTCGGCCGCACGCTGGATATTGACGTCGAGCGTCGTCACGATATCAACGCCGTCGACCGCAGCCACCTTTTTATAGGCACCGCCCGCGATATAGCTGCCGTCCCTCGCGCGCTCGCGTACGAGAGAACCGTTCGTGCCGGTCAGAAGCTTGTTGTATTGCTTTTCGAGACCCGTCAAGCCGTCGTTGTCTACATTCACTACACCCAGCACCTGCGATGCCAGATTGCCGTATGGATATACGCGCTTCATGGCCTGCTCAAAAAGCACGCCGGGCAGGTTCTTCTTCTCCAGCGCCGCAACATCGTCTTCGTCCACCTGGCGCTTGATATACACCCAGGTTCCATCGGACTCAACGAGCTTGCGGCAGGTCTTTTTATCGATTCCAGTTGCCTTGACCAGCGCCGACACCGTCTTGTCAACATCCTCGACAAGCTGCGGGTTCACGGCGATGTTGCGACATTCGACCGACGACGCCAACACGTTGCCGTTGCGGTCGTAGATGGTGCCGCGTTTGGCATAGAGGGTCTGCGCAAGCAGGCGGCGCGCATCGGCACGCTCGCGCAGTTTATCGGCTTCGACAATTTGATAGTCGGCAAGGCGAAAGACGCCCAAGCCCAAGCCAAGCCCGATGAAGCCCATGACGGCTTTGCGGCGAGGCAGAGGCGCGCCTGTGAGCCATTCGGTCGACGAACTCTTGCGCGACCTGGTGTTATGCACTTGAGGGCCGCCCGAGCCGCGAAGTCGCGACGCCGGGTCGTTGCCACGGGACTGCCCGGCGTTGTAAGATTGCCGACCCGTTCCTTGATAACCAGAACGTCCCCGCGACGAGGGACGTCCAGAACCGCGGCCCCCATCGGAACCGCGGCGATAGTCATTTGTCATACTCAGCTACCGTCTTGCTACTGAGCGGTCGCGGTCGCGTTGGCGCCCGCGGCTGCATCCTGCGAAAAGTCAAGTGTAACGCTCTCGCTGGGCTCCACCATGCCATAAGCGCCCGCAAGGTCGCGAATGCGCGTGTCGGCACCATAGACCGAATGCATGACCTCCAGGTCGGAGCTCTCATCGGTCGCTTTTTCGAGCGTGTTGGTAAGCTCGGCGTTGCTGTTGAGCACCTGGGCCGTAACGCCGGCGAGCGCCACGCGGGCGACGCCGATCGTCATGAAGATAGCCGCAATGATGCAAAACGTTTTAAGAACGCTCATGAAAACCGGGCTTACCGCCTGGTTTGCCTGACGGCCCGCGCCCGTGTAGACATCAAAGCGCGGCGTGCGCTGCTCACGGGGAGCAACGGGGGCCTGCGGCGTCTCACGATAGGCGGGCATGGCGTTCATATCATAGGCGAGTGCTGCGCTTGAAGTGTTGTAGCCCATGATATGCCGCCTCCCATCCCGAGTACGTTGGTAGTGTGTTTAAGCTTCGTTTATGGTGCGAGCGGGAGGTCCAATATCGCACGGTCGCGCCTACAGACGCTGCGCCACGCGGATTTTGGCTGATCTCGCCCGAGGGTTGCGCTCAACCTCATCAGGCTGGGCAACCAAGGGTTTGCGGGTGATGACCTTGAGTATCGGCACGTTGCCGCACACGCACACCGGAATCTCCGGCGGACACGTGCACCCCTGGCTCATCTCCTTAAAGTGGTTCTTTACGATACGGTCCTCGAGCGAGTGATACGAGATGACGCAGATACGTCCGCCCGGGTTGAGCCACCTGGTGGCGGCATCAAGCCCTCGTTCGAGCACATCGAGCTCGTGATTGACCTCGATGCGAATGGCCTGGAAACTTTTCTTGGCCGGGTGTCCGCCATGCCGACGAGCGGCAGCCGGGATACCCGCCTTGATGATCTCGACAAATTGGCCGGTGGTTTCGATCGGTTCTTGCTCGCGGCGGCGCACGATCTCGCGCGCGATCTGCGAGGCGAACTTCTCTTCGCCGTAGACGCGTAGAATCCGGGCGAGGTCGTGTTCGTTATAGGTGTTGATGACCTCAGCTGCGTTTAAGGTGTTATTACCCGGATCCATCCGCATGTCCAATGGGGCGTCCTCGTTATACGAAAAGCCCCTGCCAGGGATATCGAGTTGCGGCGACGAAACGCCCAAATCGAACAGGAAGCCATCGACCCCGGGCACCTCGGCCGAGCAAAGTAGCTCGTCCAAGTCGCCGAAGTTGCCCTTCAGCAGCTGGTGCGGAACGCCGGGAACCTCGCGGTCCAGACGGGCGCCAGCGGCCTCGAGGGCCATGTCGTCCTGATCGACGCCGAGCAAAAGGCCCGTCTCCCCCACCTGCGCGGCCATCTTTACCGAATGGCCGGCACCGCCAAGGGTGCAATCGCAGACAACGGAGCCGCTCTTTAGCCGCAGCGACTCAAGCACTTCGCCGAGCATGACAGGTTCATGCCGATATTCTTGTGTCAAGATCCCACGCTCCATCCGTTACCCGTGCCTTGCCCTTACGAGAAGAAGAGGTCCAGCAGGGCCTCATCGTCATCGTCCTCATCGGCCGCGGCGCGATCCCAAACCTCAAGGTGGTCGTAGTTGCCCACAACCGTGACCTCGCGGTCGAGGTTCGCCTGCTTGCGGAGAGACTCGGAAAGACCGATACGACCGGCGCTGTCCACGTCCATCGACGTGGTGCGCTTGTTGATCGCCCTCATGAGCTTCTGGTCATTAATGTCACGCGGGTTAAAACCCTCGTGGCCCTCACGACCCGCGAAGAGTCCTTCGACCCACTTATCGAAGGCCTCGGCAGAGAACACGTACAGAGCATCGACATCCAGGGCTTTGAACACGCGAACGTGCTCTCCAAGCTCCTCGCGAAGGGGTGCAGGCAGGGACAGACGACCTTTTGCATCGAGATTGCGCTCGTATGCACCAGTCATTCCCATGTGCGCCCTCCCCTCGGTTACTCAGATGGCACGTACGCGGGGAACCACCCCGCTTGTCGACGTCATTAATAATATGGGGAACCGCCCCATTTTTCAACACCTTTCCCCACCCCTTCCCCCACCCCGCCCCACTACTCCACTCACCATATATTGCAAAACACCCCCAAGCATATGTTCGAAAACACAATATGTTGTGTTTACAGCAACGGCGGGATGCCACCTGTAGAACCACGCCCGCGAACCTCAACCTTCAAGTTGACCTTGAGGCGATTTTTACGTCCCTTTACACGCCGTTCACATCGCCCCCAAACTCCCCCGCCCACGGTACACACGGCCCACCACCGCGTCGGTGTCTGGCAAAAAATGGGACGGGCCCCAGATTGCCCATGCGCGCAAAAGTGCGTATCGGCAATCTGGGGCCCGTCCCATTTAATATTTATAAATATGCAGGTCAGCGAGGTGCTAGCGATGTGCTAGCGGATGCGCCGCCAGATAGACCTCGGTCAGTTGCGTTCGGTCGACATGCGTGTAGACCTGCGTGGTCGAAATATCGGCATGGCCCAAAATCTCCTGCAGCACACGCAGGTCGGCACCGCCCGCGAGCATGTGGGTGGCAAAGGAGTGGCGCAAGGTATGGGGATGGAGCCCCACCAGTCCCACCTGGCGCCCGTAGCGCTCACAGATGGCATGGATGCCCTGGCGCGACAGACGGCGGCCGTTCTTATTTAAAAAGACCGCCGAGGTCTCGGTTCCGCGGGCATGGGCCGCCAAGCGAGAACGCCCCTCAGTTACATAAAGCGTCAGAGCTCGCGCCGCGCTTCCTACCAGCGGGGACAGGCGTTCCTTCGAGCCCTTACCACGAACGAGCACAAAGCCATCGTCGATATGGATATCGCCCACATCGAGCCCCACCAACTCGCTCACACGCAAACCGCATCCGTAGAGCACTTCCAAGATGGCATGGTCGCGCAAGCCCATCTCGCCCTCGGGGAAGTCTTGATCGAGCAGCGCCGAGACATCCTCCACCGATAGATACTCCGGCAAACGCTCAGCCTTTTTAGGCAGGCGCAACGCCGCCGTTGGATTTTGGGCCACAGCCCCATCGCGCACCAAAAAGGCATGTAGGCCCTTCACGGCCGCAAGCGCACGCTCCACCGAGGCATCGGAATAGCCCCCATCGCGACGGTCGGCGACAAAGCCCTCCACGACCTGACGGGTCACCTCTTCAAAAGACACAATACCCGCCCGCTCCAGATAGGCGCAGTACGTCGTCAGGTCACGACGATAGGCCGCAATCGTGTTGCGCGCCAAACCCCGCTCGACCGCGAGGTAATCGAGATACTCCCCCGCCGCCACGGCGAGCGACGAGGGAGTAGCTTCGGTATGTTCCTTATTCGCCGGCACCCTTAGTCCGTAGCGAGGTTCATGGGCGTCACCTGCAGACGGTCGACACCCTCGTGCTGGCCGATCGAAGCGCGCACGAACTCGCGGAACAGCGGCTGCGGGTTGGTCGGGCGGCTCTTGAACTCGGGATGAGCCTGGGTTGCCACATACCACGGATGCACGTCGCGCGGCAGCTCGACCATCTCGACCAGGCGCTCGTCGGGCGACAGACCCGAGATAACCAAGCCGGCGTCCTCGAGCTGGTCACGGAAGGCGTTGTTGAACTCAAAGCGATGACGGTGACGCTCGTAGACGAGCTCCTCGCCATATGCCTCGCGAGCAAGGGTATCGGCGGCGAGCTTGCACGGATAGGCGCCCAGGCGCATGGTGCCGCCCTTCTCGGTCACGTCCTCCTGCGAGCTCATCAGATCGATGACACTATACGGCCCATCCGGATCGAACTCGGAGGAGCTGGCACCGGCAAGGCCAACGACATTGCGGGCAAACTCGCACACGGCGACCTGCATACCCAGGCAAATGCCCAGATACGGAATCTTGTGCTCACGGGCAAACTCGGCCGCGAGGATTTTGCCCTCCAGGGCGCGCTTGCCAAAGCCGCCGGGGACCAGGATGCCCGAGGCGTCGCCCAGAACCTCGGAGACATTCTGCTCGTCGAGACTCTCGCCGTCGACCAGCTGGACGTCCACATGGCGATCGTAGAAGACGCCCGCATGGTGCAGGGCCTCGATAACCGACAGGTACGCATCGGGCAGCTGCGTGTACTTACCCACGACGGCGATCTTCACCTTGTCGGTGTGATGGTTGGCGTGATTCTGTTTGCGCAGGAACTCGTTCCACTCGCTCATGTCGCGCTCACGCGGATCCAGACCCAGGCGCTCGCAAATGCGCAGGTCAAAGTCCTGCTCGGCAAGCAGCTGCGGAACATCGTAAATGCTCGCGCAGTCCTCGTTGGTAAAGACGCAATCGGTGTCGACGTCGCAGAAGCTTGCGATCTTTCCGCGGATAGCGTCATCGATATGGTGGTCGGAGCGCAGCACGATGATATCGGGCTGGATGCCAAAGCTGCGGAGCTCCTTGACGGAATGCTGCGTGGGCTTGGTCTTGACCTCGTGGGCGGCGGCGATATAGGGAACGAGCGACACGTGAATGTAGCAGACGTTCTCGGGGCCGGCCTCCTTGCGGTACTGGCGGATGGCCTCGACAAACGGCTGCGACTCGATGTCGCCGATCGTGCCGCCCAGCTCGGTGATGACTACATCGGAGCCGGTCTGCTCCTCGATGCGGCGGAACTTGTCCTTAATGGCGTTGGTGACGTGGGGAATCACCTGCACGGTACCGCCCAAAAAGTCGCCGCGACGCTCACGGGCGATCAGGCTTTTGTAGATGGCGCCGGTCGTAAAGTTGGAATCGCGGGTCAGGTTCTCATCAATAAAGCGCTCGTAATGACCCAGGTCCAGGTCGGACTCGTAACCATCCTCGGTAACGAAGACCTCACCATGCTGGAACGGGCTCATGGTACCGGGGTCGACGTTCAGATACGGGTCGGCCTTCTGCATCGTTACTTTGTAGCCACGCGACTTGAGCAGACGGCCCAGCGAGGCCGCGGTGATACCCTTGCCCAGAGACGAAACCACGCCACCGGTTACGAACACATGCTTGGTCATATTGAGTTACCTGCGCTTCCCGTAGAAGTTGTTTATCCACATCTTACGGGTCTTCATTGTAATACTCGCGCCGCGGACCGTTCGCAATTTTTCTCGCGTGAGATTGCATTTCTCAATCTTGAAACAAAACGCCGCCCGGTTTCCCAGGCGGCGTCGCTATGGCAAGGGTTACATGCTGCTATCGATCAGCAACCTCGTCCTCAAGCATTTCTTGAACGAGCATGCCGGTACGGACGCCCTCAAGATACCACTCGCCACGTTCGGTGAGGCAAATGCCATTTGCAAGCTGACCGCCGTCGTCGCTATAACGCGAGACGACATCAATCATGCCTTCGGAATCCAAGCGATCGATTGCGGCGCGGGCACGATACGGCGAAACCCCCACGCGCTCGGCAAGCGTTTTGCGCGAGAAACCATACGGCCCGCCATTGTCTTCAGTTTGCTGGTCGATCTCCATCAACACCAGCACCTCGACACGCTTCATATCGTTGACACTCGCACGACCCTTGCCCGCCATAGCAGCCTCCTCAAACCGAGCACGAGCATCTAACGCGCCGTGCGCGACCGACACACCTCACGATGGCAGGTAATATCCATCATGCGGCATCCCGCTAAGGATGAAACAGTTACGGTTATTGTATACCGCTCAAATTGTTTCTAGGCAGGTAAACAGCTATTTTTCGCCGAAATAGGCGCTTTATTGATCAAAAAGCCGTACCGGGCGCTAACCCGATACGGCCAAAATGCAATGCAATTACCGCGGTGCTTCAAACTTAGCGATGGAAGAAACCGCGGCGCTCAAACTTGGGCTCGCAGCACACGTTGATACCCAGTTTGCGCAGTACCGTCTCGTCCGTCGGCGAGATAATCACGCTAAAGAAGGCATCGCAACCGCGCAGCTGCTCCAGGCCCGAAAGGACGCGAGCGGCCGTCTCACTCGTGGCCGAGGTGATCGACAGCGCCATAAGCGTCTCGTCGGTGTGGAGGCGCGGGTTTTTGCTGCCCAGGAAATGCGTCTTGAGCTTGCTGATGGGCTCGATCGCCTCATCGCTAATGACCTCGAGCTCAAGGTCGACGCCCGAGACATGCTTGAGGGCGTTCATAATGAGCGAACTTGCGGCGCCCAGGCGCGTGGAGGTCTTACCGGTCACCACGGAGCCATCGGGCATGACCATGGCACCCACGGGACCACCCGTCAGCTGCTCCCTGGTGAGGGCCGCTGAGCGCGCCGGTGAGTAGTTCTTATCGATGCCGGCTTTCTTCATAATAATCTTGAGACGGTCGACTTGCTCATCGCCCACGCCGGTACGGCGCACATTTTCGACCGCGGTAAAGTAGCGGCGGACGATCTCCATCTTGGAAGCGTCGCGGCAGGCATCGTCATCGGTGATGGCAAAGCCGACCATATTGACGCCCATGTCCGTAGGGCTCTGGTAGGGGCTCTTGCCCAGGATCTTTTCCATCAGGGCACGGACTACCGGGAAGGCCTCGACGTCGCGGTTGTAGTTGACCGTGGTCTTGTTGTAGGCCTCAAGGTGGAACGAATCGATGATATTGGCGTCGTCGAGGTCAGCCGTGGCGGCCTCGTAGGCAATATTGACCGGATGCGTCAGAGGAAGATTCCAGACCGGGAAGGTCTCGAATTTAGCATAGCCGGCGGCCGTGCCATGCTTGTGCTCGTGATAGAGCTGAGACAGGCAGGTGGCAAGCTTGCCCGAGCCAGGACCGGGGGCAGTGACCACGACGAGCGGTCGGGTGGTCTCGACAAACTCGTTCTTGCCGTAGCCATCGTCGGACACGATCAGATCGACATCGTGCGGATACCCCTCGATGGGATAGTGCAGCTTGGCGGGAATACCGAGCGCGTTCAGGCGGTTGCGGAACACATCGGCAGCAGGCTGGCCGGCGTACTGGGTGATGTCCACAGCCGCGACGGCAAAGCCGTTGCCGCGGAACAGGTCAACCAGGCGCAGCACATCCTCGTCATAGGTAATACCGAGGTCACCACGAGCCTTGTTTTTCTCGATGTGGTTCGCGTTGATTGCGATGATAACCTCGACATCGTCGGCGATGCTCTTGAGCATGCGGAACTTGCTGTCCGGTTCAAAACCCGGTAGCACGCGGCTCGCATGATAGTCATCGAACAGCTTACCGCCAAACTCCAAATAGAGCTTGCCACCAAACTGCGAGATGCGCTCCTTAATGTGAGCAGCCTGCAGCTCGATATACTTCGCGTTGTCGAAACCCTGGCGCATATATGGCTCCCGTCCCGTTTCCATTTAATGTTCTAGGCGATTATAACGGAGCCCGCCCTCCCCGATACCCAGACCATCAACAGGCACCAACCAAACACGCCCACCGCAACCACCGGGGACCCGGGGTAGATCATTTGGGACGGGAAACAAGGCACTCAGCACCAACAATGAAAACGTCACAGGCAGAGCCAAAGCCAGCGAACGGGCACCAGAGTAGGCAAAGCGCCCTCTGCACCAACAATGGCAGCGCCGCAGGTGGAGCAAAAGTCAGCGAAAGCCCGCCAGAGCGAGCAAGGTGACGTGAAAGAGGAGGGCATAGGCCTTTTGGCCATGCCCGACGATTGAACGTCAGATTGCCGCTCTGGCGGGCTTGCAGCGTCGAGTGGTTCCGGCGTTTGGTAAAACGCCGGAACACAAGAGCGCCCCCTCCCGCGCACGGAACGGAAGGGGGCTAAAGGTAGGAGTCTACCGGTGGGTTGACCCCACCGGACAGACGATGACCAGGTGATCCTTTACAGGATCGTCAAGGTTTCCGTGGGGTACCCGTTGGGTACTTAGATCAACACGCAGGCGACGGTCAGGATGACGGCGCAGACGACGGAGAGCGCGACGATGAGCTTAAGGGCAAACTTGAGCCAGGTCGTCCACTCGATCTTGGCCAGGGCGAGACCGCCCATGATGGCGCCGGAGGTCGGGGTGAACAGGTTCACGACACCGATGGCGGCGGAGAAGATCATGACCATGACCTCGGGCGAGAAGCCGAGCTTAACAGCCAGCGGTCCCATGATGGGCATGGAGACGGTGGCCATACCGGAGGTCGAGGGGATCAGGAAGGACAGGCCGAAGTAAACCAGGAAGCTCATGGGAGCGAAGATCACGCCGGACAGGCCAGCCAGGGCATTGGCGGCAGCGTCGAGGACGAAGACGTCGAGGCCGGTGTTAGCCATGAGGACGGAGATACCACGGGCGAGGGCGATGACGAGAACAACGGACATCATGTCGGCAGCGCCGGTGATAAAGGTGTTAACGATCTGCTTCTCGGACAGGCCACCGATGATACCGATCAGGATAGCCATGAGGAAGAACCAGGTGGAAGCCTCGTCGAAGTACCACTGGCCAATGGGCAGGCCAGTGATCAGGGCAGACCAGCCCTGGACGACGGCGTTACCGTCGGCGTCGTAGACAGCGCCAGCGTCGAAGAAGTTGGCGACGCCCTCGTTGAGGTCGGCCAGCGGAATGAAGCCGACGATCATGACGACGAAGGTGAAGGCGAAGGCGATCAGAACACCCTTCTGACGACCGGTGAGCTTGACCTCCTTGTGGACCTCGGAAGCAGCCTTGCCGTGAGCCTCTTCGGCATCCTTGAGCTCCTGCATCGACAGGATGGTGGAACCCTTGTCAGCCTTGACCTTCTTGGCATAGTTCATCACGAAGACGATGGACATAGCGGTAGTGACAATCCACAGGACGGCACCGAGGCCGATGATGATGGACTGATTCACGGCAATGTCAACGCCGGTCAGAGCGTCAACGGCAGCGCCGACGGCGAACGGGTTAACCGTGGAGCCCAGGCAGCCGCAGCCAGCGCCGAGCAGGACGGTAGCGGCGCCGACCATCGGGTCGAAGCCGGCAGCCATCATGGTAGCGGCGAGCAGGGCGTAGAAGGGAACGGTCTCCTCGCACATACCATAGGTGGTACCACCGAGGGAGAAGATGAGCATCAGCACGGGAATGAGCATGATCTCGTTGCCCTTAAGCTTCTGCACCAGGACGGCGATGCCGTTGTCCAGAGCGCCGGTCTCGGTCATCATACCGAGGAAGCCGCCCAGGATCATAACGAAGAGGCAGACGGGCAGAGCGTCAGCGAAGCCCTTAATCGGGGCGGTGCAGAAATCGCTCAGACGGGCGGCAGTAACCGCGCCGCCGGACGTGCCGGAGACGATAACGGTAACAACTGCAACAATTGCCAGCAGAGCTAGAAGAATGGTGAACGATGAAGGCATACCGCGCTTTTTCTTAGCGGTCTCAGTCATGGTTCTCATCCCCCCTTCATAAATCATTTAACTTTCTCGCGCGAAGCGGATTTTCCGTGCCGTGCCCACCGCCCGACGCAAGATATTTACCAGACAAAACTGCTCGGGGTGAGCAGCAATACACCCCGAGCGAGATGCTAGATGCTCTTACTTGAGCGTGGCGTACATGACAGCCTTGATGGTGTGCATGCGGTTCTCGGCCTCGTCGAAGACCTTGGAAGCGGGGCTCTCGAAGACCTCGTCGGTGACCTCCTGCTCGGTGATGCCGAACTGCTCGCACTTCTCGGCGCCAATCGTAGTGTTGGTGTCGTGGAAGCTGGGCAGGCAGTGCAGGAAGATGGCACCCGGGTTGGCCATAGCCATGACCTCGGAAGTAACACGATACGGGGTGAGCTGAGCGATGCGCTCGGCCCAGACCTCGTCGGGCTCGCCCATGGAGACCCACACGTCGGTGTAGATAACGTCGGCACCGGTGACGCCGTCCTTGACGTCGGTGGTCAGCTTGATGGTGCAGCCGTTGGCCTCGGCGATGGGCTTGCAGGCCTCGATGACGTCGTCGGCGGGCATGCACTCCTCGGGGCCGCAGGCCACGAAATTCATGCCGAGCTTGGAGCAGACGACCATGAGGGAGCGAGCAACGTTGTTCTTGCAGTCGCCCATGAAAACGAGAGTCTTGCCCTTGATGTCGTAGTTGAAGTTCTCCTGGACGGTCAGGATGTCGGCGAGCATCTGGGTGGGATGCCACTCAGTGGTCAGGCCGTTCCACACGGGCACGCCGGACTTAGCAGCGAGCTCCTCGACATCGTCCTGGGCAAAGCCACGGAACTCGATGCCGTCATACATGCGGCCGAGAACGCGGGCGGTGTCCTCGATGGACTCCTTCTTGCCCATCTGCGACGAACCCGGATCGAGGTAGGTGACGCCCATGCCCAGATCCATGCCGCCGACCTCAAAGGCGCAGCGGGTACGAGTGGAGGTCTTCTGGAAGAGCAGAACGATGTTCTTGCCCTCGAGATAGCGGTGCGGAACGCCAGCGCGCTTCATGTCCTTGAAGTTCTTGGAGAGCTTGAGCAGGTACTCGATCTCCTCGGTGGAGAGGTCGAGAAGCTTGAGGAAGCTACGGCCGGAGAGGTTAACACCCATGGTTCGATTCCTTTCGAAGAAATGAATTACGTAAGTATTAGTGTTGCCCGTTTAACGGGCGAAGCCGGTGCGGTTGTAGGGGGACCGCACCGGAAACGGAAAGACTTAGAGGTCCTCGCGCCAGAAGGGCATGCTCATGCAGCGCGGGCCGCCGCGG